>NZ_VCKW01000270.1 GCF_005889715.1 Actinomadura soli
GTCGAGGACGGGCTGGATGATGCGCCAGGATTCTTCGGCCAGGTCGAAGCGGACGAAGCGGCGGGGGTCGCCGGTCATCGCGTCGGTGAGGATGCGCTGGTAGGCCGCTTCCATCGGGCCCAGGACCTTGGTGAAGTCCACGCTGAGCGGGACTTGCCGGGTGCTGTCGCGCCCGGGGACCTTGGCGAGCAGGTCGAATGTGACCCCCGCATCGGGCTGGATGCGGAAGCGGATCAGATTGGGCTCTGGGGCGCCGTCGAAGAAGCTGATGGGCGGGGTGCGGAGTTGGGCGACCACTTCCAGATCGGTGGTGCCCAGTGCCTTACCGGAGCGGATGTAGAACGGGACGCCGGCCCAGCGCCAGTTGTTGATGCGCAGGCACAGCGCGGCGTAGGTCTCGGTGGTCGAACCCTCACCGACGCCTTCGGTGGCGAGGTAGCCGTCGTACTGGCCGCGGACGACATCGCCGGGCGCGACGGCCTCGACGGCGCGCAGCACCCGCCACTTCTCGTCGATGAAGGCGCGTGAGTCGGTCGACGGCGGCGTGTCCATGGCCAGGAGCGCGAGGATCTGCAGAAGGTGGTTCTGGACGACATCGCGGATCGTGCCGTTGGCGTCGTAGAACGAGCCTCGGTCGGCGACGTCGAAGTCCTCGGCCATCGTGATCTGCACGTTGTCGACGTAGTGACGGTTCCAGATCGGCTCCAGGAGCATGTTCTCGAACCGGAACATCAGCAGGTCCTCGATCGGCTCCTTCCCGAGGAAGTGGTCGACGCGCCTCAGATGGTCCTCGTCGAAGAACTTCAGCAACTCGGCGTTCAACGCCCGCGCCGACTCCAGGTCGTTGCCGAACGGCTTTTCGACGACCATCCGGGCGTTCCTGTTCAGGTCGACCTTGGCCAGGCCCTCGGCGACCGTCGCGAACAGCGAAGGAGGAACCGCAAGATAGTGAGTGAGGAATCCCGCATCGCCGACCTCACTGCGGATCGCATCGAAGGTGGCGCCGTCGGTGTAGTCGCCCGCGACGAGCCGGAGGTTCCCGGCGAACTTCTCGAACGCCGCGTCGTCCACCTTGTCGTGCTTGGCCTCGCAGGCCTCACGGGCCCGACTTCGCAGCCCGGCCAGGTCGAGGTCGGTCTTGGCGACCCCCACGATCGGCTGGTCCAGCACCCCGTCCGCCGTCAGCTGGTACAACGCCGGCAGCAGCATCTTGTACGCCAGATTCCCGGTGATCCCGAACAGCACCATCGCGTCGGCTCGCTCCATCGCCGGCCCCCTCTCCTCGGCTCACAGCTTGACGCCTCGGCCATCCGGAGAACAAGCGTCCCGCGGGTCGCATAGCGCTCGGTCATGGTCAGAACGTGTCGCCCCGTCTCCATCCATCCCGGTTGGCGTGTTGTTCCGTGCCGATGCCTGCCACTCGCCACGGCCGAGCGCCTCGCCCATTAATGATCATGGTGCATGGAGGTTTGTGTTGGCGGAGGGACCGTGACCACGCGGACCCCGCTCAGCGGGGCACGAGCTTGACGGTCGCGCTGCGGGCCTGCTGTTGGTGGAATGGTCGACGGACCGTTACGACTCGGGTCCTCTGGGTCTTTGAGCGTTCTGGTCCCCTCTCGCGGCTGGAGTGTCAGCGTGTCGTCCTCGATCTGCGCGATTCCCGTGGACTGGATGCGGAACTCGAAGATTCCGTACGGAGGCCGGGGCTGCGTCAGAATCGAGACGTTGCCATAGCGGCCGTCCGGGAAGAAGCGGTACACGATCGTGGCGTCTCCTTCGCTGCTCTCCCAAATGGCGACGAGTTGAGCCGGAAATGTCGGACTGCCGGTCGGCGGCTCCGAGCTGATTGGTGGCGAGGAAACGGCTGGCGGGGTGCCCGAGGGTGTGGTGGTGAGGGTGGACGGATTGGTCGAGGGTGTCGCCGGCGGCGAGGCCCCGTGCCGCCCCCGCAGGCGACGAGTGTCAGAATGAGGATCACGGTGGCTGGCACGCGCATGAAGCCTCCCCGTTCCGCGGTGGGAACCTCATTCGAAGCGGCGCAAAGCCTCGCAGAGCAGAATTCTCCGGACTCGAAGCAGTACGGGACCCGTGCAGGAGTCCAGCGCCCGTCAGCCCGCCCATTGCGTGACCGTCGATGCCTGTGAAACCGGCCGCTCTCCTGGCGACCAGCCTGACCCGCCAGCGTTCCTGTCACCAGCACATGACCACATGCGGACCGTGATCAAACGCTAGCGCCACATGATCATCCGGTGGCCTCAGCCCTGAACAGGACCAAAGACCAGAACCCCACAACTTGCGAACGTCCTGTACTGCGGCCGTTTGTCCATTCCTGCCGGCGGTCGAGTGTTGGTTGGGTGGGCGATCCTGGGACTGATCGTGGTTCCGCTCTGGGTTCACCTTGTCAGGTCCGCAGGGACCGGCAGGTCCGGCGCGGCGAGGAAACGACCGGTTCCCAGCTCCACGAAGCTCTCTTCATCGTCGAGTTGGTCGACGTCTTCGCCCTCATCTACGTCGATCTCTCCCGGATCCATGTCCGCTGCGAGGTAGGCCGCCAATTGGCGTTCCCTTCGCCTCGCGGGCGGCCTCGCCGACGCGCCGTGCAGCCTGTTCCCACCAGGTGGCCGATCCTGCTGCTTCGCAAGCTGTGCCGGCGGGCGCCGAGGCTTCTTCCTCATCTTCGAAGTAGGTGCGCGGAGTGTTGCCAACGTAGGTGACACCAGTGCCTGGCCCCATCGGCCGATAAACGATGGTGGGGATGTCGCTGCCAGGCGTGCGGCCTCTCCGGGCCGGTCCCGGCTCGGCCGACCGGCCAGCGTCGTTGCTGCAAGGGCAGACTTCTGTTTCGCTTCCGAACCAGCGTTGCTTGTCTCCCGTCCAACTGTGGTGAGATGACCGTGTCCCGTAGTTGACCTGCGGAGGTTGTGGCGTGTCTCGGGCCTCATGGTCGCAGGGTGCTCCCACCGAGCTCGGCGGGTATCGGCTGATCAGGGTTCTTGGCGAGGGTGGTCAGGGCTCGGTCTATCTGGGTGAGGCTCCGGACGGGACCCAGGTGGCGGTGAAGGTCCTGCACAGCCGGTTCAACGGTGATGGCACGGCCCTCGAACGCTTTGTGCGAGAGGTGCAGGCCGCCCGCAGGGTCGCCCAGTTCTGCACCGCGCGAGTGCTGGAGGTCGCCACCGCCGGGACCACCCCGTACATCGTGAGCGAGTATGTTCCTGGTGAGTCGCTCAAGGATCTGATCGCCCGCGACGGTCCGCGCGACGAGGGAGCATTGGAACGGCTGGCGGTCGGCACGGCCTCGGCGTTATCGGCGATTCACCAGGCCGGGATCATGCACCGGGATTTCAAGCCCCACAACGTGCTGATGGGTCCGGACGGGCCGAGAGTGATCGATTTCGGTATCGCCCGCGCTTTGGACACCGTCGCCACCGATGCCAGCGGGCTGATCGGCACTCCCGCCTATATGTCGCCGGAGCAGATCACCGGTGGCCGGATAGGTTTCCCCACAGACCTGTTCTCCTGGGCCCTCACCATGATCTACGCGGCCACCGGCCGACACGCCTTCGGCGGTGACACCATCCACGCCATGATGTGGCGGATCGTCAACCACGAACCCGACCTGAACGGAATACCCGAACACCTCCAAGACCTGATCGCAGCCGCTTTGGCCAAAGACCCCAGCCGGCGCCCCACCGCCACCGAGGTCCTCCTCACCCTGCTCGGGCATCAGCCTGCATCTCCCCAAACCACAGCTGTGGAGACCGACCGCACCGGACAGACCAGAAGTGTGACCGCCATGGAGCCCTCTACGTCGCCGCAGAACCAGGCCACCCGTGTAGAGGGAAAGACGTCCGCCGAGTACGAGCTTCGCGCCGCGTTGGAGGGTCGGTTGCGGGTTCTGGGGGCTGATCACCCCGAGACTTTGGCCAGTCGTCAGGAGGTTGGCCGTCTGCTGTGGGGTCTGGGGCGGCTTGCGGAGGCGGAGGTTGAGCTTCGAGCGACCTTGGAGGGACGGTTGCGGGTGCTCGACGCTGACGACCCTGAAACCCTCTGGGCCCATCACAATCTCGGTGGCCTGCTTGTGGGGCTGAGGCAGTTGCCAGAAGCTGAGCGTCACCTTCGTACCGCGTTGGAGGGTCGGTTGCGGGTATTGGGGCCGGACCATCCCGAAACCCTCTGGATCCGAAGCGACCTCGGCGTCCTACTCAAGGAGCAAGGACGCTAGGAGAGTCACCCGTGACTGCTCGCCCTTCGAGTGCCCCAAGCATTGGACGCCAGCCCGCTCACGCAAGCTCCGCCGCCACCCACCTCGGCGAGCAGAAAGTCCCGCTCCAGCTCATCATGGCCAAGACCCGGCACAAGCCCGCACCGCCATGCGCTACACCCGCCCCGGCGGCGAAGCCGTCGCCGAGATCACCGGTATCCTCGCCCCATCACGCCGAATGCACTGAGCCGTGCCGGAGCGGTGGCGTCCTTGGGTTCAAGACCGGGTTCACCATCGACCACGTCCAGTACTTCAGCGACGCGCTCAGACCGTGATCGCCCGCCGCGACCGGCTGGAGAAGTTCGTACGACGCCGCGACCCCCGCGACATCTCCCGGATCTGGGCTCCGGACCCGGACGGGGACGCCTACGTGCAGGTGCCCTACCGGTCGCTGTCACGGCCGCCGATCAGCGTGTGGGAACAGCGCGCCGCGGTCGCTCGGCTGCGTGAGAGCGGCCGCGACCAGGTCGACGAGCACGCGCTGTTTGCGATGGTGGAGCAGATGCGGCAGATCACCGACACCGCGGCCGCCACCACCCGCAAGGCGCGGCGGCAGGTCCAGCGCCGCTCGGCCGTACCAGCCTGGCCGGTACCGGCACCGGTAACGCTGCCAGCCGGTGAGGGTGATCGAGCGGCCGACGCATCCGCCCAGCCGTTCGAGGTGATCGAGCAGTGGTGACCGGAGAGCTGGAGGTCGGCGACCCGGAGGATCTGACCCATCTGCATGAGGCGGCCCGTCGTGTAGCGCGGCTCCCCGCGGCTGAGCGGCTGGCCTACGTGCGGGCGGACAGGTGGATCGGCTACACCGGCGCCACTCGCGTCATCACCCGGCTGGAGGAGCTGCTGACGTGGCCGGCCAAGCAGCGGATGCCGAACCTGCTGCTGATCGGCCCGACCAACAACGGCACGTCGATGATCGTGGAGAAGTTCCGCCGCACCCACCCGCCGATCTCGCCTCCTTGGGGCTGCTCGGCACCGGGTCGGGTCGGGTCGGGTCGCCGCGGCGCGGGTGGTGAATGCGCCGCACGTCGTAGACCGCCCGGCCGCTCTCGGCCCGCAGGTCGTCGAACGCGGCCGGGGTCTGGTCCAGGCCGTGCGTGGCGGTGACGTCGACCGCTGCGCTACCGGAGAACAAGGTCATGTTCGGGTTCAGCGCCAGGGCATGTGCTGTAGGCACCAGGTATTGCCGTCGGGGTCGGCGAAGTAGGCGTAGAACACTCCGCCGAGGTCGTCGACCTCGCTGATCTCGACGCCGCGTTCGACGAGTTCAGCGCGGGATGCCTCGATGTCGGCGACCACCAGGTGCAGACCGCGCAGTGTTCCCGGAGGCATGTCGAGGGTGGGGAGACCTTCAGCGAGGGTGATCGAGCATGCCGAGCCGGGTGGGGTGAGTTGGACAATGCGGATACCGGGCTTCGGGTTGACGTCGACGTCGAGGCGGAACCCGAGCTGGTCCTGGTAGAAGGCTTTGGCCCGTTCGATATCGGTGACCGGCACCGGCACTAGCTCCAGCAACAGCTTGCCGGGCGGCACGGGTGGGTTGCCGGAATCCTTGGGGATCTCGTTGGCGGGGGTGGGCGTGTCGGTCATGGACGGCGCCTTTCGTGGATGAGGGTGGCGAGTAGGGCGGCAAGACAGTCGTATCCTTCGCCGGCGCCGAGTTCCATCGGGCTGCGCACGACCGCGTCGCGGATCTCGGACGAGGAATATCGCGCGGTGACGGTCATGGCGGTGCGTCCGTCTGTCTCGTCCAGAACGGTGATGACCAGTGCCTCACCGTCGGCCCAGTCACGGTGGATCTCGGTCTGTACGAGGCGCACCGGTGGCACGACCTCGCGGAACAGCCCATGGAGTTCCATCTCGGCGCCGGCCGGGCCGGTGGAGACGAACCGCCAGGCACCGCCGGGGCGCGGGTCGACCTCACAGACGGTGAGCCGCCAGCCGCGGGCACCGTGCCAGCGGCGGAGCAGTTCCGGTTGGGTGAGCGCGGCGAAGACCAGCGGCGCGGGAGCGGCGAATGTGCGGGTGAGGACGAGGTCGGTGGTCCCGGACGCGACGACCCGCAGCCCGAGGCCGGGGTGTGGAGATGTCACGTTTCGCCGTCCTGCAGGTCGCCCAGCAGGGCATCCAGTCGCTGGTAGCTCGTTTCCCAGTAGTCGCGGTAGTCGGCCAGCCAGTCCGTGGCCGTCCTGAGCGGTTCGGCCACCAGCCGGCACGGCCGGCGTTGCGCGTCGCGGCCGCGACTGACCAGGCCGGCTCGTTCAAGCACCCGCAGGTGTTTGGAGACGGCTGGCTGGCTCATCGCGAATGGCGCGGCCAGCTCGGTGACCGTGGCATCACCGGTCGCGAGCCGGGCCAGGATGGCCCGCCGGGTGGGGTCGGCCAGTGCCGCGAACGTCGCGTCCAGCGTGTCGCTTGCAACCATGTCGATAACCCTCCGGTTCGATAACCTGATGGTTTTATATGTGCCAGAGTCCGGGTTTGTCAAGATCGCGAACACTCTGGGGGCACCATGGGAAGGGTCTTCACACAGGCGTCGGTCTCGCTGGACGGGGACATCTCCGGGCCTGGCCAGACAGGGTTCGACCGGCTGTTCGCATGGTGCACGGCCGGTACCGTCGCTACCCCACGGCCGATCCGGACCGGCTGACCTACCTCACCTCCGAGGCGACCGCCCGGTACCTGCGTGAACTCCAAAAGCGGATCGGGGCCTGTGTCGTCGGCCGCAACCTGTTCGACCTCACCGCGGGTTGGAATGGGCGGCACCCGAGCGGCGTGCCGGTGTTCGTCGTCACCCACCGTCCACCGCCGGCCGGCTGGGAGGCCACTACGACGCCGTTCACGTTCGTCAGTGACGGCGTGGAGAACGCGATCGCGCGGGCCCGTGAGGTGGCAGGGCATCGCGACGTCGGTGTCGGCCCCGGCGGCACCGTGGCCGACGCGCTGAGAGCCGGCCTGCTCGACGAGCTGCGGATGGACATCGTGCCGGTGGTTCTCGGTGCCGGTACACCCATGCTGACCGGGCTTGGCGACACAGCGCCGATCGGCTTCGACCCGGCGGAGATCATCGAAGGGGATCGGCGTGACTCACCTGATCTATCGCCGCGCGACGCAGAACCTCAGGTAACGCCAGACACCGCCCAAAGACACGCACTCTCATGCCGCCGGTCGGACGCGCTGGCCGGCAGGTAGTGGCGGGCAAGCCCGATGGCGGAGGTTACCGGGGGGCCGCGGGGCGGCGGGCGAACAGGATCGCGCCCGGCTTCGGCTCGTCGGGGTTCAGCAGGTGCTGCGCCTCTATGGTGAAGCCCGCCTGGCGGAGCCAGTCGGCCACGCGGGACGGTCGGCGGTAGTGCACATACGCCTGGACGGGCTGGTCGCCGTCACCGCTCGTCTCGATCTTTGACTCGTCGCCGACGTGGAATCCCACGGCCAGCAGCCCGCCCAGCCGCAGGACCCGGTGGAACTGTCCGAGCACGCCCGGCACCGCCTCGTCGGGGATGTAGATCAGCGACCACCACGCGAGCACACCGGCCAGAGAGCCGTCGGCGAGCTCCAGGTCGGTCATCGAACCGACCTCGAACCGCGCGCCGGGGTGCTCGCGGCGGGCGATCTCGATCATCGCGGGTGACAGGTCGATGCCGAACGCGTCCGCGCCCAGCTCCCGCAGCAGGGCGGTGGTGTGCCCCGGCCCGCAGCCCACGTCGGCGACGGGCCCGCCGCCGATCGCGCGGACCAGGTCGGCGAACAGCACGACCCCCGCGCGAACGTGCAGCAGCCTGTCGAGCAGGTCGCGGGTCTCGTCGGCGTAGCCGACAGCGAGGGCGTCGTAGACGTTTCGGGTATCGGTCAACCAAGTCATCAAAGGACCGTAGCCCCTTCGAACCACTTGAGTCGTAGAGGTTGCCGCCGAATGACCCGCGCACCTTGTCCGCTCATGCCGCGTGTGGCTGGTCTGGTCTTGCGCCCGGTGCGGGCGCAACGTCGCAGGCATGACTTCGTTCGATGAGCTTCTGGGAGCGACGCCTGGCGCTGGAAACGCAGGTGGGGACATCCTGCGGGTGGCGACGCTGGTCTACTTGGCCCGATACAAGGGTGACTCACGCATGCACACCGAGTCGGACCTGCGGATCCACCTGACCTGTGCGCCGAACGGCACCTGGAGCCCTTAGCGGTACGGCGCGCGTAGCGGTACGGCGCGCGCATGTGGAGATGTACGTGCGCTGGCTACAGGAGGTCCGCCGGTTCCGGCCCTCGACCGTGTCCCGGCGGCTGTCAGTAGTGGTCGGCTTCTACCGGACCTGCGTGATCGACGGAGTTCTGGAACACTCGCCCGCCGACCATGTCCGTCGCCCGAACGTAGCGCCGGAATCGCCAACGCTCGGATTGTCCCATCTGCAGTTCGAGGCTCTGCTGTCAGCTGCATGCGCCTCGGCCAACCACAACCACTTCGCGCTGGTCGCGATGCTCGGGCTCCTCGGGTTACGGATCTTCGAGGCCACCGGCGCCGACATCGACGACCTGGGCGAGGAACACGGCCACCGAGTCCTACGCGTGATCGGCAAGGGCACCCGGATCGTGCTGATACCCCTCCCGCCGGCAGTCGGCAGAGCCATCGACCACGCCACCGGCGACCGGACCAGCGGGCCGATCCTGCTCAACACCCGCGGGACCCGAATGGTTCGGCACGCCGCAACCCGCCGCCCGCGCCGACTCGCGGCCCAATCCGTCGTCCGGCTGCCGCGGATGCACCCGCACATGCTCCGCCACACCCTCGTCACCCCCACGCTCGACGCCGGCGTCGACCTGCGCGACGTGCAGATCGCCGCACGCCACGCAGGCCCGCGCACCATGCGCTACGACCCAGCCCGCAACAATCTCGACCGCCACCAACCACCTCCTCGCCGCCCACACGGCCTCCGGCACCTGAACCAAAGACCGCGAATCGGTACGCGCAGGTCTGCCGAGAAAGGATGTTCTGCTGCGTCTGATCTCTGGGATACGGCGCCTGTGAGCGCAGGTCGCTTGATAGTACTTGTCGCGATCAATTCTTGTTTTCCGAAGCAACGGAAGCGCATACTGAATTTCCTGTTCGCGAAGGCCGCCTGGGACGCAACAAGACGTCCGACAAGCGCGCGGTCGAGTGTGAGTACGGCGTCGCGAATGAGTTCTGCCGAGGCCTGTGGGCTGGATGTGACCTGAGAGGGCGGCGACATGCTGGGCTGGATGGCGACCCTTGCCGGCGTGCGGCGAATTGGTCGATTCCTGGGGCTGGGATTGATTCCTGCGATGCTTGTCGGTGTCCTCGCCGCACCAGCCAGATCCGGCCCTGGACCTGAGCCGGCCCCAGGCGAGGCGGGCCATCGGAGTCAATGGACTGCCAGACCCGCACTCCAGCAGGCGCGCGACGCGCTGAGCGTGACGAAGGTGGGCAGGCACATTCTGGCCATAGGCGGGACTGACCCGCTCAGGGACAAGGATCTGGATGTCGTCGAAGCCCGCCGTACACAGGGCACTGGGACCTGGCGTTACCTGAAGCGCCTGCCCACTGCGCGCGGCAACCTGGCTACCGCCGAGGTAGGTGGGCTGGTGTACGCGGTCGGTGGCTTCACTAAATCTGGTCCATCGGACGCCGTGGAGACCTACGACCCGCAGTCGGGCCGCTGGGCCAGGAGTCTTCGCCTTCCCCAGCCACGCGGTGGCCCCGCAGCAGCAGCCCTTGGTGGCCTGCTTTACGTGGCCGGCGGGGAAATCCCCGGATCCCAGTTCACGAACTCGGTGATCGTCTACGACCCTGGGAAGCGTACCTGGAGTTCCGTCGCCCCTATGCCCACGGCCCGGGAAAGATTCAAGCTGGTGGCTGCGCGAGGCTACCTGTATGCGATCGGAGGCGACAATCGGGTGAGCGGGTCAGCAGAACAGGTCAAGTCGCTGACCACGGTGGAGCGCTACGACCCCAGGACCAACAGATGGCGCACCATGAACCCGATGATCGAGGCTCGTTCCCTGACCTGCGCGGTCGAGACGACGGTCGGGAAACGACGGATCCTCACCGTCGTCGGCGGAGCCGAGTTCACCCCCGCCGGCGAACTTGTCGGCCCCAGGCGTACCACCGAGGTCCTTGACCTCGGCACGGGCCGGTGGACACTGCTGAAGATCCTGCTTCCCATCGCCCGAGCATCACATGACTGTGCCACTGAGGCCAATGGAGCCGTCCTGACGATTGGTGGCGTCGTTCGGCAGAACGGTGAGTTCTCGCCGATAGCGAACGTAGACGCGCTATCCCTCCAACCCCGTGATCTGCAATAGGCCTCGGTCCTGACCGTTCGCCAGACAAAGCCCAAGAGTTCAACCCGGCCCAGATTGAAATCCGTCGTCCTGCCCGTAAAGCTGCAAGATCATAGGAGTGGTGAAAGGTTGCCGGTCCCTGCTGCACGGCGCCAGACCGAGGCCATGTTCCATCCTGAGAACCGCCTGATGAGCAAACGCCTGACACAACAAACCGGCACCCAGAAGTCGCAGCCCTTGCCACCCTCCGCCGCAACGCCCTCATTTGCCGCCGGTCGCGCGGTGGTGCCGAGGGGGCTGTCTCTTAT
>NZ_VCKW01000271.1 GCF_005889715.1 Actinomadura soli
GGGTGAGGGGGAGAACGGCGGCCCGGGCGGCCCGCGTTACGCGCGCGGGCCGGCGGCCGTGGGGTCCGCGCGTCGCGGTCCCCTCGGGCTCACGGGGTTTCTCATTAGCAGAAGTCATTAACAGAGCTAACGATAATCGGGACCCCGGCATTCCGGCAAATCCGGCGCCGCCGGGTCAGGACCGGCTGAGCCTGTCGATGATCGGCGCCGCCCGGCGGAGGATCTCCCGTTCGTCGTCGGTCAGCTCGCCGAGCCTCCTGGCGAGCCACGCCTCCTTGCGGCGCCGCTCGTCCGCCAGCAGCGCGGTGCCCGCCTCGGTCGCGTTCAGCACGACCTGGCGCCCGTCGGTCGGGTGCGGGCTGCGCGCGACGAGGCCCTCCTCCTCCAGGTACGCGATCACGCGCGTCATCGACGGCGGCTGCACCTTCTCGTGGTCGGCCAGCTCGCGGGGCGTCATCGACCCGTGCCGCTCGATCGCGGCGAGCGCGGCGAACTGGGTGAGCGTCAGCGGGCCCCGGCCGCCCCGGTCGCCCTCGGTGGCGGGACGCAGCGTGCGCAGCCGCCGCGACAACCGGGCGATCGAGATGCGCAGCTCCTCGGCCAGTCCCGGGACGGACACGGCACGGCTTGGGGTGGGTGGCGTTGTCATCGTCATCGGTCTCCCATGCTGCCACGCCGTACCTTGACATTGCGGCTAGGCTTATTAGCCATCAAGCTATCCGAATGAGGAGAGTGGAATGCCCCGTGCCGGACTGTCACCGGCCGCCGTCGTCGACGCCGCCGTCGCCCTCGTGGACGCCGGAGGCCCCGGCGCCCTGACGCTGGCCGCGGTGGCGGGAAGGGCCGGGGTCGCGACGCCCTCCCTGTACAAGCATGTCCGCAACCTGGCCGAGTTGCGACAACTGGTCACCGTACGCGTGCTCGAAGAACTTACAGAACGGCTCGGAGAGGCCGCGCTGGGACGCTCCGGAGACGACGCCGTCCGCGCCCTGATGCGCGCCTACCGGTCGTACGTGGTGGAGCATCCCGGCCGGTACGCGGCCATGGACCAGTCGGCGGACGCCCAGCCGGAGGACAACGCCGCGGGCGAACGTCTCCTGGCCATCATCTACGCGGCGCTGCGCGGCTACGCCCTGGAGGGTTCGGAGCTGGTCCACGCTGCCCGCTGCCTGCGTTCGGCCGTGCACGGGTTCGCCGTCCTGGAGGCCGCGGGCGGTTTCGGCCTGCCCGAGGATCTGGAGGCCAGCTATGAGCTGCTCATAGCCATGGTCGTCGGAGGATTGCCCGGCGCCCGCGGCGTAACCTGATCGCATGACCCGACCGCGCCGCCCGGACCCGCCGCCCATGCAGACCAACGACGTCCGCATCGCGGCCGCGGGCGCCGCCGCCTGGGCCGTGGCCTTCGTCGTGCTGCTCATCGTCGGGCTGCCGTCCGAGGACCGGTGGTGGCTGTGGGTGTGCGTCACGGGCTTCGCCAGTGGCGTGTTCGGCGTCTGGTACGTCCCGAGGCTGCAGGCCCGCCGCGCCGCGCAGGAGGCCGCCCGCGCCGCCCAACGCGAGGCCGACGCCAAAGCGGACACCGAAGGCGACAAGCCCGCCGAGACCGCGGAGCACGGGCGAGCCGAATAGCCCTGGGTAGGGCTAGGGCTCCAGGTCTGCCTCGGCCAGGAGGTCTGGCAGTGCATCAGGGGCGCGCAGCACCGCTTCGACCATGAGCCGGTCGGCCCAATGCCCCGTCGACCATGCGAGTGCGCGGGCGAGGCCGTGCACTCCGCTTGCGCGTACTTCGCCGTCTCTTGTCCACCACGGCACGTCCTGGCCGTCCACGACGAGGCGTTCATGCGCGAGGTAGTCGGCGGGGGCGTCCGGCAGGACGGCCCTGACGGCGTCCGGTACAGGACGTTTCTCGCCCTCCGATTGGACGACCCCCGGAACCTCGTCTCCGGCCAGAGGCAGATCGAGGAGTTCGGCCAGGCGTTCGTCCCGTCCTTGTGCGGCGATGACGAGCGGCTGGCCTTGGAGGAGCGGGAGGACGTCCGGGGCGTCCAGGACGAGGGCGTCGGCGGCGTCCACGACCTCGACGTCGCCGTCCACGACCGTCCGGACATGGTCGGGTGTTTCGACGGCTGCGTCCGGGGTGTCGGCCAAGGCCGTCCACAGGCTGCCCAGCTGTGCTCGGCTGACGGACCGTCCCGGGTCACCGAGCCGGTCGAGGAGCTCTTGGGCGCCTCCGGGTTCGTCCAGCAAGTCGGCCAGCGACGTACGGACGCCCAGGGCCAGCAGGAGCCGCTCGTCAAGGCCCGCCGGCGCGAGGTCATAGAGCCCTGCCAGGGCCTCGTCGCCGCCCAGCCTGAACTCGCCTGGCCTGCGGCCGCCCAGGACGCGATGACGGCTCAGCCACCACGCCGTGTAGGACGGGACGGCAACCCGCCGACCGCTGTGCAAGGCCACATGGACGGGATCGACGATCGCGGCCCGCCAGGGCGGCTCCGCAAGGACGCGCAGCGCCGTGGACCAGTCATCCACCAGTTCGAGGTCTCGGACGGCCAGGAACTCCGGCACGAGCGGTGGAAGGTCCTGCGGGCCGATGCGCCGCAGCACGTCTTCCGCCCACAGGTCCTCGTCATCGAGGTCCAAGGTCTCCGCTTCGTCGGCGAGCCCTGTGAGGTTCACGTCCTCGCCCTTCGCCAGGGCGAACCCGTCCAGGACGCCGACGGCCGTGAGCGGCTCCGGACCCCACCGTTCCAGCAGCTCGCCGTCGACCACCCCGAACGGCGCGTCATCGGCCATGAGAGCGCGCAGTGGGCTCTCCGGCAGTAGCAGCTCACCCGCCGGATACAGCTCCCCGTCGTCGCCGGGCAGGGCCAGCTCGGCCAGCCAGGGCTCCTCACCAGGGTCGAGCCTCGCGGCGGCGACCAGGCCCAGGACGGCTTCAGCGACCGCATCGGGATCTTCTGCCTCGAACGACTCCTCGACGGCCGCACGCACGGCGCCATCGGCGAGAACGGCCCGCGGGCCCGCCTCGACGGCCCCCAGCCGGGTCAGCAGCGGGTGCACCGCCTCCGGGTGGACGAACCGCAGGCCCAGCGCGTCCAGGCCGCCGGGGTCGACGCCGTCCGCGATCAGCAGACCCCGCGGGCCGCGCATGATCCGTCCGGCCCCGCCCGCCGCCGCACCGGCCAGCGGCACCGGGACGGCTCCCAGAGCGTCTGTGGCGGCTCCGGCGAGCGTCCCGTACATCCGATGCCACCACGCCGGTTCGCGGTCCACAGCGGCCAGCTCGTCGATGACGTCCGCCAGCTCGACGCGCCGCACCCCGAGCGCGGCGAGCGCCGGGCTCCGCGCGGGCCACTCCGGCGGGAGCAGCCCGGCCGCGACGCCGTCCTCGCCGCCGAGGAGGCGGACGAACTCCGCGGGGGCGTCGACGGCGACCGCGTCCCGGCCGCGCGTCCGGTGGGGCAGCAGCGGCGCGTCGGGAAGGCGCTCGCGGATGCCGCGCCGCATCCGGGCGTCCAGTTCACCGGCCCCGACCGGCCCCGGCACGAGGCCGAGCACGCGTGGCGAAACGGCGAGGTCGCCCAGCAACCGCACATAGGTCTCGGCGGCCCGGTCCACGAGGAAGTCGGTCAGCGGGCCTGGCGCGACATGCCGCCGGTCAGGTGCGAGCGGGAACGACGCGATGAGCAACGCGGGCAGATCCAGCGGTTCGTCACTGGGCGTGGGCGCGTGCACGACTGCGGGGGTGTCTTCCGGGAGGCCGTCCTCTGGCAGAGCCCACCGCACGTGCCAGAACGGCCGTCCCCGTTCCTCCACCGGACGGTCTTCCAGAAGCGGCATCGGAATTTCCCCATGCGCCTCGGCCGTCCGCCACACCGCCCCATTTATGACCACCTCGCCCGGCGGACGATGCTCAGCGGTCAGTTCACGGACGTCCCCGTCCACATCGATCTCAACGCCGTCGAGCGCGGGCAGGGCCAGCATCAAAGCGGCTCCGGCACGTTCAAGCTGCCGCCGGACGGTCTCGACCGCATCCTCGCGCAACGGCAGCCGCACGACCGTGTCGAATCCCGCAGGAATCTCAGGCGGGTCGTCCATGGCGAATGGCAACCGGAGCAGCGGAACATGCCCGCCACGCCGCTCCAGCTCCCCTGCGAGGGCAGGCACTCCCTCCACCAGTTCCTGAGAACGCGCCCGCGACCACACCACGCCCGCCCCGCCGGACGCGATGGCGGGCTGATCCGTGACGGCCACGACAGCGGCGAACCCGACACCGAACCGTCCCGCCGTACCCGCGTCGTCCCGCTTGGACGACGCCCTCAGCGTCGACAGCGCCTCCACGCCCGCGGCGTCCAACGGCGCCCCGGTGTTGGCCGCGCTCAGCACCGTTCCGGACGACGACGTCCGGAGAGCCAGCCGGAGACGTCCGGGGACGGCGGCGCGCAGCGCGGCGTCGGCGGCGTTCTGCGCCAGCTCCGTCACGACACGGTCGCGGTAGCCGCCGAGAGCGAAGTCCTCCTCGGTGTTGGCGTCCTCGCGGAACCGGGCGGGCGACTCGCGCCAGGCGCGCAGCACCCGCTCCCGCAGGGCTCGCGTCCCGAAATCCGGCATCGTCAGCTGTGGCCTAGGGCCTCTTCGTCCAGGGACGCCGCGTCGTCGACCTCGGACGTATCGTCCTCGATCACCGGTGCCGCGTCCTCCACCCTGCTCGGCGACGGCAGGACCTCGTAGCCCAGTTCGTCGATGACCGGCGGGTTGTGCTCGGACACGGCGGGCAGGGAGACGGCCTCCGAGTGCGCGCCGCAGCCGTGGTCGGCGGAGACGACACGTCCGTCATCGGGCGCGTACTCGTTCGCGCACACCCCGAACATCGTCCGCAGCTCACCCGCCAGCGCCACGTAGAACCCGCAGGTGGAGCACTGCGCGGGCGCGGACGCGGCGATCGGCGCGCGGGGGCCGCCGACGCCCTCGTACCAGCGCGCGGCGGCCTCGTCCCGCCCCTCCTGGGACAGGACCCGGACGCGGCCGAGCCCCGGCTCCCACTGCGCCTCGCGATCGGCGGAGTCGTCGTCCACCTGCGTGTAGCCGGGCGCGAGCCGGGCGTCGTCGGGCGCGGTCGGCAGCAGGTCGCCCGGACCGAGGTCGCCCGGACGCAGCCGCTCCAGCCACGGCACCCACGGCGGCGCGAGCAGCGCGTCGTCGCCCGGCAGCAGCACGCACTCGCTGACCGTGACGACCTTGGCGCGGGACGCCCGCGTCACGGTCACGGCCCACCGCCAGCCCACGTAGGCGGGGTCGAGACACTCGAAATAGTGCGTGACCACGCGGTCGCCCTCGGCGCGCAGGCCGAGATGCTCCCCCGCCTGGCCGGGCCTTGCCGTGTCCTCCGCGGCCTCGCGCGCGAGGCCCACGGCCTCGGCGCAAGCGGTGTCGACGGCGGGGGTGCGGGTCCTCCGGGCGGGCCCGGAGGCGCTGTGCGCGGACGCGTCGTGCGCGGCCGCTGAACGAGCGGGGCTGGACTGAGGCAGTGAGCTCACATGCCAATTCTCGCCCATAGAACGACGTGGCCGGGCACCTCACCGGCCTCCCCATGGAAAACAACCACCGGCGCCCCGTTGGTGAGCAGGTTCCCCAGCGGGGAACGTACCCTCAATCAAGGGGTCGTGCCTCGGCGGAGAACCCGGACGACGCAGGGGAGAGATCAGGGCGCATGGGTGACCGGACATGGTTCGGGCGATCCGTACGCGCCGCTGCAGGAGGGGCGGCGCGGGCGCTGCGCGGCACGCGTTCCGCGATGACGCGCACCGGACGGCTGACCCGCCGCGCCACGCACGCCCAAGGCGCCGGACGCAGCGGCCTCGGCAGCCTGATCGAGGCGTCCGCGATCAACTCCGCCGGCGACGCCCTGGTGACCGTCGCCCTCGCCGGGACGCTGTTCTTCGGCCTGGACGTCAACCAGGCGCGCGGCCAGGTCGCCCTCTACCTCGTCGTCACGATGGCGCCGTTCGCGCTCGTCGCGCCGCTGATCGGCCCGGCCCTGGACCGGGCGCGGCACGTCCGCCGGTACGCGATCTCCAGCACGTTCGTGATGCGCGCGCTGCTGTGCTGGGCGATGGCGAGCGCGCTGCCGCACGGCGACCAGGTCACGTTCCTGCCCGCCGCGTTCGGGGTGCTCGTGCTGTCCAAGGCGTTCGGGGTGCTGCGCGCCGCGGTGACGCCCCGCGTCCTGCCGGACGAGATCACCCTCGTGACCGCCAACGCGCGCTCCGCCTTCGCGGGCCTGATCGCCGCCTCGATCACCGCGCCGGCCGCCGCGGGCCTCGTGTGGCTCATCGGCGCCGACTGGGTCCTCCGCATCGGCACGGTCGTGTTCCTGCTGGGCGTCGTGTTCACCATGCGGCTGCCGCAGAGCGTGGACGTCCCGGACGCGGAGCCCTCACCCGAGACCGGCGACCGGCGGACCGGCGACCCGGAGGGCGGAGACGCCGAGCGGCCGAAGGCCAGGCACTGGCGGACACTGCCGCGCGTCGGCCCGGTCGTCACGGAGGCGATGCAGGCCAACGCGGTGCTGCGCGCGTTCTCCGGCTTCCTGATCCTCTATCTGGCGTTCCTGCTGCGCCAGGAGCGGTTCGACCCCGTGTCCAACAACGTCGCGCTCGGGCTGCTGGCGGCGTCCGCCGGGGCCGGCGGCCTGATCGGCACGGCGCTCGGCGTGTGGATGAAGGCGCGGGCGCCCCGGCTGATCGTTTCGGCGACGCTGGCGTCCGTGACCGCCGTCGCCGCCGTGAGCGCCGCGTTCTTCGGCCTGTGGGCGGCGCTGGCGGTGGCGACCGCGGCGGGCCTCGGGCAGGTGCTCGGCAAGCTGTCGATGGACGCGGTGGTGCAGCAGGAGATCGGCGAGGAGATGCGCTCGTCCACCTTCGCCGTGTCGGAGACGCTGCACCAGCTCGTGTGGGTCATCGGCGGGCTGCTCGGCCTCGGCATGTCGATCGTCGCGGACGGACGCGTCGCCCTCGCGATCGTGTCCGCCGCGCTCGCGGTGTCCCTGGGCCTGCTGCTGTCCCGCCGCGCGGGGACCCGCCGCCGGGCACGACGCCGCCGCCGTCCCCCGCAGCGGTCGTCAACGATCAAGGACGCGCACCCGGAAATGCACACCTGAACGCGGCCGCCCGCCAGCAGACGACCGGGCTAGGACGCGGCCAGATCGTCGGCGACCGCCCGCAGCACGGTCGCGATCTTCCTGGCCTCCGCCGGCGCCGGATGCTTGCCGCGCCGGTAGGTGTTGGAGATCCCGTCCAGCAGCTTGATCAGGTCTTCGGTGATGACGACCATCTCGTCCGGCTTCTTGCGCCGCTGCTTGGCGATCGTCTTCTCGACCGACGGCAGCGTGTCCAGCACCTTCACCTGGAGTGCCTGCTGACCGCGCCGCCCTTCGACCACGCCGAACTCGATGCGCTGGCCCGGTCTGAGCGTCGTGACCCCGCCCGGCAACGCCGATGAGTGCACGAAGACCTCACCACCGTCGTCGCGCGTGAGGAAGCCGAACCCCTTGTCGGAGTCGTACCACTTGACCTTGCCAGTCGGCACCGGAGACCTCGTTCGGTAATCGTCCTGAATCGACCCCAAGATTAGTGCCTCGCCAAGGGGCGGTGTACACACCGGTACCCCCCGCGACGCCCACGCGGGCCGACGATCAGAAGCTATCCCGCCCTTCCGACAACGGCATCCGAATATCGCGGCACAGCTCAGGATGCGTACCCATGGCTCAGGACACCCGGAACCCGCCGAGCCATTCCGGGAAGGCGAGCAGATCGGGCAGGACGACGTCCGCGCCGTACGCCGCGAGGGCCGCCGAATCGTACGAGCCCGTCGCGACCGCCACCGCGACCGCCGACGCCGCCCGCGCCGCGTCCACGTCGCCGGTGTGGTCACCGATATAGGCGCCCGCGGCCTGCTCGCGCAGCACGGTCCCCTTGTCCGCGCCGAACAGGCCGCCTGCCACGACGTCCACCTCAAGGCCGAGGAAGCGGACGGTCCGTTCGGTGTCGGCCTGGTTCTTGCCCGAGACGACGATCACCCGCCCGCCGCGGCTCCGCACGGCGTCCAGCGCCGCCTTGGCGCCGGGCATGAGGACGGTCGCCGGGACCGCGATATCTGCGTAGATCGCCCGGTAGCGCGCCGCCATCGAGGGCACCTCGCCGGGCGGGAACCAGTAGCCGAGCTCCTCCTCCAGCGGAGGGCCGATGCGCCGGACGACGAGGTCGGTGTCGATGGCGACGCCGCTCTCCGCCGCGAGGGCCGCGTACACGGCGCTGATGCCGGCCCGCGTGTCGGCCAGGGTCAGGTCGAGGTCGAAGCCGACGGCGAGTCCGGGACCGGGGGAAGCGTGATCGGGCACGTCCACAGGTTAAGGGGGCTGGACACATGCGAGTACCCGCGCTCTCCTGGTAGTGGCGATGCGACGGGATCCGAGTAGGAGAGCGCGGGAACTTCGCGCAGGAGACCGTTCAGTTGTGACCGGAACCGGCGCCCCGGTCCACCGGGAACGGCCGCCCGTGCTGCCGATATACCCGGGGACCCGGGCACAAACCATCTGACCAGGGAAAACGCAGGAATCGAACAAGCCACCCCGAGCAAAAGGACGATCGGCCCCGACGTCCGCCCGGAGAGGTTCCTCGGTGAGTGGGCCGCTGAAGGAGGCCGCAATGGCAGACAACCCCGACCCGGGCTGGACGGCCGAGCCCATGCCCCCGCGGGAGCACCCGGCGACCCGCGTCGAGCCCGGGGACGACCAGCGGGAACGGCGCTCGTTCTCGGCCGGCGCCACCGCCGCCCGCCGCCGCGCCGCAGGCATCGCCGCCACCGCGGTGTCCGCCGTCACCACGGTCGTCGTGCTGATCATGGCCGTGCACATCCTGTTCGTCGCGTTCGAGGCGAACACGGCGAACGACCTGGTCCGCTGGTTCGGCGACCGGGCCACCGAGCTGTGCTGGCAGTTCAAGGACGTCTTCCAGCCCGAGAACCCCAAGGCGGAGGTGGCCGTCAACTACGGCCTGGCCGCCGTCGTCTACCTGGTGGCGGGCAGACTCCTCACCAGCCTGATCCGCCGCGGAGCCTGACCCCCGAGCGAGCTATTCCCGTCCCGGGAAGCGGACCGCGTCGAAGGGCCAGGCGGTCGTGACCCACTCGCGGACGAACTCCTCCAGCTCCTTCTCCAGGGCGGAGTTCTCCTCGTCGGCGCGGACCCAGAACACCACGACGGCGTCCGCGCCGGGGTCGTCGGACGGGGCCACATGGATGCGGCCGAGCTGGCGGTCCCCGTCCGGCGT
Organism: Actinomadura soli; assembly: GCF_005889715.1. Taxonomy (GTDB): domain Bacteria; phylum Actinomycetota; class Actinomycetes; order Streptosporangiales; family Streptosporangiaceae; genus Spirillospora; species Spirillospora soli. The sequence goes on from NZ_VCKW01000271.1 coordinate 9,327, forward strand.
GATCACGACGTAGCTGAACGAGCGCCGCAGCTGGCCCTGCTTCTGCAGCCAGGCGACGTCGATCAGGGCCTGCTCGAAGGTGAACTCGCTGTCCGGCCAGCCCCACTCGGGCCCGAACCGGCCGGCGAGCCGGTCCAGGCTGCCGATCACGGCGCCGTAGTCCTTGACCACGTCGTGCACGGTGATCGGACGGATCTGGTAACGGGAACCGGCCACCAGCGTGGGTACCACGAAGTCCTCGGGCAGGAAGGCCCCGTCGGCCGCCTTCCGCGGAGACTTGAACATCGCCGACCTTTCCGACGACGCCCCTTTCGGCGACGGGGCGCGGGCATCGAAACTCTAGCGGCCCCGGGAGCCGCAGCGAGGCGTAACACACTGTGTACACGCCACGCTGCCTCTAGGCCAGCCGGTAACGATGACGAATGTCATCTTGCGGAGGAATTCATCACCTTGAACCTCTGCAACACCGATGCAGCGGATTCGCCCCGCGCTCCACAGAACTCACTTCCCGCCTGCCCGGCGGTAGGCTCGATCAGCGCGGTTCCCGCGGATCGGGCACCCGTGTCTGAGCACGTACGTTCGAATCGTGCGGCGGGTCCATGGAGGTAGATCAGATGCCGATGTCCACGCGCGAGCGGATCGTGGCCGAGTCGCTCCGGCTGTTCGCCGACCGGGGTTACACGGCGACGTCGGTGGCGGAGATCGAGGCGGCCGCTGGTCTCTCGCCCGGCGCGGGCGGCCTGTACCGGCACTTCCGGTCCAAGGAGGAGGTCCTCGCCTCCGCCATCCGCGAGCACATCGAGCGGACCCGCCGGCAGATCGACGACGGCCTGGACCAGGCGACCGTCTACGAGGAGCGTCCGCTGGAGACGCGGCTGCGGATGACCTGCCAGGCCGGTCTGGCGAAGATGCGCGAGGAGCAGGACCTCATCCGGGTGCTGTTCCGCGACCTCGACCAGTTCCCGAACCTGGTCGCGGAGATGCGCGAGGGCATCGTCAACCCCCTGTACGACGGGATCGCCACCTGGCTGGCGTCGCAGCCCGAGTTCGCGGACGCCGACGAGGACTGGCCGGCCATCGCGGCGATCCTCGGCGGCGCGGTGGTGAACTACTGGCTGGCGAACGAGTCGATGTACGAGCCGCCGACCCGCATCGACGAGAACCGGTTCGTGGAGAGCTGGGCGCGGCTCGGCCTCGGGCTCCTCCGCCTAGAGCGCATCCCGGCCCCCGCACCCACGACGTCCCCCTGACCCAACGCGCCCCGCACTCAGACCACCCGCGGCCCTCGCCGCCCGGCAGCCGCCCGGCACGCGTTTCGCCGCTTGGCAGGCGTTCCTCCAGCACACGGCATGTTCGTCCTACAGATCACGCCGTGCGGACTCCTACCCTTGAGGGGCCCGACGAGGTCGGCGCACACCCTCGTCCTCCAGCCC
>NZ_VCKW01000272.1 GCF_005889715.1 Actinomadura soli
GGGCGGGGCGGTCGGTGGCGGTCCGGTGGGCGAACTCGGCGGCGGCGGTGCGGCGGGCGAACTCGCCGGCGAGCGCGCGGCCGAGGACGTCGTCGTCCGGACGGTGCCTTTCCAGATAGGCGAGCGCCTCGGCGAGTTCCCCGGCGGTCAGGCGGCGCACCGGTTTCGCGCCCCAGCGCGGCAGCGCGGGATCCGGACGTCCGGACGGCGGCGCCGCGCGCGGTTCGGTGTTCACGAGTCACACCCTTCCTTTTCGGTCCCGGTGACCAGCGGCGCGGCGGCAGGTGGCGCATCAACCGCCTCGAATAGGATCGCCGCGTGCATTGGTGGAGCCAGCAGGCCTTTGACGCCGCCGCGGAGGCGCAGGCCGCCGATCCCTCGGCGGGGAATCTGATGGCGGCCGCCCAGGTGCAGGCGCTGGTCTCGCTGGCGGAGGCATTGCACCGCATCGCGTCCGTTCTGGAGGAACGGGACGGCCCCGAGAACGTCCAGCCGCCGAGCACTTCGCATTCCCGATCGGCGCATTCCCGTGCAGCCGCCACCCGATCGGCCGCCGCTCAATCGGCCGCCACCCGATCGGCCGCCGCCCAATCGGCCACCGCCCCCACGGCCCGTGACCGGCAGGCGAAAAAGGGATCGGTGCCCGTCCGGCCGGAACAGTGAAATACCGGCGCACCCGCGGGGGGCGCACCGGTATTTCATCGCGTCTCAGACATCGCTGAAGGACTTGCGTTCCGACCTGCCGTTCGAGCTCGCGGCGAGGCGGGAGGTCTTCGCGATGGGCGGCCGGGCGGCCGGGACGGTCCCCGCCGCGTATTCGGGTTCGGGCGCCGGGGCGGCCGGCCGCTCCTCGGGGACGGCCGGATGCGGCTCTTCGCGCGGACGGTCCCGCAGCCGCCGCGCCGCCTGCCGGATGGCACGCTCGCCGACCAGGCGGGTCAGCTCCAGGCCCCAGCAGTCGAGCTTGTCGGCGTCGGTGAGGTCGTCGCGGCTGCTCAGCTCGGCGGCGAGCCCGCCGAGCCGCTGCGCCTCGGACAGGTCGAACTCGCGCATGAGGTGGCAGCACAGCTCGGCGAGGGCCGCGTGGTCGCGTGCGAACGACAGTCCCGCCAGGTCGTTGTGCGACAGCCTGCTGAGCGCCCGCTTGCGTTCCAGCTCGCCGTCCGTGATCCGGAGGACGCCGTTGAGCAGCGCGACGGGACCGGTGCCGACGGCTCCGCTCTGGGCCGGGGCGAACGACATGCGCAGCACGGCCGCGGAGCCGAACCCGGCGGCGATCACCCGGACGATCACCAGGCTCGCCTCCGGCGTCGTCTCGGGGAGTCCGAACGTCCAGCCGGACGCGGTCACCGCGATCAGCGCGACGATCGACGCGCTCGCGTTGACGAAGACGAACAGCAGCCCGCCCGGGGACAGGGCCGCGGTGATCGGCTTGTCGCGGTACCGCGCGACCAGTTCGGCGAGGCCGATCGCGCCGCCGATCAGGGCGGCGAGGAACATCTCGACGGTCATGACCTTCCTCTACGCGCTGCGGGCGGCCAGCCGGCCGAACGGGGACTCCTCGGACCTGCCGCGCCGCGCCGGCAGCGCCGCGGGACGCTGCCGCGCCGCGAGCTCGGTGCGGGTGACCTCCAGGAAGACCAGCAGCCATTCCGCGGGGCCCGCCGCCAGTCCGTTGTGGGTGCGCAGCGCCTGCTCGCGTGCGCCGAGAAATGCCAGCAGCCATCGGGTGGGGCCTGACATCCTGGCGGCTCGAATTCGTGAATGCATGGGGGAGACCATTCCGTAGCCGGGTCGGGAAGTCGACGTCCGCCGGGTCAAATTTTCGCGACCTGACCCGTTCGCCGCGTCCATTTCTGACGGCCTGCCGCCCTTGCGCCGGAAACGTCCGGCGGCTTGGGTTGATCTTCGCTCCATTTCCGTTCGGCCAATGCCGTTTTAGCGGACGCGGGAATTCCTTGACGAAGAATTCCGGTTCCGCCGGGCGGCGAAGATCACCGTCCACGCGCCGCTGAACGTCCCGGAGACCGTCCAGGCCCAGGAGACCCCGTCCGGGCCCTTGGCGGCGCGTGGTGCACGGGCGGACGGTCGGGTCCCGGATCTGCCGCCTTGAGGAGACGCTCGGTGAATGTCAGGCGGTGGGGCAGGTGCCCCGGTATTCGGCGATGGCGCCGCCCGCCTTCGGCTCCGGGCAGAGGAAGCGCTCGTACCGGACGTCATTGTCGACGAACCGCTTCATCCACGCTATGGCGTACTTCGCGATGGTCGCGTTCGGGGAGATGAACGTGATGTGCAGGGCGTTCTGGAGTTCCAGGTACGCCTTTTCTGGAGCTGCCGTGAGGCTGGCGTAGAACGTCTCGGCCATCGTGCCCGCCGGGGCGATGAGGTCCCCGTCCGCGGCCATGATCATGGTCGGGACCTTGACGTCCTTCCAGTCGTGGGCGGTGCTCCACGGCGCGAGCGGGACCGCGGCCTGCAGCGACGGCCGGTCCTTCGCGGCCTCCAGCGACCCGCCGCCGCCCATGGAGTGCCCCATGGCGGCGAGCCGGGACGCGTCTATGCGGTCCTTCACCTTGCTTTTGCGGGCCATGTATTCGAGCGCCGCGAGAAGTTGCGCGCCGCGGGCGGCGGGCATGTCGAATGGGCTGTTGGTGTCCAGGGTCATGACCACGAACCCCTGGGACGCGAGGCGCGGGCCGTACCAGCCGACCGTCGCGCGGGAGGCGACGAAGCCGGGCGCGACGGCGATGGCGCCGAAAGTCCCCTGGCCGAGGTCGGTTGGCGCGTAGATCGTGCCCTTGTTGAAGCCTTCGCCGCTGCCCGCCGGAACCTCCATCTTCTCGATGGCGAACGGGCCTCGTCCCGCCGTGACGCTCTTCTCGGTCGGCGCGGGCCCGCGCTCATACGGATTGGCCGCCACCCGAACCGCGGCAGCAGAACGTCCGGGAACGGTGGCGGGACGTTCAGGAACGGCGGCGTACGCGGCCGGCATCGCGGTGGGCGTCAGGGCGGCGCCTGCGGTCAGAACGACGGCTGCGGAAAGCTTCGCCAGAGGCTGGATCATCGGGGCGTACCCTTCACTATCCGAACCGCGACAAGCGGATGAAAGAACTGCGGGACGCCCGATCGGGCATACGGACGGAGGGGCCACTCCCCCGAAGTGACCCCTCTCCCCCCGTTCCGCTGAGCCGGCCGGGGCGCGCACACAGGACCCGCCGCTCCCCCCGAAGCGGCTCGCACCGGCGGCCGTTCAGCGGATGCGTCGAACGTAGCGAGCCGGAGGCGGCGCCATGGACGCTTCAACCCCTCCCATCGATGAGCGGGCGGCTGCGTGCGACGAACGGAACACGCTCCGCGTCCACCCGGTGGCGTAGCGCGACGGACGATATCCGGCATGCGGCGGTCACCCTGGGTAGCCTGTTTCGCGCGGCGTGCGAAGAACGCCCGGACGTGAGGAGCTCAGGCGATGGCGGGACAGGTGCGACCGATCACGCTGGTGGGGACGCCGGTCCTGCACCAGCCGTGCAGGACCGTCGACGACTTCGACACGGCGCTGAAGGACCTGGTGGACGACATGTTGGCCAGCATGTACGAGGCGGACGGCGTCGGCCTGGCCGCGAACCAGATCGGCGTGGACCTGCGCGTCTTCGTCTACGACTGCCCAGACGAGGACGGCGGGCGGCATAGGGGAGCGGTCGTGAATCCCGTCCTGGAACTGCCAACGCTGGAGAACCGGCGTCTGGACGATGGCGACGAGGGCTGCCTTTCTGTACCGGGCCCACATGCGCGCCTAGCCCGTCCTGACCACGCGACCGTCCACGGCTACGACATCACAGGCGCACCCATCACGGTCGAAGGGTCGGGCCTGCTCGCCCGCTGCCTCCAGCACGAAACCGACCATCTCGAAGGCCGCCTCTACATCGACCGCCTCTCGGCACGCGCACGCAAGAAGGTCCTCAAGGAATACGAGTCCCTTCGAGCCGAAGCCGAAGCCGAGACCGAAGCCGGGACCGAACCCGGCACGCTCCCCGGCTAGGCGGTCACTCAAAGTCCCGTCATGGCGCTTGCCTGGCGGCTCGCGACCGAGGCGGGCCGTGCACGAGCGCGGCGTCGCCGCATGAAATGGCCGCTCGGGCCCGCTTCGGCGTCGCCGCAGTCGGGGGGCGAGCCGGACGCCCGCGCGTGAGCTGAGGCCCACTTTGAGACACGTCCTAGGCGTCCCAGACGGGAAGGTGGACGGTCGACGGGTGGCCCGCGTCGCGAAAGATCTCAACGTGGACGCGGCGTGACGCGACGGCTTGGGCCGCCGGTTCGCCGGTGCCGTGGTTGCGCGCGAAACGGGGGAAGGCGCCACCGGCCAGCATGACGCGGAGCCGGTGACCGCGCAGGAAGCGGTACGCGGTCGGGTGCATCTCGATCTCGGCCCGGACGACACCCGGCGTCGTGATGCGCAGGATGCCGTCGGTGACGTTGCGGGAGACGCCGTTGCCGTCGACATCGCAGAGCCGGACGAACAGGTCACCGTGACCGGTACTGGTCCGGGCGAAGATCGTCGCCGAGACCGTCCCGATCAGATCGAGATTCCTTTCCAAAGGCGCTCCGGTGAGGACGACCACGTCATCGCGGCGTTCGATGCGCGTGTTGTCCCGCTGCCCGCCCCGGCCTGGCGACAGGAGTGGGCCACCGACGGTCGGAGTGGGATCGAGAGGGTCGTAGGTGAATGTGGCAGGTTCGACGTCGGTGGGGTTGTCCCAGACGAGGGTTTGCGCAAGGTAGAGCGGAGTGGGACGGGTTTCGGGTGGGGGCCACTCGTCGAAGTCCAGCCAGCGGTCAGCCTTTTGCAGGTGCAGCCTTACCGGCGCCTGGCGAAGCCGGGCTTGGTTGCCGTTCAAGTGGGCGTCCAGCCAGGAGACCTGGTCGTGGAGTGTGGCTCGAAGGGATTTCGCGTCGTGTCCCCATGGGCCGATGGTGATGCGGACCTGGCGTCCGGCCGCGTGAAGGGCCGTGAAGTCGCGGAGCTGGCGGCGGAGGAAGAGGTCCCACCAGCCCGTCACCATCGTGGTGGGCGTGGTGGTCGCGGGCACGGCGGCACTGTGGTCGGTGGCCTTCCAGAAGTCGTCCCCGGGCTCCGCGTGGGCCGTCACCTCACGGAGGAACGGTTCAGGACGTCCGATGGCCGCCTCATCAGCCTCGCCTACCGGCAGGTACCGCATCGCCTGGCGGACGCGTCGTCTGTGGAACGGCGACTTCGCCCCGTCCCGGGTGCCCAGGGAGGACGACCATACGAGCGTGTTGTGCAGGGCGAGCGCCCCACCCGGATAGAAGGAACTCACGAATTCGGACGCGGTGATGCCGACGCCCATCGCTTCCAGGGGCGGGTCTGCATAGGGCGCGACCGCCCACCCGGTGAACCCCAGATAGCTGGCCCCGACCATGGCGACCCTGCCGTCACACCACGGTTGGGCACGCAGCCACTTGAGCGTCGCTAGGCCGTCCTCCTTCTCGTGGTGGAAAGCACGGAACTCTCCACCCGATCCATGGACACCGCGCACGTTCTGCACAACGACTTGGAAGCCGCGCCGTGCGAGCAGCACTGCGAACAGCCGGATGGCGGGCTGCCGTTTGCCGTACGGGGTGCGCATCAGCACGACCGGCATCGGGCCCGCGCCGCGCGGACGGTACAGGTCGGCGACGAGCACGACGCCGTCCGCCATGGGCACCCGCAGATCGCGGACGACCCCGAAGGGCGCCGCCGAGGTCTCGGGAAGGCGAAGAAGCCGCTCCGCAAACCGTCCGAGAGAAGCCGAGCGCACGAGAGAAGCTGGGCGTACGAGAGAAGCGGAGCGCACTGGGAAACCGGATCGCGCGAGAGAAGCGGAGCGCCTGGGGAAACCGGATCGCCCGTGGAAACCTGATCGTTCGGGGAAGCCGGGGCGTTCGGGGAAGGGGGATCGTCCGGGAGAGGCCATCGGACGCTCCTTCGCGTGTTCTAGATTGCAAGAATGATCGCAGTGCTCGACGCCCCGTCCAACCTCGGGCTTCGCCCGCCGCGCGAGGATCATGAGCCGGGGGTGCGGCGCCTCGCCCGTGCGTTGCGCGGGCACGGGATCCTCGGCCGCCTGAACGCCGAGGACGCGGGCCGCGTGGACCCGCCGCCCTACGTGTTCGGCCCGGACGAGGAGACGGGCTATCTGAACGGCCCGGGCATGTCCGACTATTCGGAGCGGCTCGCGTCGCGCGTCGGTGAGCTGCTCGACACGGGACGGTTTCCGGTCGTGCTCGGTGGCGACTGCAGCATCCTGCTCGGGCCGATGCTCGCGCTGCGCCGTCGTGGCGTGTTCGGCCTGGCGTACCTGGACGGGCACGACGACTACTCGCCGCGGCGGGATCCGGCGGCCTGGGCGGGACGGCTGACGGCGGGCGGGATGGCGCTCGGCCTGGTCACGGGCCACGGCCCGGATGCGCTCGCCGACCTCGGCGGGCTGCGTCCCTACGTGGCCGAGGAGAACGTCGCGCACGTCGGCGTCCAGCGGGAGCCTGAAGATCACGAGCTTGCCGACCTCGCCGCGTTCGACAGCTCGCGCATCCGCCGCTTTCCGATCGAATACGTCCGCGAGCACGGCGCGGACGCCGCCGCCGAAGGGGCGCGGGCCCATCTGGAGGCCGCGCCCATCGAAGGCTTCTGGATTCACCTGGACGCCGACGTCCTCGATCAGAGCGTCATGCCGGCGGTCGATTCACCCAATCCGAATGGCCTGTCGTTCGAGGAACTCACGTCCGTCCTGACGACCCTGGTGGCGAGCCCGCGCGCGCTTGGCTTCCACGTAGGCATCTACGACCCCGAGCTGGATCCGGACGGCATGGCAGGCGCGGCCCTGACAGACACGATCGTCACCGCCTTCTCCGAACGCAGCGACGCTTAGCCAGCCAACAACCGTTCGTACTCATAGAGAACACTGGCGAATTCACCGGTCGGCACCTCGCACGCATGCCCGGGCAGCCACAGATGCTCCAACCGGACGGTCTGGACATCCAGCCGTAGATGACACGCGTTCCCCGTGTGCTCCCACCCAGGACGCGCGTTACGAACGACCTCCAAATGGTGCCGGTGGCTCTGAACGTCATGAAGCAGAAACGCCAGCAGGACGTGCCCCTGCCCATACACCGACTGTGCGAACGCACTCGCGCTCGACGCCGCCGCCTCCAGGTCGACGCCAGAGTCACCCAGCTCTGGGAACAACACCCGCACGTGTTGGACGACGCCACCGACCTCGATCGGCTCGCAGGGGAGACGCAGAACCCTCTCCGGGTCGACATAGCCGTGCACCGGAACACCAGCGACGACCCCCGACCACGCTCCCGGGACGGCATGGACGAATCGAGCCTGCGTCAGGGTCTTCCCCAGTTCGGCCATGAGCCGTTCTACGTCGATGCCACGCGGCATGAACGTTTTGGTGCCGCTGCGTAGGCGTGTTCCCGTCTCGTCCAGCACGGCGAGGTCGGCCCAGCACGCACCGGAACCAGTCTCCATCACTCCGTGCGGGAGACATGCGTCCGGGTGCGGGGTGAGTCCGGCCACGTCCTCCAGTACGGCGCGCGGCGTCTGGACCAAGCCCCAGCCCTGCGTGCGGTGCGACACGGACCCGAGGGCCAGCGACGTCGCCATGGGCTCACCGGACGATGCCTCGCTCAGCGCCCGTTCGAGGCTGCGGCGGCTCTGCAGGGCGCCGATCTCCTGGAGGTACTCGTCCAGACACTTCCGCAGGACGGCCGGGTCGAGGTCACAGGACGCCCATCCGGCGACGTCCCGCACCTGGACGATCGTCCCGTCGAAGTCGAGGCGGTGGTAGCGGTAGAGCTCTTGCCACGGCTCGATCGGAACGCCGGTTTCGCCGGGTTCGCCGGAGCCGCTGGAGGCGCTGGAGCCGCCGCCCGGGTCGCCGGGGTCGCCAGGGTCGCCCAGGCGTCCCCGGGCGCGGACGATCGCCGACACGTCCTCGCCCAGGTCGTTGATGAGGAAGTCACGCAGCGGGGCGTGCAACGGATCGGTCTCCACGGAGACCCGCACGCCGTCACTGCGGAACCGCACTGGTAGCGATATCGCCATCCGGGTGATTATGCCGATAAGCGAAGATCATCACCTGTATGGCGAAATGTTAGGCCCCGTCAGGCCGCTCACACCGCCTCGCCGACCAGGTCTCACACGGCCTCGTCGGCCAGGGCACCCACCGGCGCGTCGCCAGGTCTCACACGGGCGCGTCGCCAGGTCTCCCACCAGCCCGTCGCCAGGTCTCACATGGGTTCGTCGGCCAGGTAAGGCGGGGCGGGCTCGTACTGGATGTAGCGGCGCACCGTCCGCGCGTGGTCGCGGCCGTGGATGCGTCCGATCAGCCACAGGGCCATGTCGATGCCCGCCGAAACACCCTGGCTCGTGACGAGATTGCCGTCCACGACATAGCGCGCGTCGCGTACGACGGTCACGTCACCACGCGCCTCCAACGCGTCCTCCCACGACCAGTGGGTCGCAACCCTTCGCCCCTTGGCCGGACCAGCCGCGTGCAACAACACAGCACCCGTGCACACGCTCGTCACCCAATCAGCCTGGTCCGCGACCTTGGCTATCCATCCCGTGACGGACGAATTGTCCACCTGAGCTTCCCGTGCCCCACGTCCACCCGGCACTAGGAGAACGTCCAACTTCGGATGGTCGTCCAGGACGTGGTCTGGCAGGACCCTCATCCCCTTGTTGCAGCGCACAGGACCAGACCCCTCAGCGATAAGCACCGCCTTGTCGTCCAGCCCACGCACCATGGCCGACGCAGTGAACACCTCCCACGGACCCACGAAGTCCAGTTCCTCTGCGTCCTCAAAGACCAGCAGCCCATAAGTCGTCATGACTGAACCCTCTCCCTCAGAAAGCCTGTTCCTCGGAACCGTTCCCTGTAGTCGGACGGTGCGACGCCCACATGCCGGTGGAACGCCCTGCGCAGCGTCTCGCCCGTCCCGAACCCGAGCCTCCGCGCCAGCGTCTCGACAGGCTCGTCGCCCTCCGCCAGCGCCCGCCGCGCCGCCTCGACACGCACCCGCTCGACGTACGCGGCCGGCGGGACGCCCAGTTCCGCCGTGAACCTCCGCTGCAGGTGCCGCACGCTGAGCCCCGACCGTCCGGCCAGGTCGGCGATGGTGTGCCGGGCGCCCGGATCGGCCTGGACGGACACCACCGCCGCGCGGATCGGGTCTGACGCGGGCTGCGCCGACCACAGCGGAACGCTGAACTGCGACTGGCTCCCCGGCCGCCGCAGGAACATCACCAGCTCCCGCGCCACCTCGTGCGCCAGGTCCCGCCCGTGGTCGTCCTCGACCAGCGCCAGCGCCAGGTCCATCCCGGCCGTGACCCCGGCGGACGTCCACACGCGCCCGTCCCGGACAAAGATCGGATCGCAGTCGACGTCGAGGCGCGGATACTCCCTCCTCAGCTGCTCCTCGCGCTCCCAGTGCGTCGTGACGCGGCGCCCGTCCAGCAGCCCCGCCTCGGCGAGCAGCAAGGCCCCGCTGCACACGGACGCGACCCGCCGCGCACCCGCCGCCGCCTCCGCGATCCAGCCGACCAGCCCCGCGTCCTTCCGTGCCCGATCGACCCCCGTCCCACCGGCCACCACGAGCGTGTCGACGCCGCCCGGCTCAAGGTCGTCAATGCCGACCCCGGCATGGACGGGCAGGCCACCAGACGACGGCACCGGCCCCGCCTGAGGCCCGACGACCAGGCACTCATACCGCCCGGTGATCCGGAACACCTCGTGCGGCCCGGCCAGGTCGAGCACCTGGAACCCGTCATAGATCACGAACGCGACGCGCATGCCTCTCAGGCTGTCGCCGCCCACGCCTTGGCGTCAACGACGGGCACCCCACACATCGCGCCACCCGCTGCGATGAGGGCTCCGTCACAGAATTAGCGGGTTGACACAATTAGGACGGATATGGCTAACTCTTACGCATGGAGCTGTGATTCTTCCTCCGGTTGAGCCGCCCGCCTGATACGGCGGGCCCGCTCCCGTCCATCCTCAGGCGTCACCATCGCACCACGCTGTGACCTGTGCCGCCATGCTGCATGAACCCTTTATCGGCCCCGGCTTCGCGCCGTCTTGTGGCCGAATTCAAACGTGCCCGGAGGTGTCCTTTCCATGCGTGCTATAAACAACCCCGAACCGAACCCCTTCATCAAGTCCAAGAAGAAGGGCAAACGAAAGAACTCCGACTTCAGGTCGGCGAATTTCGCGAACAACCGCCGCAACGCGCGGCAGATGCCCACCCGGCAGCTCAACCGGGGCCGCTGAGCGGCTCCCGGCCCCGGTCCACGGCGACCGGGGCCGGGAACTCCGCCCACGTGACCCCGCGCCCGGTCTCCGCGCCCTGGTCCACGCCCTGCTCCACGCCTTCGTCCACGCGGAACCCCCAGCGGGACGCGAGCGCTTCCACGATCCGCATCCCCCGCCCGGTCTCCGCACCCACCTCCGCCTTGACGTGCGGCGTGCCGCCCGCGCCCCCGTCGTCGACGACCTCCAGCCGGTAC
>NZ_VCKW01000273.1 GCF_005889715.1 Actinomadura soli
GCCGAGGTCTCCCCCGGCAAGACGCTCCCCCGCCTCCTCGACGCATGGACGTCGCTCCTCGCCTCCTCCGGCCTGGACGCGGCCGGCGTCCGCGGCGTCGGCCTCGGCGTCCCCGACACGGTCGAGCACGCCGCCGGACGCTGGGACGGCGTCGAGATCGGCCCGCCGATCGCCGCCCGCTTCGGCGTCCCCGCCTACCTGGACAACGAGGTCAACACCGCCGCGCTCGGCGAGCACCACGCCCATCCCGGCGTCGACGACCTGCTGTTCGTGAAGGTCTCCACCGGCATCGGCGCGGGCCTGATCAGCGGCGGCCGCATCCAGCGCGGCGCGCTCGGCGCCGCGGGCGAGATCGGCCACGTCCCCGTCCCCGCCGCCGTCGAGGCGCCGTGCCGCTGCGGCAACGTCAACTGCGTCGAGGCCATCGCGGGCGGCGCCGCGCTCCTCGCCCGCTCCGCCGCCGGCGACCTGCCCGGCCTCGCCGCCCTCGCCCGCTCCGGCGACCCGGCCACCGTCGCGCTCCTGCGCGAGGCCGGACGCCGCATCGGCGAGGTCGTCGCCACCGCCGTCAACCTCCTCAACCCCGCCGTCGTCGTCCTCGGCGGCGACCTCGCGGGCGCGGACGCGCCCCTCATCGCGGGCCTGCGCGAGGTCGTCTACCAGCGCTCCACCGCGTTCGCCACCCGAAGCCTCCGCATCGAGCCCAGCCGCCTGGGCGAGCAGGCGGGCCTCAGGGGCTGCGCCGCCATGGTCCTGGACCGCATCCTCGCCCCAGAGATCATCGACGCGTCCTGACCCGGCCCAGGGGTCAGCGGCTGTCGCGCCTCGCCTGCCGCCGGGCCCCCTTCGCCCTGGTGGCGGCGTGCCTCCGGCTCAGCGCCGGGTCTGCGCTGGTCGGCCTGCGGCGGGCCGTCGTCTGGGACGTCCTCGGCGCGGCCTCCGGCACCCCCGCCCGCGGCGGGGCGGGGCGTCCGGCCCTGGCCGCCCCGCCCCGCTCCGCCTTGAGCGCGGACGCGCTGCGCCGCGCCGCCCGCGCCAGGTACCAGCTCACGCGGGCGAGCGCGTCCTCGAACACCTCCGCCTTCCGCGCGTTCCGGACGTTCTTCGGACGCGCCTTCCCCCGCCCGCCGTACTCCTCGACCCGCGCGCTCGCGGTGCGCCGGTACAGCTTGCTGTACTTGTCGCGGGCGCGCCTGATCCTCGTGTGCAGATCGACGAGCCCGTCCTCCTCCATGCCGGCGAGCCCCCCGCTCCCGGTCTCCCGGACGAGGGCCTTCTCGTCCTCGTTCAGCGAGTTGAGCAGCGCGTCCATCACCCCTCAAGGCGTCCGTGATCTCCATCGAGCGTCGCACGCGCAGCCCCAAAAGGGGGCACGCGAACACCCCAAGAAGGCGCAATCCGGACAGGCGGCCCGCCCTGTCAGGACGCCTCGTGGCGGCCGGTGGCGGCGCGGCGGCGGCGTGCGACCAGCGCCCACACGAGCGGCACGGTCCCGGCGGCCAGCGCGACGATCGCGCCGGGGAGCAGGAACCCGAAGCGCAGGCCGATCGAGGCGTGGGCCTCCACGCCGGAACGGCCGTCCATCCGCATCACGACCACGGACCAGGCGCCACCGGTCTTGTCCCACGTGAGGGTGCGCGTGCCCGGTCCTTCCGAGCTCGCGACCCAGAACCGCTGCCGCGACGGCGGCACGGCGGCCCTGTCCGCGCCCGGCAGGCGGTGGAACACCGGCTCGAACGGGCTGAGCCGAGCCGACACGAACTCGTCCCGCGCCACCCCGCGCAGGTAGTTCTCGACCTCCGCCTTCGGCCCGATCCCCACGAACAGCGGAACGCGAGGGTCTGCGGGACGCACGACGATCTTCACTTCGGCGAGCTCACCGACGTCCGGCATGGGGTTCCCGGCACGCGCCGTCTCGGACCCCACCTCGATCTCATCGGTCTTCAGCGCGACGGCCGAGGTGCCGAAGCGCCGCTCCGGAGTCGCGAACGAGCCCCCGGACTCGGCCTGCAGGGCCGCCCCGGCGGCGAGCCCGGCCCCGGTGAGCAGCAGCGGACCGGCGGCGAGCGCGACGACGAGCGCACGTCTCATGATCACTCCTTTTTAGTACGACTGTGTCATCAAGCGAAATGTAACACAGTTGTGCTATAAAAGTCCCATGCCGAAGGTGGTGGATCCGGCCAGGCGCCGGCAGGACGTGGTCGCGGCGGTGTGGCGGGTGGTCCGGCGGGACGGCCTGGACCGGGCGTCCGTCCGCAACGTCGCGAAGGAGGCGGGCCTGTCGGCGGGCTCGCTACGGCACTACTTCGCCACCCAGCCCGAGCTGCTGGCCTTCACCCTCCGGACGATCATCGAGCGGATCGAGCGGCGGATCGCCGCCGTCCCGGCCCTGGACGGCGATCCGCGCGACCGGGCCGCCCGCGTCCTGAACGAGCTCCTCCCCATGGACGCCGAACGCGCCGCCGAGAACCACGTGTGGCTCGCCTTCACCGCCCGCGCGCTCGTCGACCCCGACCTGCGCGCTCTCTGCGAGGAGGCCCACACGACCCTGCGCTCCGGCTGCCTGGCGCTGGCCCGTTCCCTGGCGCCGGAGTCGGACGTGGAGCTGGAGGCCGACCGCCTCCACGCCCTGGTCGACGGCCTGGCCGTCCACGCGGCCCTGCACCCCGAGACCACGACCCCAGACCGAATGCGCGCCGCAGTACGGGCTCACCTGAACGACCTGTACCACCGAGGCGCCCGCCCGCAGACGTCCTAGATCCGGGCGAGGGCGGCGGCTTCGCGGCTGCCCCGCTCCGCGCTGAAGACGTGCACGACGACGCCCGTCTCGCCGGGCGCGACCGGTACGTGCAGGGTCTCGTAGTCCAGGGTGAGGAGACCGGCGACACGGTGCCGCAGCCGCTTGCGTCCCGCCGCGCACATGACGACCTCGCCGGTGGCCCAGATCCGCCGGAACTCGGTGCTGCGCGCGGACAGGCCGGAGATGAGCGCGGCCAGTTCCCCGTCGTCCGGGTAGCGGCCCGCGGAGACCCGGAGCTGGCCGACGGCCTCCGCCGCCCTGTCCTCCCACTCGGGGTGGACGTCCCGGGCCGCGGGGTCGAGGAACAGGAACCGGGCATTGTTGCGGTCGCGACGCCCCGGTTCGTCCAGGCCGCCGATCAGCTCTCCGCCGAGCCCGTTCCAGGCGACCACGTCGAGGCGGTGATCCGTGGCGAAGGCCGGGGAGCAGGCCATGTCGTCCAGGATCCGCTGGAGCACAGGACTTACCCGTACCCGGGGCGGGCGGCCGCCGCGCCTGTCCCCGGCCAGTGTGGCGAGGTGCCCGCTCTCCGCCGCGTCGAGGCGGAGCGCCCTGGCCAGCGCGTCGAGGACCTCGCGGGACGGCTGCGTCGCCCGCCCCTGTTCGAGCCGGACGTAGTAGTCCACGCTGATCCCGGCGAGCTGGGCCAGCTCCTCGCGGCGCAGCCCGCGCACCCGCCGCCGCCCGCCGCCCGCGATCCCGACGTGCTCCGGCGCGACGCGCTCCCGCCGGGCGCGCAGGAAACCGCCGAGCGCGTCGCCGCCGATGTGGTCAACGTCGTCCATGAACCCAAGTATGCGTGGCCCTCCCGGTACCAGGACCGGCCGTCCGCCGGTCGAGCGGGGTTCTGGCTGCCCGGCCGCGTCCGGGAGAGCGTGGCGGCATGCAACGGAAGAAGATCCTCCTCGTCAGCTCCCACCCGGAACCCCGTTCGCTGAACGCCGCCCTGACCACCTTCGCGGCCGGGCATCTGCGCGCGGCCGGGCACGAGGTCCGCGTGTCCGACCTCTACGCGATGAAGTGGAAGGCGACGGTGGACGCCGACGACATCCCCGACCACGTCGCGGACCGGCGCCTGGACGTGCTGGCCGCTCACGAGCGGGCCACACTGGCGGGCCGTCTGACGCCCGACGTCCTGGCCGAGCAGGAGAAACTGCGCTGGTCGGACGCGCTGATCCTGCAGTTCCCGCTGTGGTGGTTCTCCGTCCCGGCGATGCTCAAGGGCTGGTTCGACCGCGTCCTCACCAACGGCTTCGCCCACGGCCCGGCGGTCCCCCCGCCCTACACCGAAGGCGCCCTGGGCGGACGGCGGGCCCTGCTCTCGGTGACGATCGGCGCCCGAGAAGGCTCATTCTCCGACCGGGGCATCCACGGCCGCCTGGCGGACGTTCTCTATCCGGTACAGCACGGCGTTCTCTGGTTCATCGGAATGGCACCGCTGGAACCATTCGCGATGTACGGCACCGTAGACGTATCGTCCGCCCATTTCACAGCCGCGACCCGCGAATACGCACGCCGCCTCGACGGCCTCTTCACGGAAGCCCCGATCCCCTTCCGCTCCCTCGGCGACTACGACCGCACGCGCTGACGATCCACCGCGCGTTGCTGGCCGAGAGCGGTCAGGCTGTGCGCGTGCTGAAGGCCAGGAAGTACCCGGTGGCCGGAATGTCCTCGGCGTTCTCCCGGTGACAGCCGTTCTCGTGCGGTGGACACTTATCGGGTGTCCACCGCGACCGACATTATCGGGGCCACCGCCGGAGTGGCCGAGGCAGTGATCGCATATCTGAGCTACCGGGAGACCCGGGCCCAGCGCCTTATGGCCCAGACCCCGGCCGGGCCCATCAACCCAGCATCCGGGCAGGGAACCATCGGCTGGCAGCAGCCGGTGCAGCCGTCCGCTCCGCCCTACGCGCCGTCCGCGCCCTACGCGCCTTACGCGGGGCCGCCCCAGCCGGCCGGGCAGTCCTGGCAGCAGCCGCAGTTCCGGGCGCCGGTGCCGCAGCGGGCCGTGCCCGGCGCCCTCGCCACCTTCATCTACGCCATGCTCTTCGGCATCGCACTGTTGTGGATCGGAGACAGCCCGGTGGGGGTGATCGGGCAGGTCATCGTCGCGGGCTTGTCCCTGACAGTCGTGGCCGCCGTTTGGCTGGCCCTTCGCCACAAAGCCCCAGAATGGTCCGCTCTGCTGTCATGGCTCTTGACCATGACCACCGCTGTGCCCGCGACTGTTCTGATCGTCGGAGCGTTCACGGCGCTGATCTCATAACGGTGGGAGCGGCTGATGGGTTCGTCCTATCCGATGAGGCCGTCCGGCCCCGATGGTCCGGTGCCGCGGCGGGACGGCGGCCTCCCCGGGCCCCGCGCGGCGGCGCCCGTCCCGCTCCACCAGGCCGGTGAGATGGGGTTCGGCGGGCGGACGCGCGAAGAGCTCTGGCGGTTGGTCGGGCCCCAGAGCAGGGCGCGGATCAACGCGCTCTCCGGAGACACCATCGAGTGGTACGCCTCCGAGGACCCGTCGAGCCCCGACGGGCGCCCCTACGCCGTCGTCGCGGGCGATGCCGGCATCGCGTTGGCCGAACCGCGGATCGACACCGGTCATCGGCCGGTCCACGCGATCTCCGCCTTCCTCTTCGCGTCCGGATCGCTCCGCCATATCGCGATCGACCACCGGCCGCCGCCCCATGCCGCACGCGCCGCCGTGGCGGACGCCGCTCCCGCGCCTCCCGACATCGGACTGTCCGCGGAGGCGAAGGGACTTCTCGGGAACCTTCCGCCCCGCGCACAGGAATTCCTGCAAGCACCCTTCACCGCCGAGCGGCGGCCCATGCGCTACGACTGGTGGTACCAGGGTTCCGACCACCACCTGGA
This sequence comes from Actinomadura soli, assembly GCF_005889715.1. Classification (GTDB taxonomy): domain Bacteria; phylum Actinomycetota; class Actinomycetes; order Streptosporangiales; family Streptosporangiaceae; genus Spirillospora; species Spirillospora soli. Next base: position 5,669 of record NZ_VCKW01000273.1, read on the forward strand.
CGTCTTCGTCGTCTTCCTCGCCGGAGCGCGGGACGTGACGTTCGCGACCGGGACCAAAGACGTTCCCGTGGGCCACGACGCCGCGTCCGCCCACTGGTCGCTCACCTGCTACCAGGCCGCGGTGGAGCGCCGGATCGACGGCTAGCCGTTCTGTCCCGCGCGGCAGAAGCACGAGGCGTTGATCTCGGTGTCGGCGCGGGATGCGGCCACGTCCAGGCGGGCCTGGACGGACTCGGCCTCCACGCATCTGCCGAGCCGGTGGAGGCACTCCGCATACCCGTGGAGGCTCCAGATGTTGTCCGGGTGACGGGCCGCCCGGTGCGCCGTGTCGGCCAGCCCCAGGTCGGCGCTGTACACCTCCGCCGCCTCGTCCACGTGACCCTGTTCCAGCAGCAACGCTCCCAGGGCGTGCCGGGGCGGCTGCATCCAGCCCCAAGGCTCGTCGTAGGGAAGCCGGTCATAGTTGTCCACCGCCGTGCGCAGGTGAGCGAAGGCCCTCGCGAACTCTCCCCTGCGGTACTCGATCTCTCCCTTCAACATCTCGGCGGCGATGCCGAGAATGTCGACGTACCGGTTGTTGAAGAACCGGCGGGTCTCGGGAACCCGCGAGAACGCCTCCTCGAACAGTGCCCGTTCGGCGTCGGCCTCGGGCAGCTCTCCGAGGACGGCGTGGGCCACACCCTTCGCGTAATGGAAAGTCGCGGTCGTCACAAGGTAGAGATCGGGGTCGTCCGGGAGCGGCTCGTCGAGGATCTCCCGCCACCTGCCGAACCTCACGAGCACGTGCGCCTTCATGGGGACGAACCCCTCCAGCCAGTCGACCATCGGCGGCTCGGCCTGGCGCAGCAGTTCCTCGGGAATGGCGTCGACCATCTCGTTCGCGGCCTCCAATGCCGGACGGTACCGGCCGAGGAACATCGCCGCGTAGATCTTGAAGTGGAAGTCGTGGCAGCGCGAAAGGGTGTAGAAATTGAAGGGGCCCTCCCGCTCCACGTATTTGCGGTCGACCTCGATCGCCCGTTCATTGGCGGCCAGCGCGGCCTGGTAGTCGCCGAGCTGGACATAGATGTGCGACGGCATGTGCAGGAAGTGACCCGCGTCGGTCTCGGCCTCGCGCAGGGCGTCGGCCGACTGGCGGGCGCGTCCGGGGTCCGGCGACATTTCGAGGGCGTGGACGTGCAGATGCAGAATGCCCTGATGCGGTAGCTCTCCGCGATTCTCCGACCGCCGCAACGCGCGTTCGAGCACGTCTATCACCTCGGCGGTGTCGGCGCCCGGCGCGGGTTCGCCGCTCTCCAGATCCCAGAGCTGCCACGGCGTCCGGTTCATCATCGCCTCGGCGAAGAGGGCCGCTACATCGGCAACGTCCGGGAACCGCGCGTAGACCTCCCGCATCGACGCGGCGTACGCGTCCTCCCAGGACTTCCACCCGTCCGACAACGGCAGCCGGTCCGAGGGGTAGCGGCTCCGCAGCGCTTCGATCAGGGCACTTTCGAGGGGCGTGACGGAGCCGGTCAGCGCGATCGCGGCCGCGATCGCCTGGCGCGCGTCGGCCAGGCTCTCCGCAGCCTCCGCCGGGGTGAAATCGTCCCACGGCTTGTTGTAGTAGGGGCCCGACGCGTAGGCGATGCCCCAGTGCGCCATGGCACAACCCGGATCGCGCTCCACGGCCTTTTCGAAACACCGAAGGGCCTCTTCATGGTTGAACGCGTAGCGCCAGATCAAACCCCGGTCGAACCAGATCTGCGCCTCCGGCGAGGCGGCCGTCACCGGAAACGTATGCGACCCGAGTTCGTAATAGTCGTCCATTCAGCGAGTATAAGGCAGGGTCCGTCCCGTTCCACCAGGCGCTAGCGCTCGGCGTTCTTGAAGAGCTCCTGCTTCTTGGACCGGCCAGGAAATACGACGATCAGGTGATGTTCTTTCGGCATTTCGGGCGAAAACGCTTCGGGCTCGTTGCGGCCTCGGACATGGACGCGCAATCGGTAAGGCCCCGGCCCGGCCGCGGTGACGGGCGGCGCTTCCACCGGCGCCCAGAGCGAACCGACCTCGGCCCGTCCGTCCGCGCTGTCGAAGCCGACTTCGGCGACGCGTTCCCACCCCTTCGTCACCAGCGGCGGCGCCTCCCGGTAGGCCCGTACGGTCAGGCACACGTCCCCTTCCGATCCGGTGGAAACGGTGACCGTCTGGCCCGCGGCGGCGACCAGCCCGTCGTGAAGGGCCTTGTCGAACGACGTGCTGTCGTCTCCGGAACCAACGGAGTAACTGCTGCTCTCGCCGCCGGAGATGAGATCGGTGAACTGCCGGACAGGGCGCGGCCCATGGGGGACGGTCCGCTTGCAATATGCCAGGGCCTTCACGCGATAACGTCTGTATTCCGCCACGCTCTCCGCGTTCCGACGATCTGCCTCGCGTTGTTGCGGGAGCGCTGTTTCCGGACACAGATAAGCCATCTCCTTGGTGGTCGGCCAGCGTGCCCCGCGACGCCCCAGATCGTGTGGCGACATCTGCTTGTCTCCACGGCACGCACGCTCCCCCTGGTCGAGAAGGACGCCGTCGGACAGCGGATCGTCCTCGGTCGGACGCTTCGATCCGGATGCCAGGAGACCGGGATATCCGCGGAGCGAACACACGTAGGCGAGCCTTCGTTGATGTTGCGATAGGTGCTCGACCACAGACGCCAGCGTTTCGGTGTTCTCCCCGTCGACATATCTCACGGCCTTGTAGTCGTCCGGGCTCGTCATCACCGTCCTCGGTGGCTGCGCATCGGCGGCGACGCCGAACATGAGACTCACGACCACGGTCGCCGAAACCGCCCGGACCGCCCGCCTGCCCGGACGGTAGGTCGCCGTCAGGATCAGAACCACGGGGACCAGGCCGATCGCCCATGAAACGATCTGCCGCCCGGCATAGGGGAACAGCCATAAGTCGGCGCACGCACCGCCCCACCGGGCCGCGTCGTACCCCAGCAGCAGGGGCTCGCAGACCATCACCGGCCCGATAACCCCGGCGGCGACCCATCCCACGGCACGCCGCTTGGTCACCAGCCACACCAGAAATGCCGGGATAAGGACCAGGTACGGCATCGTGCTCAGCCGCACGTACCACGGTGACATCGAGAAATCCAGCCACTGCAGGAAGCCGTCACATTGGAGGGCGAGGGAGGAGCCGCCCACGATGTACTTCTCGGACCCTGAACCGAACAGCGAACTGACCCAACCCACCGTATCCGGCGCCACACTCACCGCGACCGCCGCCACCCACAAACCCGTCTGCGTCCGCCTGCTCCACTGCGACATAATCCGCAAACCATAGCTAACACCCCACCCGCTGACTCCCCGTTCGGCTGAAGTCATGGCGCGAATTCCGGCCCATAACCGAATCCGGCCCGCACGGCGCCTACGACTTCAGACGGGACGATATTCTCTTTCGCAAAGACGAACGGGAGACACGAGTCCAAGGCGCTGATCGTCGCACTGGGAACACGAGATGATCGAGCTGGAACGGACCATTGTCCACACGGAATTCGGTTGACTGGAGACGTCGAGTTCCGCTTCCACGGCGACGCCTTGCGTACCGTGGCCGTCAGGTCGCCGCGACGCTCCGGGTTCTCCGCCTGGGCGATGCCTTCGGCGCGATCGTGACCGCCGAGGGCGTCCACGAGGGTGAGCCGCAAGCGGCGCGCTGCCTCGCGGCGGCCCGGATGCCCGCTCTTCCACCCCACCAGTGCGTGATCATGGGGCGCACAGCTGCTCATCTTGACCTTAAGCAAGGTTGAGGATTGAGACTGGTCCTCTGACGAGGAGGGGACCGGAACATGCGAGTGATTGAAGTAGAGGAGTTCGGCGGGCCTGAGGTCCTGGGGGTGCGCGAGGCGCCGGATCTGGTGGCCGGTCCTGGGGAGGTCGTGATCGCGCTGGCCGCCGCGGACACCATGTTCGTGGAGACCCGGATCCGCGCGGGCAGCGCCAGGGAGTTCTTCGACACGACACCGCCGTACGTGCCGGGCGGGGGCGGGGCCGGTGAGGTGATCAGCGCCGGGCCGGACGTCGATCCGGCGTGGATCGGTCGCCGCGTGGTGGCGTCCGTCGTGAACGGTGGATACGCCGAACAGGTGGCTGCACCACTGGAGAACGTCCTCCCGCTGCCGGACGGCCTGGGTTTCAACGAGGCCGCGGCGCTCCTGCACGACGGCGTGACCACGCTCTGCGTTTTCGAGGGCACCGAGGTCAAGGCCGGGGACACCGTTCTGGTGGTGGGCGCGACCGGCGGCATGGGCGTCCTTCTCGTCCAGCTCGCGCGTGCGCAGGGCGCCCGGGTCGTGGCAGCGGCACGCGGTGGGCGAAAGCTGGAGCTGGCCCGCGAGCTGGGCGCCGACGTCGTCCTCGACTACTCAAGGCCCGGCTGGACGGACGAGATCCTCGGGAAGGTCGACGTGGTCTTCGACGGCGTCGGCGACGAGATCGGCCTCGCCGCCTTCGCCGCCACGCGAGACGGCGGCACCTTCTCCGCCCACGGCTCCACCCTGGGCGGGTTCACCGCCGTCGATACGCAGGAAGCAGACCGCAGGGGCATCACTCTGCGGGGCATCCGAGACGTGCAGATCAGCAGGACCGAACGCATGCGCCTCCTGGGCAGTGCCCTGGAGAAGGCCGCCGAGGGCGTATTCAAGCCCGTCATCGGCCAGACATTCCCACTGGGACGCGCCGCCGACGCCCACACGGCCATCGAGGAACGCACCGTCCTGGCCAAGACTCTCCTGCTCCCCTAGGCGGGGGTGGGGTTAGCTCCACCTCGGGG
>NZ_VCKW01000274.1 GCF_005889715.1 Actinomadura soli
GATCAGGACTGGGGCGGCGGGGGATTTCCGAGTGCCGTGTGGATCTGGTAGCGGTCCGCCCTGTAGGTCGACACGCCCAGCTCCGCACACACACCACCGGTGTACGAGCGGCGTTGGAGGAGCAACACTGCGCTGCCCCTTGGGATTTGCAGGTGCCTGGCGTCCGCGGCGTCGGCCAGACTTGCGTCGATTGTCTGATCGCCCGCGTCGAAGACGAGACCGTACACCGCTTCGAGGACCCCGTACAGAGAGCGATCCGCGAGGCGGCGGTCGAGCAGGTCGGGTGCGAGTGACGCGAGGATGTGGGCACGTTCCAGGGCCATCGGCTCGCCGTCGGCGGTGCGCAGGCGTTCGATGACATGGATCTCGGTTCCCGGTTCGACCTCGAAGATCCGGGCGAGGCGGGCGTCCGCGTAGACGGTCCGCCGGTCCAGGTCTATCGCGCCGGGACGCAGGCCGCGGCTCAGCATGTCCTCGGTGAACGAGACGAGCCGCAGCGGCATCTCGATCTTGGGCCGGGCCACGAAGGTGCCCTTGCCGGGGACGCGGTACAGCCGGCCCTCGGAGACGAGCTGGTCGACGCCTTGCCGCACGGTCATGCGGGACAGCCCGTACCGGACGCACAGCTCGCGCTCCGACGGGATCGGGGCGTCGACGGGCAGTTCCGCGCTCTCGATGAGGTCGAGCAGGATCGCGCGGAGCTGGAAGTACTTCGGTACCGGACTGTGCGGGTCGATTGTCGTCACGGGGGTTTCCTCGATGGCCGGGGGCCGGATCGATGGGATTCGCCGGGTTTCGACGGATGGGGTGGGTTAGAGGGCCGACAGAGGCATTGGTTTTGGTTCGGACTGGTCTAGGCCGGACTAGACCACAGGACCGAAAGGCATGTCAATGCACGAATTCGTAACGACCGGGTCACGCCTGGAAGGGACCAAGATCGACGTCCTCGCAGGTCAGGGAGCCCGCTCGGAGGGCGTGTCCGGCCGGGCCTCCGGCGGCATGTCCTCTTCCGGCTCCCGGCCCGGGGTCTGCAGGTCGAACCTCTTGATGACGAACGTGAAGATCGCGTAATACAGCACGAAGTAGACCACCCCCAGTGCGATCACCATCCACAGGTGCCGGGTGTTGCTCTTGGTCGCGTTCAGCAGCATGTCGATCAGCCCGGCGGAGAAGCTGAAGCCGAGCTGCGCGTCCGCCGCCGCGAGCAGGCCCAGGGAGACGCCCGTCAGCACGACGTGGATGCCGTACAGGACGGGCGCGACGAACATGAACGAGAACTCGATCGGCTCGGTCACCCCGGTGACGAACGCGGTGAGCGCGGCCGAGAACATCAGGCCGCCGACGGCGCCGCGCCGGTGCGGGGGAGCGGCCCGCCAGATGGCGAGGGCCGCGCCCGGCAGGCCGAACATCAGGACGGGGAAGAACCCGGCGAGGAACGTCCCGGCGTGCGGGTCGCCGGCCAGGTAGCGGTTGATCTCGCCGTGGACGACGCCGTCCGGGCCCTGGTAGGTGCCGAACACGAACCAGATCAGCGAGTTCAGGATGTGGTGCAGCCCGAACGGGAGCAGCAGCCGGTTGGCGACGCCGTAGACGCCCGCGCCGAACGCGCCCGCCCCCGTGATCCAGTCGCCGAAGCTGTCGATCCAGCCGCCGAGCGTCGGCCACACGAACCCGAAGACCACGCCGAGGACCAGCGCGGCGGCGGCGCTGACGATCGGCACGAACCGCCGGCCGCCGAAGAACGCCAGCCAGGACGGCAGCTTGACCCGGTAGAACCGCTGGTAGAGCAGCGCGACCATGACCCCGACGACGATGCCGCCGAGGACCTGCGTCGGGTTCGTCAGCCCGTAGGCGACGGTCTCCTCCAGGCTGCCGTCCTCCGCCTGGACCATCTGGACGACCATGGCCTTCAGCTCGCTGGTGTGGGAGAACATCACCTTCGAGACGCGGTCGAACACCAGGTAGGCGGCGACGGCGGCGAGCGCGGTGGAGCCGTCGGACTTCTTGGCGAAGCCGATGGCGACGCCGACCGCGAACAGGATCGGGAGGTTGTCCAGCAGCGCGCCGCCCGCCGCGGCGAAGACCTCGGCGATGCGGTTCCAGCCGAGACCGTCCACGCCGAGCAGGTCGTCCTGGCCGAGGCGGAGCAGGATCCCGGCGGCGGGCAGGACCGCGATCGGCAGCATGAGGCTGCGGCCGATCCGCTGCAGCACCGCGAACGTCGCCGACCAGGCACCGCCGACGCCGCGGCCCCCGCCTCCGCCACCGCCGACGGCGGCCGTGGTGCTCACCGTCGATCACCTTCCGGACCGGCGGCTTTTCCGGCAGCCGATACCGGACGAGTTCGGGCCCGCATCTTCATCTTCATCCGATTCGTGGAGTATGGTGCGTACTGGTCTAGTCCGGACTAGACCAGTTGGACCGGGCGTTAACGACCAGCGATCGTCGTGTCACAGAGAGTGCTCATCCATGGCATCACTACTGATCACGGCCTCCAGCATGATCATTACCCCCGCGGGCACTCCTACCCGCGTACTCTCTCCGGGATACGTCCGGGCGGAGAACGGTGTGATCGTCGAGGCGGGTGAGGGCCGTCCGCCCGCCGCGCTCGGCACGCCCGACCACGATCTCCCCACCGGGCTGCTCGCCCCCGGTCTGGTCGACCTCCAGGTCAACGGCTTCTTCGGTCACGACATGGTGGACGCCGACGAGGCCGGCTGGCACACCGTCGTGTCCCGCCTTCCCGAGACCGGCGTCACCGCGTTCCTCCCCACGTTCATCACCGCCCCCGTCGCGACGCAGGCCGCCGCCCTCCGCCGCGCCCGCGACCTCCTCCCGAACCTCCCGGACGGGACGCGCGTCCTCGGCGTCCATCTCGAAGGACCGTTCCTGTCGGACAAGCGCAAGGGCGCGCACAACGCCGTCCACCTCACCGACCCGGAGCCCGGCGCGCTCGCGACGCTGCTGGAGACCGGGCTCGTCAAGCTCGTCACCCTCGCGCCCGAGCGGAACGGCGCGCTCGACGCGATCCGGACGCTGACCGAGGCCGGCGTGGTGGTCAGCGTCGGGCACAGCGACGCGACCGCCGACCAGGTCGCCGCCGCCGCCGACGCCGGGGCCCGCAAGGTCACCCACATCTTCAACGCGCAGACCGGCGTCCACCACCGCGACCCGGGCGTGGCCGTCCAGGCGCTCATCGACGACCGGCTGAGCCCCGGCCTGATCCTCGACCTGCACCATGTCGCGCCGAAGGTGGCCGAGCTGGTGTTCCGGGCCGCGCCGGGACGGGTCGTGCTCGTCACCGACGCGGCCTCGTCCGCGGGAATGCCGCCCGGCACCTACGAGCTCGGCGGCGAGCCGATCACGATGCCCGCGGAGGGCCCGCCGCTGCGCGCCGACGGCACGCTGGCCGGATCCGGCCTCCGGCTGGACGACGCGGTCGGCAACGCCATTCGCATCGGCATCGACACGGTCACGGCGGTGGACGCCGCGACCCGGGTTCCGGCCGACCTGATCGGCCGCCCCGACCTCGGCCGGATCGCGCCCGGCGCCGCCGCCGACCTGGTCTGGCTGGGGCCGGACCACCGGGCGCGTACGACCTGGGTCAACGGGCAGAACGTCTTCGGAGGGGGATCATGACCAGTACCATGCGCGCCGAGATCGGAGAGCAGCCGGACGCGCTGCGCCGGACGATCGACGCGCTGCTGCCGCGCACCCCCGACCTCGGGGCGCTCGCCCGCGAGACGCGGCAGGTGCTGTTCATCGCGCGCGGATCGTCCGACAACGCCGCCGTGTACGGCCGCTACCTGGTGGAGTCGCACGCCGGACGGCTGGCCACGCTCGCCGCGCCGTCGATCGCGACCACCTACAAGCGCAGGCTGGACCTCTCCGGCGTGCTGGCCGTGGCGATCAGCCAGTCCGGCAAGACGGAGGAGATCGTCGAGACCCTCGGGTGGGCCGGCGACTGCGGCGCCCGGACGGTCGCCGTCACCAACGGCGCCGGTTCCCCGCTGGCCGAGATCGCCGAGGTCGCCCTGCTCACGGAGGCGGGCGCCGAGATCGCCGTCCCGGCGACCAAGACCTACACCACCCAGCTCGCCGCGCTGTCGGTGCTGGCGCTCGGCCTCGGCGCGGACGTCGCCGAGGACGACCTGCGCCGCGTCCCCGGCGAGGTCGCCCGGATGATCGAGCTGACCGAGGCGTCGGCGGCGCTGCCCGAGATCGTCGAGGAGCTGGCGAAGGTGCCGGGCACGGTCGTGTCCGGGCGCGGCATCGCGTTCGGCACCGCGCTGGAGCTCGCGCTGAAGATCAAGGAGGCGTGCTACCTGCACGCCATGGGCCTGTCGTACGCCGACCTGTTGCACGGCCCGATCGCCGTCGTCGACGATCAGACCCCCGCGCTGCTGGTCGCCGCCGACTCGGGGCCGACGCTCGCCGGCACGGTCGCGCTGGCCAGGCGGGTCGAGGGCGCGGGCGCCCGCGCCTACGGCGTCGGCGGCGGCCCCGACCTCGCGGCGGCGTGCTCGGCGGCGCTCCCCGGCCCCGCCCTGCCCGAGTGGACGGCCCCGCTCGGCCTCATCGTTCCCGGCCAGATCCTGGTCGAGAACCTGGCCCGCCGGCTCGGCATCGACCCGGACGTGCCCCGTGGCCTGAACAAGGTCACCCAGACAGACTAAGACAAACCCCCTGCAAAGCCCGGGCGACGAGAGCCGGACCGGGCCCACCCCGGACGAGGAGAAGAACATGGACAAGGCCGAGGCCATCGTCGCCGGACTGGGCGGCGCCGACAACATCATCGACATCGAGCCCTGCGCCACCCGGCTGCGCACCGAGGTCAAGGACGGCTCCAAGGTCGACGAGGCCGCGCTGAAGAAGGCGGGCGCGTTCGGCGTCATGCGCAGCGGCACCGTCGTCCAGGTCGTCGTCGGCACCGAGGCCGACACCCTCTCCAGCGACATCGAGGACATCCTCGAATAACCCCTGACCCCACCGACGACGAAACGACCCTCTAAGGAGACCCCGCTGATGACCCGAGTACTGTCACCGGTCTCCGGCCGGGTGGTCGGCCTCGCCGGCGTGCCCGATCCGGTGTTCGCCCAGGCCATGGTGGGCCCGGGCACGGCGGTCGACCCCGAGCGCGCCCCCGGCCACGCCCTCGCGCCCGTCACCGGCAAGATCGTCAAACTTCATCCGCACGCCTACGTCGTCGTCGACGCCGAGGGCCACGGCGTGCTCGTCCACCTCGGGATCGACACCGTCAAGCTCAAGGGCCAGGGCTTCGAGCTCCTCGCGGCCGAGGGCGACGAGGTGACCTCCGGCCAGCCGGTCGTCGCCTGGGACCCGGCCCTCATCGAGGCGGGCGGGCGCTCGCCGGTCTGCGCGGTCGTGGCACTGGACGCGGGCGCCGACGCCCTGTCCGACATCGTGGAGTCGGGTGAGGTGACGAAGGGGGCCGAGCTGTTCACATGGAACTGATCGGATGACGGTGATCGGGCTGGGAGCCGCGGTGTTCGACCTCGACGGCACCCTCATCGACACCGAGCCGCGCAGCCGTGCCCAGTGGTCGCGGCTGTTCGACGCGCACGGCGTCCCCCACGACGACGCGCTGATCGCCTCGTTCGCGGGGCGGCGGGGCCTCGAGGTGCTCGGGGAGCTGGCGCACCTGTTCCCCGGCCGGACGGTCGAGGAGCTGTTCGAGCAGGTCGTCTCCTACCAGAACGCGCCGGGGATGCCGGTGTCCGCGCCCGTCCCCGGCGCGGTCGAACTCGTCCGGGCGCTGGCCGGGCGCGGTGTCCCGCTCGCCGTGGTGACCTCGGCCGAGCGCTCGTATGCCGAGGGCCTGCTCGACGAGCTGGGCGTCCGCGGCCTGATGGACATCGTGGTGACCGCCGGGGACGTCGGCACCGGCAAGCCCGACCCGGAGGGCTACCTGGCCGCCGCCCGCGACCTCGGCGTCCCGGCCGGGGACGCGGTCGGGTTCGAGGACACCCCGGCGGGCGTCGCGGCCGTCAAGTCCGCCGGCATGACGTGCGTGGGCCTCGCCACCACGCAGCCGGCGGGCGCGCTGGCCGGGGCCGACCATGTGGTCGCCGACTTCGAGGACGTGGACGTCGTGCCGGGCCCCGCGCTGCGGGTGCCGGCAAATGCCAATCGGGACAGAACCAAAGCCAAGAGGAGTGTGCCGTGACCGAGCGCAATGTCAAGATCCAGTCGAGGGTGGGGCTGCACGCGCGGCCGGCCGCGCTGTTCGTCCAGACCGCGGCCAAGGCCCCGATGGAGGTGACCGTGGGCAAGCCCGGCGGCGCCCCCGTGAACGCCAAGAGCATCCTCGCCGTGCTCGGATTGGACGCCCGGCACGGGGAGGAGGTCGTCCTGTCCGCGGAGGGCGCGGGCGCGGACGAGCTGCTCGACGATCTTGAGAAGCTGCTGGCGACGCCGGAGCCCGAGGAGTCCTGACGGTGCCGGAGGTTCTGCAGGGCGCGGGAGTCAGCCCGGGTGTCGGCGCCGGACCGGTGCGGACCATCGCCGGGGCCGTCCCCGAACCGCCCGCCGGGTCCCGGCACGGCGGCGACGCCGCGGCCGAGCGCGACACGGCCCTCGCCGCGCTGGAGGCCGTCGCCGCCGATCTTGAGGAGCGCGCCACCCGCGCCGCCGCGGTGGGCAACCCCATGGGCGAGGAGGTGCTGGGCGCGCAGGCGCTGATGGCCCGCGACCCCGGCCTCGCCGATGACGTCCGCGCCCGGACCGGCCGCGGGATCGGCGCGGCCCGCGCCGTGTTCGAGGCGTTCGGCGTCTACCGGGAGATGCTCGCCGGCGCCGGCGAGTACATGGCCGCCCGGGTCACCGACCTCGACGACATCCGCGACCGCGCGATCGCCAGGCTGCTCGGCCTGCCGATGCCCGGCGTCCCCGAGTCGGACGAGCCGTTCGTGCTGGTCGCCCGCGACCTCGCGCCCGCCGACACGGCCGTCCTCGACCCGGCGCAGGTCATCGCGTTCGTGACCGAGGAGGGCGGGCCGACGAGCCACACCGCGATCATCGCCCGGACGATGGGCGTCCCCGCCGTCGTGGCGCTGCCCGGCGCCATGTCACTGGTGGACGGCACGCGCGTCCTCGTCGACGGGGCCGCCGGGACGGTGCGTCCCGACCCGTCCGACGCCGAGGTCGCCGCCGCCCGCGCCGCTGCCGCCGCCCGCACGGCCGCCCTGGAGGACTCCACCGGGCCCGGCGCCACGAAGGACGGGCACAAGGTGCCGTTGCTGGCGAACATCGGCGGCCCGAAGGACGTCGAGGCCGCGCTGGCCAACGGTGCGGAGGGCGTCGGCCTGTACCGCACCGAGTTCCTCTTCCTCGACCGGCAGAAGGCGCCGGCCGACGACGAGCAGGAAGAGGCGTACCGGGCCGTCCTGGAGGCGTTCCCGGAGGGGCGCGTCGTCGTCCGGACGCTGGACGCGGGCGCCGACAAGCCCCTCGCGTTCCTGCCTGCGCCCGGCGAGGAGCCGAACCCGGCGCTCGGCGAGCGCGGCCTGCGGATGTCGCGCCGGCATCCGGACGTCCTGGCCGCCCAGCTCGCCGCGCTGGCCCGCGCCGCGACAGGACTGACAACGAAGCTGCAGGTCATGGCCCCGATGGTGACGGACGCGGCGGAGGCCGCCTACTTCGCCGCCGCCTGCCGCGAGGCGGGCATCGCGCATCCGGGCGTCATGATCGAGGTGCCCGCCGCCGCGCTCCGCGCCCGCGACCTCGCGCCGGAGGTGGAGTTCTTCAGCATCGGCACCAACGACCTCACGCAGTACGCATGCGCTGCGGACCGGCAGGTCGGCGGGCTCGCGCACCTCCAGGACCCGTGGCAGCCCGCCGTCCTCGACCTGGTCGCCCCCGCCGCCGGCGCGGGCGTCCCGTGCGGCGTCTGCGGCGAGGCCGCCGGAGACCCCGCGCTCGCGTGCGTGCTGGTCGGCCTCGGTGTGACATCGCTGTCGATGAGCGCGCCGTCCCTGCCGCTGGTGCGGGCCGCGCTCGTCCGGCACACCCTGGACGAGTGCCGCCAGGCCGCCGCGGCGGCCCGCGCAGCCCGCACCGCCGGGCAGGCCCGCGAGGCCGCCCGCGCCCATCTGCCGGGCCTGACCGAGCTGGGTGTGTGAGAGAGGGGCCGGCTACTGGTAGCCGAGACCGTGGCCGACCTGCTCCCCGGCCGCGGGTACCGGTAGCCGGCCCGTCGGCTTGACCGCGCCGCTCAGCACCCGGCCGAGGGCGTCGACCGACACGGCGCTGGACGAGTACGTGGCGACCGCCGCCGCCGCGCCCCCGGCGGAGTCGAGGTCGTAGGGACGGCCGAGCGCCGCGACCACGACCGGCTTCGACCCGAGCGCCCGGACCTTGGCGGCCGTGGCCAGGCCCGCGTTCAGGGTGGTCAGGACGGTGACGTCCGCCGAGCCCGGCGGCGCCACCGCGACCCCCTGGCGGCGCAGCGCCGCGCGAAGCGTCCCGCTCGCCGGGCCGGTGACCGCGACCTTCCTGCCCTTCAGCGGCAGCACGTTCCGGTCGTTGCGGACGAGCGTGACCGCGTGCTCGGCGACCTGGCGGGCGACGGCCTTGTGCGCGGCCGTCCCGATCACCGCGTCGGCCCTGGCCGGGTCGGCGGCCGTGTCCTGGAACAGGCCGCGCCGCTGCTTGAGCTTGAGGATCCGCGTCACCGAGCCGTCGAGCCGCTGCTCGGGGAGCTTCCCGGACCGGACGGCCGCCATCACCGCCCGGTAGGCGCGCGGCAGGCTCGGCGGCATCAGCAGCTGGTCGGCGCCCGCCTCGATCGCGCGGACCGGGACGGCGGCGTCGCCGTACCTCTCCCGCACGCCCGCCATCTCCAGCGAGTCCGTCGTGATCACGCCGCGGTAGCCGAGCCCGTCGCGCAGCAGCCCGGCCAGGACGTTCCGCGACAGCGTGGACGGATCGCCGGACCCGTCGAGCTTCGGCACGACGATGTGCGCGGTCATGACCATGTCGACGCCGGCGCCGATCGCCGCGCGGAACGGGGGCGCGTCCAGCCGCTCCCACATGGGGCGCGTGTGCTTGATCACCGGCAGGCCGGTGTGGCTGTCGGTGGCGGTGTCGCCGTGCCCGGGGAAGTGCTTGGCCGCCGCGGCGACCCCGGCGGCCTGGTAGCCCTCGACCGCGCCGGCCGTCAGTTTTGACACCAGGCCCGGGTCGGCGCCGAACGAGCGCAGCCCGATCACGGGGTTGCGCGGGTTCACGTTGACGTCGGCGTCGGGCGCGTAGTCGAGGTTGATGCCGACCGCGCGCAGCTCCGTCCCGGTCACCCGCGCGGCGGCGCGGGCGTCGGCGGGGTTCCCGGTCGCGCCGAGCGCCATGTTGCCGGGGAACGCGGTGATGAACGGCGTGCGCGAGACGATGCCCTGCTCCTCGTCCACGCCGAGCAGCAGCGGGATCTTGGACGCCTTCTGCAGCGCGTTGGACTGCGCGGCCGTCCGCTCCGGGGCGCCGAAGTTGTCGGGGAAGTAGATCAGCCCGCCGACGCGGTACTTCCTGATCTTGGCGAGGGCGTCGGCGCGGCTGGAGAACCGCGTCACGAACAGCTGCCCGACCTTCTCCTCCAGGCTCATCTTCGCGACGTGGCCGGGGATCCAGGCGTCCGGGTCCTTCGGCTGGGCGCCCCGCGAGCCGGGCGCGCCGGACGGGCGCGGCTCCTCGCCGCGGTCGTCTCCGCCGCCGCAGCCCGCGGTGACCGCCAGGGTCAGCGCCGCCGCGAGCGCGAGTGGACGGGTAGCACGCACCCTGACCAGGCCCCCCGACATGGTCTCGGTTCATCGGTCGCATCGGACCGTCGCGACGTTAACCGCTCGCCGTCCCGCTGTCGACCCGGCCCGCGCGACGGCGGGCAGGGGCGGACACGAGGCGGGCAGGGGGCGGGCAGGGCGCAACGGCGGACTCCCCTTCCACCGCCGCCCCCCGCGTAACAGCACGATCACGATGGACCCCAGGACCACGGATGTGGATCTTGTGGGGTCCATCGCGGTGAACCCTGACGGCCTTGGCGCCGTCTGTCTCTCTGGATCGGCCGGGCTGGAACGGGACAGCCGGGGCCGGGTCCGGCCGGGCGAGCGCTCAGCCGGGCAGGGGGTGGCCGAGGCGGCGCAGTGCCATCCCGGCCGCGCCGACGGCTCCGTCGCCCGCGCAGCGCGGCGCCGCCTCGAAGCGGTCGCGCAGCCCGGTGCGGACGGCCTCGGCGACGGGGCCCTCCCGGAGCACCGAGCCGTGCATGACGACCGGTGCGCGGGGGTCGGACAAGGCCGGGCGCACCGCGTCCACGTCGCGGAGCAGCCACTGCGCGGCCTCTTCGGTGATCCGTCTCGCCACCGGGTCGCCGGCGGCCGCGGCGGCGGCGACCACCGGGCCGAGCCGGCCGAGCGCCGCGGGCGGACGGCCGTACACCTCCTTGA
>NZ_VCKW01000275.1 GCF_005889715.1 Actinomadura soli
CCCCTGAAGCCCCGCGGCCGCACCCGCTGACCGGACTCGGCCCGGCGAACGTCAGTCCCTAGAAACTCGGTTCGTGGCGGACCGGGAAATTCACCGAGTTCGCGATGAAGCACAGCTCGTGCGCCCGGTGATGCAATTCGGCGGCGCGGCCGGCCTGCCCCGGATCGGCCAGCGTCGCCCGTGGCCGGAGGACGACCTCCTCGAACCGCCCGCCACCGTCAGGAGTCTCCACCATGGTGCCGAGCGGGCTGTCCTCGTACGCGGTGACCACGACCTTCTCGACCGCGCACAAATGGAGGAACCACAGCATGTGGCATTGCGAGAGGGACGCGACGAGCAATTCCTCCGGATTCCACCGCGCGGCGTCGCCACGGAAACCCGGATCGGCGCTGCCCGCGATCGGCGGCTTGCCGTCCGCCCGGACCTCATGGGCCCGCTCGTAGGCGCGGTAGGAACTCGTCCCCGTCCCGGTGTTGCCCGTCCAGGTCACCGACACCTCGTACTGGTGGCTCTTCACGCGGCTCACTCTCCTCGCAGGCGGCAGACGGTTAACACCAAGGTAACGGCGCTCTCACGACACTCGCGATCATGCAGTCGGAGGCCGCACCGCCGTGAGGCGCGGATGGCTCCTCAGCGTCGCCCTGCTCGCGGTGTCCGCCGTCCTCGCGGCCGGTTCTTCGACATTCGTGTACGCGCCCGCCCCCGTCCCTACGATTGCGGCGACGACGCCCGTTCCGCGACAGAGACCGACGCCCACGTTCACCTTCACCGCCACGCAACGCGAAGCGCTCACGCAAGCTCTCCGCGACTACCTGGACGACCGTCCGGGACGTCTCTCGCTTTCGGTACGCGACCTGACCATCGGCGTCTCGTACTCCTACGGCAAGGGCCTGCGAACGGCGACGGCCAGCATCGTCAAAGTCGATATCGTGATGGCGCTGCTGCTGAAGGCGCAGCGGCGGAACATCCGCTCACGTCCGCCGAGAAGGGCTTGGCCGAGCGCGCGATCACGCTGAGCGACAATGCCGCCGCTACCGCGCTCTGGCACGCCATCGGCGGTTCCGTCGGTCTCGCGTCCGCCAATGAGAAACTGGGCCTTCGCGACACCGACCCCGGCCCGGGCGGCGCGTGGGGTTCGATGACGACGAGCGCCGCCGATCAGATCCGGCTGCTGACCGCGCTCATTTCGCCGGAAAGTCCTCTCGCCCCCGGCGGTCGCCGCTACGTCCGCCGCCTGATGCGGGACGTGGCACCGGACCAGGCATGGGGCGTGAGTGCCGCGGGCGCCGAGGCCGAGGTCAAGAACGGCTGGCTGCCGCGCGACGTCCACGGCGGCCGCTGGACGGTCAACAGCATCGGCATCGTCGGCGACGCCGGCCACCGCTACCTGATCGCCGCCCTCTCCGAACGCAACCCGACCATGCGGGACGGCATCGAAGCCATAGAACACACCACCAGGACCGTCACCGAGGCGCTGGCCCAAACCGCCGAAACCGAACGCTGACACCCCGTCCGGGACGTCTGGCACCCGCCCTCACCTGCAGTGGTCGCCGAATCCGCACGAAGGCCGTCATACTCTCCGATCGAACCGGGCCTCACCGCACCCAAGGAGCGACGGCATGCGTCCTCGACCGTTGTACGACGTCGTGGCAGTCCTCGCGCGACTCGGCGTGGGCCTCGTGTTCATGGCGCACGGCTGGCAGAAGATCGAGGCGGGCATCACGGCAACGGGCCGCTCGTTCGACGACCTCGGCGTCCCGCTGCCGACGGCCGCCGCCGTCTACGCCGCCTTCGCCGAGCTCCTCGGCGGGGCCGCGCTGATCGCCGGGCTCGCGCTCCCCGTCACCGGCCTGCTGCTGTTCGCGGACATGGCCGGCGCGTTCGTGTTCGTCCACGCGGGCGAAGGGCTGTTCATGGTGGACGGCGCGACGGTCGAGAACGGCTACGAGCTCGTCCTCGTCCTCGGATTGGCGAGCCTGCTGTTCGCCGCGGGCGCCGGCGGCCGGCTGACCCTCGACCAGTGGATCGTGACGAAGCGGCTGCGCCGGTCCGACGACGACGAGGACGACGCGGCGAGCTTCGTGAAATCGCTCCGTCAGGCCGAAACCCAGAACGAAACCCAGGCCGATCCCCAGACCGAGGCGAAACCTCGCAGGAAACACCGGGCCCGGCGATCGGCGAAGAACCAGCCGCCGGCCGAGCCCGCCGAGCCCGCGGGCCCTCCCGCTCTCGCCGAGGGCTCCGAGGACGACCTGCTCGTGGCGGGCCCCCGCAAGGCCGGGCGGCGGCAGCGCGCCCGCGGCGCCCGCCCGGCCGAGACCGCCCCGGACGACGCCGACAAGGACGACTCGGCCTGACGGACGAATCCCCCGCCCGCCGGGTGCGCGGCGAGCGGGGGATGGACCGAACGCGGGCGCACCCGCCCGGGGACTAGCTGCAGCCGCTGGTGGAGCCGCAGCCCTCGCAGACGTAGCAGCTGCCCGCCGGACGCATCTTCGTGCCGCAGGTGAGGCAGAGCGGCGCGTCCGCGGTGCGTCCCTGACGGGACTCGATGACCTCCATGGACGAGCGGGCCTGCCCAGCCGGGGCCGACGCAACGGGCGCGGGACGAGCGATCGCGGCGGACTGGGCCAGGGACTCGTGGTCGACCTCGTCCTCGGAGTGCAGGGCGGCGGGGTCCTCCCCGTTCGCCTGCATGGCGCGCTCCGCCGCCGTCAGGATGCCGAGACCCGCCCGCTCCTCGTAGGGAAGGTGGTCCAGCGCCAGGCGGCGGAAGATGTAGTCCATCACCGAGGTGGCCATGCGGATGTCGGGGTCGTCGGTCATCCCGGCGGGCTCGAACCGCATGTTGGTGAACTTCTCCACCCACGTCTCCAGCGGGACGCCGTACTGCAGGCTGATGGAGATCGCCATGGAGAAGGCGTCCATCACGCCCGCGAGGGTCGAGCCCTGCTTGCCGAGCTTGAGGAACACCTCGCCGACGCCGTCGTCCGGGTAGGACGACGCGGTCATGTAGCCCTCGGCGCCCGCGACGGAGAACCGCGTGACGGTCGCGGGCCGCTGCTTCGGCAGCCGCCTGCGGACCGGACGGGTCGCGCCCGCGGCCTCCGCGGGCGCCTCCTTGGCCACGTCCTTCTTCCCGGCGGCCGACAGCGGCTGGCCGACCTTGCAGTTGTCGCGGTAGATCGCCAGGGCCTTCAGGCCGAGCCGCCACCCCTCGAAGTACACCTTCTCGATGTCCTCGATGGTGGCCTGCTCCGGCATGTTCACCGTCTTGGAGATCGCGCCGGACAGGAACGGCTGGACGGCCGCCATCATCCGGACGTGCCCCATCGGGCTGATCGCCCGCTCGCCCATCGCGCAGTCGAACACCTCGTAGTGCTCGGTGCGCAGGCCGGGGGCGTCCACGACGTGGCCGTGCTCGGCGATGTACTCGACGATCGCCTCGATCTGCTCCTGCTGGTAGCCGAGCTTCTCCAGCGCGCGCGGCACCGTCTGGTTGACGATCTGCATGGACCCGCCGCCGACGAGCTTCTTGAACTTCACCAGCGCGAGGTCCGGCTCGATGCCGGTGGTGTCGCAGTCCATCATCAGCCCGATCGTGCCGGTGGGCGCGAGCAGCGAGGACTGGGCGTTGCGGTAGCCGTGCTTCTCGCCGAGCTTCAGGCACTCCTGCCACTGCTTCGCGGCGGCCGCGTGGATCTCCTTGTCGATGGCGTCCAGCGTGCGGATGCCGTCGTTGGCGGCCGCATGCTTGCGCATGACGCGCTTGTGGCCCTCGGCGTTGCGGGCGTAGCCCGCGTACGGGCCGACGACGGCGGACATCTCCGCGGACCGGCGGTAGGCGACGCCCGTCATCAGCGACGTGATCGCCGCGGCGAGCGACCGTCCGCCCTCGGAGTCGTAGGCGTGCCCGGTCGCCATCAGCAGCGCGCCGAGGTTGGCGTAGCCGATGCCGAGCTGCCGGTAGTCGCGGGTCGTCTCCGCGATCTTGTCGGTCGGGAAGTCGGCGAACGTGATCGACACGTCCATCGCCGTGATGATCAGCTCGGTGAGCTTGACGAACTTCTGGACGTCGAACGTCCCCGCGGCCGTGAGGAACTTCAGCAGGTTGATGCTCGCGAGGTTGCAGGACGAGTTGTCCAGGCTCATGTACTCCGAGCACGGGTTGCTCGCGGTGATGCGGCCGGTCTCGGGGTTGGTGTGCCAGTCGTTGATCGTGTCGTCGTACTGGATGCCGGGGTCGGCGCACTCCCAGGCGGCCTTCGCCATCAGCCGGAACAGGTCCTTGGCCTTGACGATGTCGACGACCTCGCCGGTCATCCGGGCGCGCAGGCCGAACTCGGCGTCCGACTCGACGGCGTGCATGAACTCGTCCGACACCCGGACGGAGTTGTTGGCGTTCTGGTACTGGACGCTGCCGATGTCCTTGCCGCCGAGGTCCATGTCGAACCCGGCGTCCCGCAGCGCGCGGATCTTGTTCTCCTCGCGCGCCTTGGTCTCGATGAACTCCTGGATGTCGGGGTGGTCGACGTCCAGCACGACCATCTTCGCGGCCCGCCGCGTCGCGCCGCCCGACTTGATCGTTCCGGCGGACGCGTCGGCGCCGCGCATGAACGAGACGGGCCCGCTGGCCGTGCCGCCGGACGACAGCAGTTCCTTGCTGGACCGGATGCGCGACAGGTTCAGGCCGGCGCCGGAGCCGCCCTTGAAGATGACGCCCTCTTCCTTGTACCAGTCGAGAATCGACTCCATCGTGTCGTCCACCGCCAGGATGAAACAGGCCGAAACCTGCTGCGGGGACTTGGTGCCGACGTTGAACCAGACCGGGGAGTTGAAGCTGAAGAGCTGGTGGACGAGGGCGTACTTCAGTTCGTGGTCGAAGATCTCGGCGTCCTGCTCGGTGGCGAAATAGCCCTCTTTGAGAGCCGTGTCCACGTACATGCGGACGACCCGGTCGACCAGTTGCTTCAGGCTCCATTCGCGCTGCGGCGTGCCGACCGCGCCGCGGAAGTACTTGGACGTGACGATGTTGACGGCGTTCAGCGACCAGAAGTCGGGGAACTCGACGCCGCGCTGCTCGAAGTTGACCGAGCCGTCGCGCCAGTTGGTCATGACGACGTCACGACGTTCCCAGCGCAGCTCATCGTACGGATGCACGCCGGGGGTGGTGAAAATGCGCTCGACCTTCAGCCCCTTGCGGCTCCCCTTGCCGCGCCGAGCCGCCGAGCCGCTCACCGTCTCCGTCATGACCTTCCCCCTCTCGGGCCCACCCGCCGGGCCCTGTTAAGGAACAACCTCACCACCGCGCGGGGCATGCCCAGCGCGGGGACGCTCTTACATGTGCTGCTGTTAGTTAGGTGTGCTGCTGTGTTTTCCGGAACCCGCCCTACCGAGGAGGGCCGGACTCCCCCGAGAAACCGGCCTTCCGCAGTGTTTCGATCTCCTTGGCGAAGTCGTCCAGCGACTCGAAGCCCCGGTAGACCGAGGCGAATCGCAGATAGGCGACCTCATCGAGCTCGCCGAGCGGCCCCAGGATCGCGAGGCCGATCTCGTGCGAGGGGATTTCCGCGGAGCCGGAGGATCTGATCTCCTCTTCGACCCGCTGTCCCAGCTTCGCGAGCGCATCCTCGTCGACCGGACGGCCCTGGCAGGCCCTGCGCACACCGGCGATGATCTTTTCCCGGGAGAACGGCTCGGTGACGCCGCTGCGCTTGGCCACCATGACGAGCACATTCTCCTGCGTCGTGAATCGCCGACCGCATTCGGCGCACGAGCGGCGGCGTCGAATGGCGCCCCCGTCGTCGGTCGAGCGGCTGTCGATCACTTTGGTGTCAGGGTTGCGACAGAACGGGCAGTGCACGTTTGATCCCTCCCCTGACGATAACGCTTCACACCGCTGAACAGTTCCATATATAGGTGAAGTACATCGGTGTGACTACTAGATGTTGTGGTCCAACGGTACGACTCGCCGCAGGCGTACGCAACCTGATCTCACGCCTCATGGATCACATCCGGCGCGTCCGTCCAGGTCAGGCCGGCCCTCCTCGATTTCGTCCCGGGCGTGTCGTCACGCGGAGTCCTCGTCGGTCACAGAGCGTCAGATCACCCCCTATATCGCCCCTCCCGGGACCGGGCGCATCTCCCACATCCCCGGCGCCGTCGGTGCTTCCGAGGCCGTCCAGCGCCACCGCGTCGCGCCCGCACGGGCCCGCACGGCGCCGCGCACGGGCCCGCACCAGGCCGCACACACGGGGCCCGCGCGGGCACCAGAAGCGAATGCGGTCGCGGACGACACTCCCACCGGGTGGTGGCTCAGGAGGCGGGGAGGCGGAGTTCTTGACCCGGCTGGACCGTGGGGTCGCCGCCCAGCCCGTTGAGGTCGATGATGCGCTGGACGACGACGCGCGGATCGGCTCCCGGGTCGACGTCCGCGGCGATGTTCCACAGGGTGTCGCCGCGTTCTACGACGACCGTCCTGGCGGGCTTGGACGGGCCGGTACGGGCCTCACCGCCGCCGGCGGAGGCACCGGGCCCCACGGTCAGCCACAGGCATATGAGCGTCACCGTCGCGGCGAACAGGACCAGGACCGCGCGCCCCCGCCGGGTCAGGCGAATCGGGGCACGGTCACTCTGGGGTGAACCCGACATCTCTCCCCTCCTCGACGTCGAATGCATTTTCGATCGAACGCCTGTACGATGTTCTACCAGGAGGCGCCGACAAAAAGCGAGCACCACTTCGAACAATTGTTTGATCATTGGGCTCCGACGCGATAGGTTCCATGACAAGGAGTGACCGATCGAGGCGCCGGGAGGCGACGAGCGATGAGCAAGGTCCGGGAGCTGCCAGACGGCCCCATGGACGAGACGGGGCTGACGCAACGGCAGCGCATGGTGCTGGAGGTGATCCGCGACTCGGTCCAGCGCCGTGGGTACCCGCCCTCGATGCGTGAGATCGGCGAGGCCGTGGGCCTGACCAGCACCTCCAGCGTGTCGCACCAGCTCCGGGCGCTGCAGCGCAAGGGTTTCCTGCGCCGCGACCCCAACCGACCGCGCGCGGTCGAGGTGCGGGTGCCGGGCGCCACGCCGGTGCGAACGGACGAGGAGGCCTACGAGGCGGGAGGGCAGCCCGCGTCCACGCAGCCCGCGCCCGCGTACGTGCCGCTGGTCGGACGGATCGCCGCCGGTGGTCCGATCCTGGCCGAGGAGGCCGTGGAGGACGTGTTCACCCTGCCGAAGCAGCTCATCGGCGAGGGCACCCACTTCCTGCTGAAGGTCACCGGCGACTCGATGATCGACGCCGCGATCGCGGACGGTGACTGGGTCGTCGTCCGGCAGCAGCCGGTGGCCGAGCAGGGCGACATCGTCGCCGCGCTGATCGACAACGAGGCGACGGTGAAGACGTTCAAGCGCCGGGAGGACGGCCACATCTGGCTGTTGCCGCAGAACCAGGCGTACGAGCCGATCCCCGGCGACGAGGCGACGGTCCTCGGACGCGTCGTCGCCGTCCTGCGCAAGATGTGACACGCGCGCGGCCCCGCAACCCCGGGGCCGCGCGCCCCACCGGACGCGCCCGCGCCAGGGCCCCTCGCGGTTCCGTCCGCCAGGCCCAGTGATCCTCAGGCTCCGGTAGTCCTCAAGCCCGGTGATCCTCAGGCTCGGGTGGTCCTCAGGCCCGGTGATCCTCAGGCTCGGGTGGTCCTCAGGCCCGGCGGGATGGTCAGCGCTTCGGCACGATGTTGACGATCTTGGGTGCGCGGACGATGATCTTGGCGATCTCGGCCCCGCCCAGCGCGTCCTGGACCTTGGTGGACGCCAGCGCCAGCCGCTCCAGATCGGCTTCGGCGATTCCCGGCGCGACCTCCAGACGGTCACGGACCTTGCCGGCGACCTGGACGACGCACGTCACCGACTCCTCCACCAGCAGGGCCGGGTCGGCGGACGGCCAGCCCGCCCGGATGAC
Organism: Actinomadura soli; assembly: GCF_005889715.1. Taxonomy (GTDB): domain Bacteria; phylum Actinomycetota; class Actinomycetes; order Streptosporangiales; family Streptosporangiaceae; genus Spirillospora; species Spirillospora soli. The sequence continues at coordinate 7,964 of NZ_VCKW01000275.1, forward strand.
CGGCGCGGTCCGTCCCAGCAGCTCCCACGCCTCGTCGGCGGTGTAGGGCGCGAACAGCGACAGCAGGACCGCCATGGCCTCGGCGGCCTCGCGGACGGCGGGGTCGGCGGCGCCGGGGCCCGAGTCGATGGCCTTGCGGGTCGCGGTGACCAGCTCCATGACCCGTGCGATGGCCACGTTGAACCGCTGCGTCTCGATCAGGGTGGTGGCCTCGTGGACCGTCCGGGCGGTGACCCGGCGCAGGGCCGGGTCGCCCGAAGCGGCGTCCACGCCAGGCGCGGACGCGACCTCGGCGGCGATGCGGTGCACGCGGGACAGGAACTTCGACATGCCGTGCGGGGACACGTCCGCCCAGTCGATGTCGTCCTCCGGCGGGCCGGAGAACAGGATCGCCAGCCGGACGACGTCCACCCCGAACTCGGCGATCTGCTCGCCCAGGTCGACGCCGTTGCCCAGCGACTTCGACATCGCCTTGCCCTGGTTGATCACCTGGCCCTGGTTCAGCAGCCGCCGGAACGGCTCGGTGAACTCGACCATGCCCATGTCGTGCAGCACCTTGGTGAAGAACCGGCTGTACAGCAGGTGCAGGATGGCGTGCTCGACACCGCCCGTGTACTGGTCGACCGGCATCCACCTGCGGACCTGCTCGACGTCGAACGGGCCGCCCTCGTAGCCGGGCGAGCAGTAGCGGAAGAAGTACCAGGACGAGTCGACGAACGTGTCCATGGTGTCGGTGTCGCGCCTGGCGGGGCCGCCGCACTTGGGGCACTCGACGTTCACCCAGTCGGACGCGGCGGCCAGCGGCGACGTGCCCTTCGGGGCCAGGTCGGCGCCGCGCAGCCCGTCCGGCAGCGTCACCGGCAGCTGGTCGTCCGGGACGGGCACCTCGCCGCACGGCTCGCAGTGGATGATCGGGATCGGGCAGCCCCAGAACCGCTGCCGTGACACCAGCCAGTCGCGCAGCCGGAAGTTCACCGCCGCGCGCCCCGTGCCGCGCTCTTCCAGGATCTCGATGATGCGGGCGATGGCGTCGGTCTTCGTCAGCCCGTCGATGGGACCGGAGTTGACGATCTCGCCGTCACCGGGCGTGGCGGTGCCGGTCTCGGCCGGGTCGGGCAGGCCGGTCTGGACGACGACGCGCACGGGCAGGCCGAACTTCAGCGCGAAGTCCAGGTCGCGCTGGTCATGCGCGGGGACGGCCATGATCGCGCCATGGCCGTATTCGGCCAGGACGTAGTCGGACGCCCAGATCGGCAGCCGCTCGCCGTTGACCGGGTTGACCGCGTAGCGGCCCAGGAACACGCCGGTCTTCTCCCGCTCGGCGGACAGCCGCTCGATCTCGCTCTCCCGGGAGACCTCCTCGCGGTACGCCTCGAACGCGGCCCGCTGGTCGGGCGCGCAGATCTCCTCGGCCAGCGCGGCGTCGGCGGCGACGACCATGAACGTCGCGCCGAACAGGGTGTCGGGCCGGGTGGTGTAGACGGCGACGGGCTCGTCCCGCCCCTCGATGGCGAAGTCGACGTCGGCGCCGGTGGAGCGGCCGATCCAGTTGCGCTGCATCAGCAGGACGCGCTCGGGCCACTTGCCCTCCAGCTGCTCCATGTCGTCCAGCAGCCGGTCCGCGTACTCGGTGATCTTGAAGTACCACTGGGTCAGGACGCGCTTTTCGACCAGCGCCCCGCAGCGCTCGCAGTGCCCGCCGACGACCTGCTCGTTGGCCAGGACGGTCTGGTCCTTCGGGCACCAGTTGACGTGGCCGCCCTTGCGGTAGGCCAGGCCCCGGTCGTAGAAGCGCAGGAACAGCCACTGCGTCCACTTGTAGTACTCGGGGTCGGACGTGTGCAGCCGCCGCGTCCAGTCGAACGACGGGGCGTAGCGGTGGAACGAGGACGCCTGTGTGTCTATGTTGGCGTACGTCCATTCGGCGGGGTGCGAGTCGCGCTTGATGGCGGCGTTCTCGGCGGGCAGGCCGAAGGAGTCCCAGCCGATGGGGTGCAGGACGTTGAAGCCGCGCTGGAACCAGTACCGCGCGGGGACGTCCCCGATGGCGAACGCCTCCGCGTGGCCCATGTGCAGGTCACCGCTGGGGTAGGGGAACATGTCCAGCGCGTAGCGGCGCTCATCGACATCGTTCTTCTCGTCGGCCGCGAAAGGTTCGAGCTCTGCCCAGCGGGCCTGCCACTTGTCCTGAACCGCCCGCGGGTCGTAGTGCTCGTCGCTGCTCACGCTTCCAGACTCCGGTTTCTTGCTCGTTCGCTGGCTGCAAATGGTCGTGGGCCGTGCTCCGACATGAAAGGACCCCTCGCGCAGGAGGGGCCACCACGTTGACGTCAGTCCGTCAACGTGGTCGTTCAAGGAGCAGCCGTGCCGACATACATCAAAGGGTAGCGCAACCGCAAGCCCGCCCGCGGGCACTGATACGCGCGCAAGAGCTGAGAAACAGCACCTGCTCCGGGAAGGCGGAAGCCGCGGGGTTC
>NZ_VCKW01000276.1 GCF_005889715.1 Actinomadura soli
GGTCGGGCGAGCCGGACGGGTCCGGGGGCGGCGTGGTGGTCTTCGTGGTGGTCGGCGACGGGCTGCCGGTGTCGGTCGGGGTACCGGAGGGGCTCTCGGACGGCGTCCACGTGGGCGACGTCGGCCGGTACGACGGCGTCTCGGTCTCCTCGGCGGGCTCCTCGCTCGTGGACGGCGCCCTGCTCGGCAGGACGTCCGACGACGCGGGCGGCGCGCTCGGGTCGCTGACCTTCTGCCCCGCCTTGCCGTTGTCGCGCGAACCCAGCGCGAGGACCGACGAGACGACCACGATCGCCACGAACAGCGCGGCGGCCCCGGCCAGGGCGGCGGAGCGGCCCGAACCGGCCAGCACCCGCCGCAGCCCGCGGCCTTCGGGCGCGTCCCGGCTGTCGACCGTGTCCCGGCCGTCGCCCGCGTGCCGGGCGGCGGCGAAATCGCGGGGCAGCGTCTTGCCGGCCGCCCCTTCGCCGGACCGGCCGTCGCGGGACGGGCCGCCGTCGTGGAAGGCTGCCGGCGCGTCCTCGAAGAGGCGGTCGTCGTCGTAGTCCGCGTCGGAGGGGAACAGCTCGCCGTCGTCGACCTCCGCCGCGCGGACCGACCCCGCGGCGAGCATCGCGGTCTCGTCGGTGTCGCCGGTCGGGTGGGGGACCTCGGCGGGCGCGCCCAGCGGCGAGGTCTCCTCGTGGCCGAGCAGCCGCATCAGCACCTGGCGCGCGCCCGGCCGGCGCGCGGGCTCCTTCTCCAGGCAGTCGAGGACCAGCGCGCGCAGCGGCCCTTCGAGGCCGCCGAGGTCGGGTTCCTCGTTCAGGATGCGGTTGATCACGGCGGGGATGCTGTCCTGGCCGAACGGGGGCTCCCCGGTGGCCGCGAACACCAGCGTCGCCGCCCAGCAGAACACGTCCGCGGGCGTCCCGACCTCGTCGCCGCTGATCTGCTCGGGCGCCATGTAGGACGGGGTGCCGATGACCCGGCTGGTGAGGGTGGTGCCGCCGCTGATCGCCCGCGCCACCCCGAAGTCGATGACCCGCGGGCCGTCCGGGCCGATCAGCACGTTGTGCGGCTTGAAGTCCCGGTGGACGATCTTCGCCTGGTGGATCGCGGCGAGGGCCGTCGCGGTGCCGACGGCGAGCCGGTCGAGCCCGGCGCCGTCGAGCGGGCCGTTCTCCAGGACCTGCTGGTTCAGCGACGGGCCCGGGACGTACTCGCTGACAATGTAGGGCCGGTCGCCGTCCACGTCCGCGTCGATGACCTGGGCGGTGCAGAACGGGGCGACCTTCTTGGCGACCTCCAGCTCCCGCAGGAACCGGGCGCGGGCCTTGTCGTCGGACGTCAGATCCGCGTGCAGCAGCTTGATCGCTACCTGGTGGCCGTCGTCGTCCACGCCGAGGAACACGGCCCCCTGGCCGCCCTCGCCCACGCGGCCGATCAGGGCGTACGAACCCAGCCGATCCGGGTCACCGGACCGCAGCGCCCCAACCTCCATGCGTGGAACCGTCCCTCTCTCGATCTCTGGGCCCTGACATGAGCCCGGATCACCCCTCTGACTGTGTGACGCCCGAGACCGAGGGGAAGTTGACCGGCCCCGGCGACCATACGGAGCGATTTGTCCCACACGCTTCCGATCGGACACGTTTGGACCGGAGCACCACCCTAGTGCCGTCACGTCCCGCGGCGATACGGGCGAGCAAGCCGTCACCCAAGCGAAATCGAACGTCCGGTGAACCGGACCTACGGCGTGAAATGGGACAGGATCTCCGGGTTGGCCATCGAGTCGCGGTTGGCGGCCTGGTCGACCGGGGTGCCCTGCAGGATCTTGCGGACGGGCACCTCCAGCTTCTTGCCCGACAGCGTCCGCGGGATGCCGGGGACGGCGTGCACCTCGTCCGGGACGTGCCGCGGCGACAGCGACGACCGGATCTCGCGCTTCAGCCGTCCGAGCAGGTCGTCGGTGAGGGACGCGCCCTCCGCGAGCTGGACGTACAGGAGCAGGCGCCCCTCCTGGCCGAGCCGCCCGGTGTCGATGACGAGGCTGTCGGCGATCTCCTCGAACGCCTCCACGACCCGGTAGAAGTCGGAGGTCCCCATGCGGACGCCGCCGCGGTTCAGGGTGGAGTCGGACCGCCCGTAGATGACGCAGCCGCCGTCCGGGAGGATCTTCACCCAGTCGCCGTGCCGCCACACGCCCGGGTACATGTCGAAATAGGACTCGCGGTACCGCTCGCCGCCCTCGTCGTTCCAGAAGAAGACGGGCATGGACGGCATCGGCTCGGTGATGACCAGCTCACCGACCTCGTCCGCGACGGGCTTGCCGTCGTCGGCGAACGCCTCCACCTTGGCGCCGAGGCCGCGGCACTGGATGACGCCCGCGCGCAGCGGCAGCAGCGGCGAGGGGCCGACGAACCCGGTGCACAGGTCGGTGCCGCCGGAGAACGAGCCGAGCGGCAGGTCCCCGCTGACGGCGTCGTACACCCAGGCGAACCCCTCGGGCGGCAGCGGCGAACCGGTCGAGCCGATGCCGCGCAGCGCCGTCAGGTCGAGTTCCGCGCCGGGCCTGCGGCCCTCCTTCGCGGACGCCATGATGTACGGCGCGCCGACGCCCATGTACGTGACGCCGTTCTCGGCGGCCAGCGTCCACAGGTCGAGCGGGGCGCCGTCGTACATGACGACGGTGGAGCCCACCAGCAGGCCGCTGATGAGGTAGTTCCACATCATCCAGCCGGTGGTGGTGAACCAGAAGAACACGTCCCCGGGGCCGAGGTCCTGATGGAACGACAGCGCCTTGAGGTGTTCCAGCACGACCCCGCCGTGGCCGTGGACGAGCGGTTTCGGCAGCCCGGTCGTGCCGGACGAGTAGACCACCCACAGCGGGTGGTCGAACGGGACGTCCTCGAACGCCAGCTCGTCGTGGCCGGGACGCGGCAGGTCCGCGTAGTGCATGCCGACGCGCAGGCCGTCCGGGGCGGCGGCAGGGTCGAGGTACGGGATGAGGACGGTCGCGGCGAGGGTCGGCAGCGCGGCCTCGATCTCCCCGACGACCTCCCGCCGGTCGAACCGCTTGCCGTTGTAGGCGTAGCCGTCCACGGCGATCAGGACCTTCGGCTCGATCTGCGCGAACCGGTCGATCACCGAGGACGAGCCAAAGTCCGGGGAGCACGACGACCAGATCGCGCCCAGCGACGCCGTGGCCAGGAAGCAGATCAGCGCCTCGGGGATGTTCGGGACGTACGCCGCCACCCGGTCGCCCCTGCCCACGCCCAGCTCGGCCAGGCCCGCGCGCACCTCGGCCACGTGCAGGGCCAGCTCCCGGTACGTCAGCACGCGGTGCCCGCCCGCCTCCGACCGGAAGATCACCGCCGTCTCGTCCGGGGTCTGCCCGGCCCGCCGCAGCGCGTTCGCCGCGTAGTTGAGCGTCGCGCTGGGGAACCATTTCAGGCCGTCCACCGGCATGGGACCGCCCGACCGGACCGGGCCGTCGCCGCGCGTGCCGACGACCTCGAAGTAGGACCAGATCGCGTCCCAGAACGCGTCGACCTCCGTGACCGACCAGCGCCACAGGTCGTCGTAGGTCTCGGTGAGGACGCCCCGGTCCCACAGCCAGTGGACGAAGCGGGTCACCCGCGCGTTGGCGACGACCTCCTCCGACGGCTCCCACAGCGGCGAACCTTCGGCAACCTCACGGGACATCTCTCTCCCTCCCCGGCGCGCGGCGATCCCAATATCTGCCCGGGCCGCACACCGCGCAACCTCCCAGACCGGTCCCGAGCGTACGCGCTGCCCCGTGGCAGATCAGATGCGGGTCAGGTCAGATGCGGGTCAGGTCGGCGACGGCGCTGACGACGGCCTTGGTGTCGGCGAGGGTCGCAACGACGCGTTCGGCGCCGGCGGCGCGCAGCTCGGCCTCGGTGGCGCTGCCGGTGGCGACGGCGATGATCGGGGAGCCGGCGATGTGGGCGGCCTGGACGTCACGCGGCGAGTCGGCGATGTAGACGGTGGCGGCCTCGGGGTAGCGGGCGCCGTGCCGTTCCCCGGCGCGGGTGCGGGCCAGCTCCAGGAGGGCGGCCTTGCTGTAGACGCCGTTCTCGTAGCCGCCCGCGTCCAGGTCGAGGTGGGGGGCGAGGCCCAGCTCGGTCACCTTCACGACCGCGTTCGGCTGGACGGACCCGGTGAGCACCGACTGGACGACGCCGGGCACATGGGAGAGCGCCTCGACGGCCTCGCGGGCCCCGGTCAGGACGCGGCCGTGGGCGCGCACGTCGGAGCGGCGGGTCGCGAACGCCTCGGCGAGCGCGGCCATGAAGGCGTGCAGATGGTCGTCGGTGGTGACGACGTCGTTGAACGCGAGGGTCTCGAAGATGATCTCGGACTCGGTGCGGCCGGGGGTCGGCGCCAGCCGGACGAGGGGGCGCCCGATGGTCCGCTGGAACGCCTCGGCGTAGGCGTCCCGGGTGACCCGCCCGACGTCGACCAGGGTGTGATCGATGTTCCACAGCACCAGACGGTTGAGCGTCGACATCCCGTTCCCATGCGAGGTTGGACGAGCGTGTACGGGCGGCGGCGGCCCCTGCGCCGGCCCGCCCGACCGGAGCGGCGGGGCGAGCTTATCGTCCGGCCTTCCGGGTGCCGTCCGCAACCGTGCCCTGGACGGGAACGGGCCGCCGGGGTCAGAGGCCCATGCCGGGGTCAGGGGCCCATGTGCGGGTAGCGGTGGTCGGTCGGCGGGACGAGCGTCTCCTTGATGGAGCGGACGCTGGTCCAGCGGGTGAGGTTGAACACCGAGCCCGCCTTGTCGTTGGTGCCGGACGCGCGGGCGCCGCCGAACGGCTGCTGCCCGACGATCGACCCGGTCGGCTTGTCGTTGATGTAGAAGTTCCCGGCCGCGAACCGGAGCGTCTCGGTGGCGGCGGCGGCCGCGGCGCGGTCCTCGGCGATGATCGCGCCGGTCAGGCCGTACTCGGACACGCTCTCCATCTGGTGCAGGACGGCGTCGTAGTCGCCGTCGTCGTAGACGTGCACGCCGAGGATCGGCCCGAAGTACTCCGTGGTGAAGATCTCGTCGGTCGGGTCGGACGACTCCAGGACGGTCGGCCGCACGAAGTAGCCGGACGAGTCGTCCCACTCCCCGCCGGTGAGGATCGTGATGGTGTCGACGCCGCGGGCCCGTTCGATCGCGCGGCGGTGCTTGGCGAACGCCCGGTCGTCGATCACCGCGCCCATGAACAGCGACAGGTCCTCGGCGACGTTGCCCATGGTGAGGGACTCGGTCTCGGCGAGGAACTCGTCCCGCATCCGGTCCCAGACGGAGCGCGGGATGTAGGCGCGGGACGCGGCGGAGCACTTCTGCCCCTGGTACTCGAAGGCGCCGCGGACGAGCGCGGTCTTCAGCACCGCCGGGTCGGCCGTCGGGTGGGCGACGACGAAGTCCTTGCCGCCGGTCTCGCCGACGATCCGGGGATAGCCCTTGTAGGCGGCGATGTTCTCGCCGATCGTCCGCCAGAGGGTCTGGAAGGTGGCGGCGGAGCCGGTGAAGTGCAGCCCGGCGAGGTCGGGGTGGCGCAGCGCCACGTTCGAGACGGCCTGCCCGTTCCCGGTGACGAGGTTGATCACGCCGGGCGGGAGCCCGGCGGCCTCCAGCAGCCGCATGGTGAAGTGCGCGGCGAGCTGCTGCGTCGGGGACGGTTTCCACACCACGACGTTGCCCATCAGCGCGGGCGACGTCGGCAGGTTCCCGGCGATCGCGCTGAAGTTGAACGGCGTGATCGCGAGGACGAACCCCTCCAGCGGCCGGTATTCGAGGCGGTTCCACACGCCCGGGGACGACAGCGGCTGGATCTCGTGGATCCGCTGCGCGTAGCCGACGTTGAACCGCCAGAAGTCGATCAGCTCGCAGGCCGCGTCGATCTCGGCCTGCTGCACGGACTTGGACTGCCCGAGGACCGTGGCGGCGTTCACCGTCGGGCGCCACGGCCCGGCGAGGAGGTCGGCGGCGCGGAGGAAGATCGCGGCGCGGTCCTCGAACGCCATGGCCCGCCATCCGGGCGCCGCCTCGCGGGCGGCCGAGATCGCCTCGGCCACGTCCGGTTCGGTCGCCTCGCCCATCCGGCCGAGGACGTGGCCGTGGTTGTGCGGCTCGACGACGTCGATCGGCGTGCCCGCGCCCATGCGCTGGTCGCCGCCGATCGTCATGGTCAGCTCGGTCTGCCCGCCGCCGAGCTCCTTGATCCTCGCCTCCAGCGCGGCCCGCTCGCCGCTGCCGGGTGCGTAGGTCTTGACGTGCTCGTTCACCGGTACGGGCACGGTGGTGACGGCGTCCATGTGACGGCTCCCCCTGCGATTGCGACGGCTTTGTCCGACGTGCCGGGGCCTACCCGCCCATGTGCCGGTCAGTCGAGCAGGTGTGGGAGTTCCTGGGTGGCGTACCAGAGGAGTTCGTGGCCTTCGGCGCCGTCGACGGTGAAGCGGGCGTCGTCGTCGCCGGCGTCGGCGGCGGGGAGGGCGTCGGCGGCCGCGGCGATGTCGGCGGCGGCGTTCGCGTCGTCCACATGCCCGGACGCGATCCGCTGCCACGAGATCGCTTCGGAGACCTCCACGAGGGCGCGGTCGCCGTTGCCCAGACCGGCGTCGCCGCGCGGCCAGGTGACCAGTTGGTCGGGGATCTCGGCGGCGAGGACGACGCGGCGGCGCGGCGCGGCCGGGTCGGCGGCGAGGAGCCGCAGGGAGGCGCGGGCGGCGGCGGACAGCGCCGCGTACTCCAGCTCCTCCAGGTCGCCGCCCGCGTACCACTCGCGCAGCGCGGGCGTGACCGCGTGGGCCGCGACCGGCGCGGGGCCGATCTCCTGGGCGGCGTGGACGCCGGCGAGGAGCGTGAGCGTGGACGGCAGGTAGACGCGCATGAGGTCAGCCAGTCTGCCAGACGGTCACGGCAGGAGGCCCAACGCGCGCAGTTCGGCGATGGTCGTGTCGGGCCCGGTGTGGTGGATGCCGTGGAGCCCGAGGTCCTCGGCGGCGCGGACGTTGTGCGCGATGTCGTCGATGAAGACGCAGTCGGCGGCGTCCAGGCCGAGGAGGGCGAGCGCGTGCCGGAAGATCCGCTCGTCGGGCTTGCGGAGGCCGACCTCCGAGGAGATGACGACGGCGTCGAAGACCTCGGCGAACAGGTCGCGGGGGTAGTCGTTGCCCCACGAGTTGGACAGGACTGCCGTACGGGCTCCGGCGGCCCGGGCGGCACGGAGCGCGTCGTACATGGGCCGGACGGGGGTGAACGCCCCGAACATGCGGGCGATGAGGCCCGCCGCCGCGACGGGCCCGCCGTCGGCGGTGACCAGCTCGGCGGCGAGGAGGCGCTCGAAGTCCCCGGTGGGGAGGCTGCCGTCTTCGAGCCCGTGGATCGGGTTCGTCCCGGCGCCGTCGTACGCCTGCTTCACCCAGGCGCGCATCACGTCCTTGTACCGCCCGACGTCGATGCGTTCGGCGGCGAGCCACACGTCGATCGCCTCGTTGAGCGGTGAGGTCAGGACGCCGCCCCAGTCGGTGATCACAGCTCTGGGCGTCCCGCGTCGTTCATCTGGCACGGCCCGATGGTAGGCGATCTCGGACCGATCCCCGAACCCCGTTCTGCCGTGCGCCCCCGTCCGAAAGGCCGCCGGCCCCAACTACCGGCCGGCCCCCGGATCCTCGATCAGGCTGATCTGAGCCGTTGAAGAGCCTCTCGCACGCCCCCGTCGGTCTCCTCCAGTAGAACCGTCGCGCGCGCCGCGGGCACCTCACCGAGAAGTGAGACCAGCGCCACGCGCGTGTTCCCTCCTGCTTCCGTCAGCGCGTTCTCGCAGGTCCGCGCGTCCATGCCCGTCGCCTCGGTGAGGATGCGCACGAGCCGGGCGCGCAGCTTGGAGTTCAGTGCGTTCACGCTGACCATCAGGTTGGAATAGGTCCGGCCCATCCTGATCATCAGCGTGGTGGAGAAGGAGTTGAGCACGAGCTTGGTCGCCGTGCCCGCCTTCATCCGGGTGGACCCGGTGATCACCTCGGGTCCGGTCGCGAGGCCGATGTGCACCTCCACCTCGTCCCCGTACGGGGTGTGCGGGTTGCAGCTGATCAGCGCGGTGCGGGCGCCGACGGCGGCGGCGGCGCGCAGCGCGCCCACCACGTAGGGTGTGCGGCCGCTCGCCGCGATGCCGACGGCGATGTCGCCGGGCCGGACGTCGCGTGCGTCCCGGCGGCCGAGCTCGACGTCGTCCTCGACGTCGGAGATCGCCTGGGACAGCGCGCCCGGCCCACCGGCGTGGTGGGCGACCACCCGCCCCCAGATGCCGAACGTGGGCGGCAGCTCGGCGGCGTCGATCACCGCGAGCCGTCCCGATGTGCCCGCGCCGAAGTAGTGCACGCGTCCTCCAGCGCGCAGCGACTCCACGGCGAGGTCCACCAGCCGGGCAACCTCCGGCAGGACGGACGCCACGGCCATCGGAACGGTCGCGTCCTCAGAGTTGATCAGGCGCAGCACCTCCAGGGTGGGCAGCGTGTCGACGTCGAGGGTGCGGGGGTTCCGTCCCTCGGTGGGCAGCTCGCAATCGATCACCGACGCCTCCGGTCGGGTCGCACGGTCCGGCCGCGGACCGCCTCGAATGTGGCTTCCAGGGCCTTGCGGGTCGGCCCGTAGGTGCGCTGCGCCACTCCGACGAAGAGGCAGTCGACCACGGTGAGCTGCGCCAGCCGGCTCGCTGTGGCGCCGGAGCGGAAGGTGGTCTCCCGCGCCGCCGTGGTCAGGATCAGGTCGGCCATCTCCGCGATCGGGGACTTGGGGAAGTTGGTGAGCGCCACGGTCTTGGCGCCCCTGCTCTTGGCGACCTCCAGCGCGTCGATGGTCTCCACGGTCGAGCCCGTGTGCGAGATGCCGATCGCCACGCTGGTGGGGCCCAGCACCGCGGCGCTGGTGAGCATGATGTGGGCGTCCGCCCACGCCGAGCAGATCCGTCCGATGCGGTGCAGCTTCTGCTGGAAGTCGGCCGCGACGAACGCGCTGGCGCCCACGCCGTAGACGTCGACCCGGTCCGCGGCGACGACCGCGTCCACGACCTGTTCGAGCATCTTGATGTCGAGCTGGGAGGCGGTCTCCTCCACGGCCCGGGCATCGGCGAAGGTCACCTTCTCAACGATCTGTTCGAGGGAGTCGTCGGGACTGATGTCGCTGCCGATGACCCTGCCCCCGGCGGCGCTCTGCGCCCGCCCGGCCTCCGTGGCGAGGGTCAGCCGCAGCTCGGGGTACCCGTGGAACCCGATCGCCCGGCAGAACCGGATGACCGTGGTCTCAGAGGTGCCGCAGGTCTGCGCGAGTTCGGTGATGGTGGAATTGGCGACTCCTTCCGGGTCGTCGATGACGCGTTGGGCGACTCGCCGCTCCGCGGGGGGCAGCGAGGGCAGCAGCGAGCGGACCCGGACCACGGTGCTCAGCGGCGTGCTGTCCCGGTCCCGCTCCGGGGCCTGGCCCGCCGCCTGGTCCCGTGGTGAACCGGGCTCCCCCGTGATCCCCCGCTCGGGGCCCTGCTCGAGGCTCCGCTCGGAGCCGATGGGTTTCCTCATGATGGAAATTTTCTTACGCGCTGGATGTCACGTCAACGGTAGAAAAGGCTACGGTCGCCATGTGTTGACCCATTTGGCCGGTCCTTACGTGGTCGGTATCGACGCGGGTGGCACGAAGACCCGCTGCGTCGTACTGACGCTGGGGGGTGCTCTGGCCGGTTCCGGCACCGGCCCAGGGGCAAATCCCAACTCTGGAGGCGACACCGCTGGGGCGCTGACCACCGCCCTGCGGGAGGCGCTCGGGGACCTGGACCGAACCCACATCCTCACCGGCGTGTTCGGCATCGCCGGTGCCGGCTCCGCCGGGCGGCCCGCGGCCGTCGCGGCGGCGCGGCAGGCCTGGCAGGCCGTCGGCCTGCGCGGCTCGCCCGCGGTGGTGACCGATATCGCGGTGGCGTTCGCCGCCGGAACCAGCGAGCCCAAGGGCATCGTGGTGTTCTCCGGCACAGGCGCCGGCGCGGCGGTCATCAACGACGGGGCGATCGTGCAGCGCGCGGACGGCTACGGCTGGCTCGTCGGGGACGAGGGTTCGGCGGTATGGCTCGGGAAGGAGGCCGTCCGGGCCGCGCTCGCCGCCTACGACGGCCGCGGCTCCCCGACGCTGCTCACCGATTCGGTCCCCCGGGCGCTGCTGGGCGCCACCGTGGTCGCGGAGATCGACGCGGACCGGCGGAGACCCCGCCGACCGAGGGCGCTGGCCATGGCCGGCGCCCCTTCGTCGTCACCGGGCGCCCAGCTGCTCTCGCAAGCCGTCACGCTCGCCTCCGGAGGTGGCACCCCCCTCGGCACCTCCCTCGGGAGCGGCACGGGAAC
>NZ_VCKW01000277.1 GCF_005889715.1 Actinomadura soli
CGTTCGGGGACCGGACGGATTTCGAGAATGCTGAGCGGGGGCTGGTGGCGTCGCTGTCGCCGGGGGTGGTGCGGGACGCCGATGGACGGGTCGTGTGGGACAACGACGTCTTCGCGTTCCTCGACGGCCCGTGCCCGGAGACGGTGAATCCGTCGCTGTGGCGGCAGTCGCAGCTGTGCGCAAAACAGGGCCTGTTCGAGGTGACGGACGGCATCTACCAGGTCAGGGGCCTGGACCTGTCGAACATGACGCTGGTCGAGGGCGAGCGCGGGGTGATCGTCATCGACCCGCTGGTGTCGGTGGAGACCGCGGCCGCCGCGCTGGCGCTGTACCGGGAGCACCGCGGTGACCGGCCGGTCACTGGGCTGATCTACACCCATTCGCACGTCGACCATTTCGGTGGCGCGGAGGGTGTCATCGAGCCGGGGAATCCCGAGGGGGTGCCGATCCTGGCTCCGGCCGGGTTCCTGGAGAACGCGGTCGCGGAGAACGTGTACGCCGGGACCGCGATGGCCCGTCGCGGGGTGTACCACACCGGCGTCAACCTGGAGCGGAGCCCGGACGGGATGGTCGGGACCGGGCTCGGGCAGACCGCGTCCTCGGGACGGGTCTCGCTCGTCCCGCCGAACAAGGACATCACGCGCACCGGGCAGGACGAGGTCCTGGACGGCGTCCGGATCGTGTTCCAGCTGACGCCCGGCACCGAGGCCCCGGCCGAGATGAACTTCCATTTCCCCGGGCGGCGGGCATTGTGCCTGGCCGAGAACGCCACGCACAACCTCCACAACATCCTGACCCTGCGGGGTGCGCTGGTGCGCGACGCGCGGGTCTGGGCGCGGTACCTGGACGAGGCGATCACGCTGTTCGCCGACGACACCGACGTGGCGTTCGCGTCCCACCACTGGCCGACGTGGGGGCGCGGCGACATCGTGGCCTACCTGGCGCAGCAGCGGGACCTGTACGCCTACCTGCACGACCAGACGCTGCGGCTGCTCAACCAGGGCCACACCGGCGTCGAGATCGCCGAGATGATCGACCTGCCGCCCGCGCTGGCCGGCGCCTGGCACGCCCGCGGGTACTACGGGTCGGTCAGCCACAACGTCAAGGCGATCTACCAGCGCTACATGGGCTGGTTCGACGGGAATCCCGCGCACCTGTGGGAGCATCCGCCGGTCGAGGCGGCGAAACGGTACGTGGAATGCATGGGCGGCGCGTCCAAGGTCATGGCGATGGCCCGCGACTACAGCGGCCAGGGCGACCTGCGGTTCGCCGCGACCCTGCTGAACCACGTGGTGTTCGCCGACCCCGGCAACGCCGACGCCAAGAACGCTCTCGCGGACGTCTACCAGCGGCTCGGCGAAGGCTCCGAGTGCGGCACGTGGCGCAACTTCTACCTCACCGGCGCCATGGAACTCCACGAAGGCGCCAAACCTCTCCCGACCAGCATCGCCGGGGGGATGGCGGCCGGACTGACGGTCGAGCAGGTCTTCGACTCCATGGCGATCCGGGTGAACGGCCCCAAGGCGTGGGACGAGCACCTGACCATCGACTGGGACTTCACCGACACCGGCGACCGGTACCGCATGATGCTGTCCAACGGCGTCCTCATCCATCGGCGCGCCACCGGCGGCGCCGGAGGCGGTGACGCCGACCTGATGCTCACGCTGACCCGCCCGCACCTGTTCGCGCTCATCGCCGGAGGCGGCACCGACGGCATCACCAGCACCGGTGACGCGGCGGCGCTGCACCGGCTGCTCGCCGTCATGGACGGCGCCGAACCCGACTTCCCCATCGTCACGCCCTGACCGCCGCGGACATCGGAGAGGGGGCCGGTATGGGCGAGGTCATCGGGAATCTGCTGCCGCTGGCGATCGGGGTCGCGATCAGCCCGATCCCGATCATCGCGGTGATCCTCATGCTGCTGTCGCCGCGGGCCCGCACCACCGGGCCGGGGTTCCTGGCCGGATGGGCGGGCGGGATCGTGATCGCCACGACCGTGCTGGTGGTGATCGCCAATGCCATCGGGATGAACGGCTCGGCGGGGCAGCCCAAGACGCCGGTCTCGTGGATCGAGCTGCTGCTGGGCGTGCTCGTGCTGACCCTGGCCGCCCGGCAGTGGGCGTACCGTCCGGGCGAGGGCGCGGAGGCAGAGACGCCCTCGTGGATGAGGGCGATCGACGAGGTCACCCCGGCCAAGGCGGCGTCGCTGGGACTGCTGCTGTCGGCGGTGAACCCCAAGAACCTGATCATGTGCGTCGCCGCCGGGATCGCCATCGCGCAGGGCGAGCTGGGCGTCGGCAGCGAGGTCGTGGCGGTCGCCGTCTTCGCCGTGATCGCGGCGTGCAGCGTGGCGATCCCGGTGCTGGTGTACGTCGCCGACGCCGAGCGGATGCGCGGACCGCTGGACGACCTGAAGGCGTGGCTGGAACGCAACAGCACCACGGTGATGTTCGTGCTCCTGCTGGTCATCGGCGTCGTCCTGCTCGGCAAGGGCATCGGCGGCCTCATCGACTGACCGTCCCGCCGCCCCATCCTCGCCCACGGTGCACCACCCCCGGACGCCGCCTGGAAGGTCGACCGCTGACCCGGCGCTACTCCGGTGCCTGGTCGACGATCTTGCGGAGGGCGGCGACGTGGCCCCGGTAGGCGGCGCGGCCCGTGGCGGTGAGTTCGAGCCACACCCGCTGCCGGGTGTCGCGCACCGCCTTGCGCTGCTCGACGTAGCCCGCGTCCATCAGGACGCTCACATGCTTGCTGAGCACCGAGGCGCTGACGTCCAGCCGCTCCTGGACCAGGCTGAACTCGATCTGGTTCACCGCGTCGAGCATCGCGCAGATGCGCAGCCGCTGGGGCGCGTGGATGACGTTGTCGAACGCGTCGGGGGCCTCGGCACCGCCCGCCGGGGCCTGCCGGGTCATGACGACCGTCCGCCCTTCAGCCGGTGATGCACGCCGAAGGCGATGATGCCCGCCGCGGCGACCACGGTGATGGCCCCGGGGCCCCAGGGCGGGTCGGCGACGCCTTGCACGAGGGCGTACAGGCCCAGCAGCGGAATCATGATCACGGCGAACGGCCGGATCTGCCGGTCGTTCAGCCACATCAGCACCCGCATCCGCTTGACGACCACGTGCATGAGGAGCCCGAGCCCCGCCGCCCAGACCGCCACCCCGGCGAGGAGGATCACCGCCCCGGACGGCGGGTCCGGGGTCAGCGACACCAGGGGGCCGATCGGCGCCGTCCAGATCCCGAGGGCGATGAAGTACCACAGGGGCGTCCGGATGCCGGACAGCTCGGCGCGGGTCTGCTCGACCTCGTCCAGGGCCGCCGCGGCTTCGCTGGGAGTCGGCCGGGGGCTCGGCGCACCTGCGCTCTCGTGTGTTTCCATGGTGGAAACTATGGTTCTTAGTTTCCATTCTGTCAACACACGACTTTCCGTTGCGGCAAGGGGCGTGCCCGCTCGCAGGGCCCCGCGCTGTGTGGCGTTTGTGCTGGTAGAGGGACAATGGTGGGGTGGCTCGATGGGTCCTGCACGTCGATCTGGACCAGTTCATCGCCGCCGTCGAGGTGCTCCGCCACCCGGAACTGCGCGGGCGGCCGGTCGTCGTCGGCGGTGACGGCGATCCGACCAAGCGCGGCGTGGTGAGCACGGCCTCGTACGAGGCCCGTGCCTACGGCGTGCACTCCGGGCTGCCGCTGCGGACGGCGGCCCGCCGCTGCCCCGACGCGGTGTTCCTGCCCGTGGACAGAGACCTCTACGAGTCGGTGTCGGACCAGGTCATGGCGACGTTGCGGAGCCTCGGCGTCGTGGTCGAGGTGCTCGGCTGGGACGAGGCGTTCCTGGCCGTCGACGGCGACCCGGAAGCGATGGCGCGCGAGATCCGCGACCGGGTGCGCGCCGCGACGGGCCTCGAATGCACGGTGGGCATCGGGCAGAACAAGCTCCAGGCGAAGCTGGCGACCGGCTTCGGCAAGCCCGCCGGGATCTTCCGGCTCACCGCGGACACCTGGTTCGACGTCCTCGGCGCCCTCCCGGCGGACGCGCTCTGGGGCGTCGGCGCCAAGACCGCGAAACGGCTGAAGAAGCTGGACATCACCACGGTCGGCGAACTGGCCACCGCCGACCCCGCCGCTCTCGCCAGTGAGTTCGGCCCCACGAACGGCCCGTGGCTGGTGCTGCTCGCGCGGGGGCTCGACACATCGCCGGTGAGCGACGCGCCGCACGTCCCGAGGTCGCGCGGCCGGGAGACCACGTTCCAGGACGACCTGCCGGACTGGGAGGACGTGCGGCGCGAGGTGTCCGAACTGGCGCGCCGGGTCGCCGCCGACGTCGCCGAAGAGGGGCGGGACGTCGCCCGCGTCATCGTCAAGGTCCGGTACGCGCCGTTCATCACCCAGACCCACGGCCGGACGCTGGAGGCCCCGTCCGTCGAACCGGACCTGATCGAGGCGGCCGCCCTCGCCGCTCTCGACGCGTTCCCTGGACGCCGCCCCGTCCGCCTCCTAGGCGTCCGCGCCGAATTCCAACGCTGACCAGGAATTGTTGATCATGTGGAATGGCCGTATTCCACGCTCTTTTCGGTCTCGTCGGTAGCGGGCTCCTCGATGGGGCGCCGGCGTGACCGGCGGGTGAGGAGGAGGGGGGTGGTGAGGAGAGCGGCGGCGAGGAGGATGGTGAAGGCGATCGTGAGGGCTGTGGTGTAGCCGTGGACCACCGCCGCCGTGGGGGTGGCCTGGGGGTGTGCGACGAGGTACGACGCGGCGGTGCTGGCGGCGACCGTGTTGAGCAGGGCGGTGCCCAGGGCGGCGCCGAGTTGCTGGGACGCGTTGTATGCCGCTGATGCCGACCCGATGTCCTGATGGTCTATCGCGGTGGTGGCCAGGCCGGCGGTGGGGGGCATGACGAGGCCGATGCCAAGGCCGGTGAGGACCAGGGCGGGGACGAGGTACAGGGCGAAGACGTCCGTGGTGGATGCGGTCAGCCGCGTCAGGAGCAGCATCCCCGCGGCCGCGGCGAGGAGGCCGGGGAGGATGAGCGCGGCCGGGGGGACGCGGCCGTGCAGGCGTCCGGCGATGAGGGTCGAGGCGAGCAGGGCGGCCAGGGCGTTGATGATCAGGGTGAGGCCCGCCTCGACGGGTGAATAGCCGAGGACGGTCTGCGTGTAGTAGCTCATGAAGAGGTAGAAGCCGAACATCGCGACGAACATCAGGGTGATCGAGAGGAAGGCGCCGGCCCGTGCGCGGTGCAGCAGGATCCGCATGGGGAGGAGGGGGCGGCGGGTGCGCAGTTCGACGATGACGAACAGCGTCAGCAGGACGACTCCGGCGAGGAGGGCCAGCGCGGAGTTCCGTTTGTCGGACTCGGCTTCGGCGAACGCGTAGACCACCGCCGCGAAGCCCGCGGCGCTCAGGAGTGCGCCCGGCACGTCCAGCCCCTGGCCGCGGCGGTTCGGCTGGTCGCGGGGCACGAGTGCCGCGCCGAGGACGGCGAGCAGTGCGATGGGGACGTTGACGTAGAGGCACCAGCGCCAGCTCGCGTACTCCGTCAGCAGTCCGCCCGCGATCAGACCGATGGCCGACCCCGCGGCGCCCACCGCCGCGAACACTCCGAAGGCGCGGCCGCGTTCGCGTCCCCCGGTGAAGCTGATCGTCAGGAGTGAGAGGCCGGCGGGGGCGAGCGCGGCGGCGAACACCCCCTGCAGGGCCCGTGCCCCGAACAGCATCTCGGGGCTCGTGGCGGCGCCGCCCAGTGCGGACGAGCCCGCGAAGCCCAGCAGGCCGGCGATGAACGTGCGGCGGTGTCCCACCGCGCCGCTGATCCGGCCGCCGATCAGCAGGAGGCCGCCGAAGGCCAGCGCGTACGCGGTGATGGCCCACTGCCTGGCGGTGTCGGACATCCCGAGCGCGTGCTGCGCGGACGGCAGCGCGATGTTGATGATCGTCCCGTCCAGCACGACCAGGAGCTGGGCCGCGCTGACCGCGAGGAGCGTCGCCCAGCGCCTTCGACCGTCTTCCACTGTGTCTCCCTAACATTGTTTGGGACTGCCTAACGTTGTTCGATTCATCGAACACTGTAGCCTGATAGGGCGACCGGTTGGTGCGGGAGGGGTGCGATGGGCAAGTCGAGTGATGTGCGCAGCGTCTGGCTGCGGCCCCGGCGCGAGCAGCGGGGGGAGCCGCCGCTGACGCACTCCCGTATCGTCGCGGCGGCGGTGGCCCTGCTGGACGAGGAGGGCATCGACCGGCTCACCATGCGGCGGCTCGCGGAGCGGCTCGATGTCGTCGCGCCGTCGCTGTACTGGCACGTCGACACCAAGGACGACGTGATCGATCTCGCGGTCGACGCGATCTTCGGGGAGGCCCCGCCGAAGCCGGGTGCCGGACGCGCGCAGGAGTGGCGCGACGACGTCACGGCGGTCCTGGCCGGCTGGCGGGCCGCGCTGCTGCGCCACCCCTGGGCCGCCGCGGTCCCGGCGCGGCGGCGTCCCACCATCGGCCCGAACTTCCTCGCCGGGATGGAGATCCTCCAGGCGACGCTCGCCCGCGCCGGGTTCACCGGCCAGAGCCTCTCGGCGGCGACCTGGGCGCTCTACAACCACGTCATGGGGTCCGCCACGTCGCAGACCGCTCTGCACATCACCGACGAGGAGCGCCGCCTGGGGCAGGAACAGCTGCGGGCGGCCCGTGACCGGTATCCGACCCTGGCCGCCAACGGCTATCTCTACGACGACGACTGGGACGGGAGCTACAGCGCGGGGCTGGCCTACATCCTCGACGGCCTGGAGGCGCAGCTGTAGGCGGGCTCCCGGGACGGCGGACGCTGGAGGACGTCAGCGTTCCTCCAGCGAGCGGAAGGCGAAGACGGACAGCGGGTCGGCGCCGGAGAACAGCAGCCGGATGACGATGATCGCCATGGCCTCCAGATGCCGGGCCTGGGTGAGGTCGCGTCGATCACGGCCTTGCCCGCCAGGGTGCCCTCGGGCGCGCCCGCCGCGCGGAGCGTCCCGTCCAGCCCGGCGAGGAGCACCGCGACCAGGACGGCGTCGCCGAACTCGGCGGCCTCGCGCAGCGTCCCGGCGCGGGCGCCGATCCGGTTGGCGAGGTCGGCGGCCTTGCCCGGCGTGCGCCCGCCGACGAGCACGTCATGCCCGGCCCGTGTCCAGCCGGACGCCAGCGCCTCGGTCATCCTCCCGGCTCCGAGCACACCGATCTTCAAAGCGTCCTCCGTTGGTTCGAGGTCCTGCCGCAGGACGCTAGAAAGGCGTGAGGAACCGGGAGGTTCCCTATGGGAGGGCCTCGCGGGCGTCCAGGAGGGCGGCCGAGTTGTCCTCGGCCCACCGGGTCAGCGCCGACACCGGGACCAGGAGGCTGCGGCCCAGGTCGGTGAGGCTGTACTCGGTGCCGGGCGGGGCGGTCCGCAGGGCGCGCCGCTCGACGAGACCGTTGTCGCCGAGCCGGCGCAGCGTCTGCGTCAGCATCTTGTTGCTGATGCCGCCGACCGCGCCGCGCAGCTCGGAGTACCGGGCCGGGCCGCGTCCGAGCGCCACGATGACGACCACGGACCACGTGTCGGCGATCAGATCGAGCGTCGTCCGGGCGGGGCAGTCGGCGAGGAACACGTCATGGGCGACCACGACGGAAGCCTAAGCGAAGCCCGGGTCAGCCGAGGGGGAGCGGACGCCGGGGGACGGGAGCCGACTGCAGGATCGACGTCGTCGTCCGCGCGTACGGGGTGAGGCGGTCGAGGATCGGCTCCAGCTCCTCGACCGTCCGCAGGTGGGCGATGAAGAAGAAGCAGTCGTCGCCCGTGATGCGATGGCATTCGACGATCGCCGGGATCTCGTCGGCGATCTTGGGGATGCGGCTCAGCTCGCGCGGGCTCGGGTTCACCCGGACGAGGATCGTGATCGGGAAACCGAGCGCGACCGGGTCGACCGACGCGTGGTACCCCGTGATCACGCCCGTCTCCTCCAGCCGCTGGACGCGCTCGGCGACGGCCGGCGCGGACAGCGCGACGCGGCGGCCCAGGTCGGCGAGGGTGGCGCGGCCGTCCCGCTGCAGCTCGGTGAGGATCTGAAGGTCGATCGCGTCGAGCGGCTTGGGTTCGTAGGCGCGGCCCGGCCGCCCCCTTCGGTTCGCCATTCCTCCAACCTACGAACCCGCCGACGATACGGCCATGTCCTTTCCGCCCTGGTCGTACTTCGTCGGCAGCGCGGTCTTCCACTATCTGGGGCCGTCGTTCGCCGTCCTGCTCTTCTCCCGCGTCGGGCCGCTGGGCGTCGCCGGATTGCGGATCTGGAGCGCCGTCCTGGTGTTCCTGCTGTGGCGCCGCCCATGGCGGACGTGGCGGACGTTCAACCGCGACACCTGGCGGACGATCGTGGCCTGGGGCGCCGTGCTCGCGCTCATGAACTCGTCCTTCTACATGGCGATCGAGCGGCTCCCGCTCGCGACCGTGGCGGCGATCGAGTTCCTGCCCGTCATCGGGCTCGCGGCACTGGGAATGCGGACGCCCCGCAACCTCACCGCCCTCGCCGCCGCCGTCGCCGGCGTCTACCTACTGACCGACGTACGCCTGGAAGGGGAGCCCCTGGGATTCGTCTTCGCTTTCGCGAATGCCGCACTGTTCGCGCTCTACGTGGTGGTCGCGCACAAGGCGGCACAGTCGGACGCGGGAGGCATCGACGGGCTGGCCATGGCGATGCTGGTCGCGACGGTGTTCGTCCTGCCAATTGGGGGCGTGCAGGCGGTGACCGTCCTGACAGACCCGGTCGCGCTTGCCGCGGGCATAGGGGTGGGCATCTCGTCGTCCGTCATCCCCTACGTGTGCGACCAGCTCGCCATGGCGCGCCTAAGCCGTGCTACCTATGCGCTGATGGTCGCCTTACTGCCCGCCACCGCGACCGTGGTAGGGCTTGTCGTCCTGCAGCAGGTACCCGTGGCCACCGAATTCGCTGGAATCGGGTTGGTGATCGCCGGTGTGTCGTTGCACCGTGGAGAACGTTGAAAGGAGCCGTTCATGGAACAGGTACGTCTCGGCACGACGGGAACGAAGGTCTCGCGCATCTGCCTCGGGATGATGAGCTACGGCGACCCGTCCAAGCGGGCGTGGATCCTGGACGAGGGCGACGCGGAGCCGATCGTCCGGAGGGCCGTGGAAGCGGGCGTGACATTCTTCGACACCGCCGACGTGTACGCGGAGGGCACGAGCGAAGAACTGACCGGACGTCTGCTCCCGAAGTTCTTCGCCCAGCGGGACGACTACGTCCTGGCCACGAAGGTCTGCCTCCCCATGGGACCGGGGCCGAACGACCGAGGGCTGTCGCGCAAGCACATCTTGGCGAGCATCGACGATTCGCTACGGCGGCTTGGCGTCGACTATGTCGACCTCTACCAAATCCACCGATGGGACTACGAGACGCCCATTGAGGAGACCATGGAGGCCCTGCACGACGTCGTGAAATCGGGCAAGGCCCGGTACATCGGCGCGTCCAGCATGTTCGCCTGGCAGTTCGCCAAGGCCCAGCACGTCGCGGACACCCACGGCTGGACGAAATTCGCCACGATGCAGAACCACTACAACCTCATCTACCGAGAAGAAGAGCGGGAGATGGTGCCGCTGTGCCTCGACCAAGGCGTGGGCCTTATCCCGTGGAGCCCGCTCGCGCGCGGGATGCTGGCCGGGAACCGGGAGCGCGGCGGCGAGCGCAAGACCGTCCGGTCCCAGAACGACGCCTATGGGGACAGCCTGTACACGGAGGACGACTTCGACGTCGTCGATGTGGTCCGTGAGGTGGCGGGAGAGCGGGGCGTCCCGGCGGCCCAGGTCGCGCTCGCGTGGCTGCTCGGACGTCCCGGGGTGACCGCGCCCATCTTCGGAGCGACGAAACTCACTCACCTGGAGGACGCGATCGCCGCCGAACGCCTGGAGCTGGACGAGAAGGAGGTCGCGCGGCTTGAGGCGCCGTACCGGCCGCACCCGATCCTCGGGCATTCCTGACATAACGCGGCGCTGGACGTCCCCGGGCAGGAACGGTCCGGGGGCGTCCGGCGTCTATCCAGGGTGGTGATTTGCGATACCACGGGCGATCGGGGCAGGCTGGTGGCCAGAACGCCCACGGACGGCAGACCGCTGAAGGAGCCCGACGATGACCGAGAATGACGGCACGCAGGGGCCGCAGCGGCCGTTGCCGGAGGACGAGGGGCAGCCCACGCCGCCGGAGGCGCAGGAGCCTCCCGCCCGGCCGCTGGGCGACCGCACCGTGGTGTTCGGAGCGCCGCAGCTCGGCGGGACCGGAGCGGCCCAGCCGCCACCGCCCGCCCAGCCCGAAC
>NZ_VCKW01000278.1 GCF_005889715.1 Actinomadura soli
CCCCCGCGGGCTGGCCCCGTACACCGTCCAGCGCGACCTGCCGGTGACCATGCCGGACGGCGTGACCCTGCTCGCCGACCGGTACGTCCCGTCCGGGGTCGAGCGTCCGCCCACGATCCTCGTGCGGACCCCCTACGGGCGGCGCGGCCCGGCGGCCCTGGCCAACGGGCTGCTGTTCGTCCCGTTCGGTTTCCAGCTGGTGGTGCAGAGCGCGCGCGGGACGTCCGGGTCGGGGGGCGAGTTCGACCCGCTCGGCCGGGAACGCGAGGACGGGCTGGCGACCGTCGAGTGGCTGAAGCGGCAGCCCTGGTTCCACGGCACGTTCGGCGCCTTCGGACCGAGCTACCTCGGGTACTCGGCGTGGGCGATCGCCGCGGCGGCCGGCCCCGAGCTGAAGGCGATGTCGCTGCAGATCACCGCGTCGACGTTCCGGGACGCCGCCTACGTGGGCGGGTCGTTCGCGCTGGAGTCCGCGCTCACCTGGACGGACCTGACGCACCGGCAGCGGCGGCCGCTCGGCATGCTGACCGCGCCGCTGACGTCCCGGCGCCGCGCCGTCCGCGCCGCGCGGTCCGGCCGCCCCCTGGCCGAGCTGGACGTGCTGGCCGGCGGCCGGCCGATGCGCTTCTACCAGGACCTCCTCGCCGGCCACACCGGGGAGAACGGCTACTGGGACGACCGCGACTTCAGCGGCACGGTCGGGGAGGTCACCGCGCCCGTCACCCTCCTCGGCGGCTGGTACGACGTGTTCCTGCCCTGGCAGGTCAGGGACTACCTCGCGCTGCGCGCCGCCGGGCACGCCCCGTACCTGACCATCGGCCCCTGGTGGCACACCGACGCCCGCCACGGCCTGGTGACGGTCCGCGAGTCCCTCGCCTGGTTCCGCGCCCACCTGCTCGGCGACCCGTCCGGGCTGCGCCGCGACCCCGTCCGCGTCTACGTCACCGGCGCCCGCGAATGGCGGCACTACCGCGACTGGCCGCCGCCCGGGACGCGCCAGGTTTCGTGGCACCTGCACGGGGGCGGCGGCCTCGGCGAGGACGGCCCGCAGGACGCCCCCGCGAGCACCTACCGCTTCGACCCGGCCCGCCCGACGCCCGCGCTCGGCGGGCCGACCCTGCTCGGCAGCTCCCGGCCGGTCGACAACCGGCCGCTGGAGCGGCGCCCCGACGTGCTCGTCTTCACCTCCCCCGCCCTCGACGCCGACCTGGACGTGATCGGGCCCGTCGGCGCGGACCTGTTCGTCCGGTCCGACCGGGAGCACACCGACTTCGTCGTGCGGCTCTGCGACGTCGCGCCGGACGGGTCCTCCCGCACCGTCTGCGAGGGGGGCCTGCGCCTGCCCGCCGCCGCGGAGAAGCCCGTGGGGACGGACGGCGTCCGCCGCATCGGCGTCGACCTGTGGCCGACCGGCCACCGGTTCGCGCGCGGGCACCGGGTCCGCGTGCACGTCACCAGCGGCGCCCACCCGAAGGTCGCCGCGAACCCCGGCACCGGCGAGCCGCTCGCCACCGCGACCCGGATGGTCACGGCCCACCAGGAGGTCTTCCACGACCCGGACCGCCCGTCCGCGATCATTCTCCCGATCGTGGAACGGTCCGCCGAGGCGACCGTCCCCGCGCCCGGCGAGGAAGAGGTCTGAGCCGGTCAGCGGACGGGGTTGCCCGCGTCCCGGAGGGCGGCCTTGACCTCGGGGATCTTCAGCTCGCCGAAGTGGAAGACACTGGCGGCGAGGACGGCGTCCGCGCCCGCGGCCACGGCGGGCGCGAAGTGCTCCACCGCTCCGGCGCCGCCGCTGGCGATCACCGGCACGGTCACCGCCGCCCGGACGCGGCGCAGCATCTCCAGGTCGAAGCCCTCCTTGGTGCCGTCGGCGTCCATGGAGTTCAGCAGGATCTCGCCGACGCCCAGCTCCTGGCCGCGGCGGGCCCACTCGACCGCGTCGAGGCCCGTGCCCTTGCGGCCGCCGTGCGTGGTGACCTCGAAGCCCGACTCCGTCCCGGCGGCGCGGCGTGCGTCCACCGACAGGACGACGCACTGCGACCCGAACCGGTGCGCGGCCTCCCGCAGGAACTCGGGGCGCGCGATCGCGGCGGTGTTGACCGAGACCTTGTCGGCGCCCGCGCGCAGCAGCCGGTCGACGTCGTCGACGGTGCGGACGCCGCCGCCGACCGTGAGCGGGATGAACACCTGCTCGGCGGTGCGCCGGACGACGTCGTAGGTCGTGGCGCGGTCGGCGCTGGACGCGGTGATGTCCAGGAACGTCAGCTCGTCGGCGCCCTCGGCGTCGTAGCGGGCGGCCAGCTCGACGGGGTCGCCGGCGTCGCGCAGGTTCTGGAAGTTGACGCCCTTGACCACGCGCCCGGCGTCGACGTCCAGGCACGGGATCACCCGCACGGCCACCGTCACTTCACGGCCTCCCCAATCACTTCACGGCCTCCCCTGTCACTTCACGGCCTCCAGGGCCTCTTCCAGGGTGAACGCCTGCGCGTAGAGCGCCTTGCCCACGATCGCGCCCTCGACACCGTCGCCGACCAGCCCGGCCAGGGCGCGCAGGTCGTCCAGGGACGAGACGCCGCCGGACGCGATCACCGGCTTGTCCGTCCGGGAGCAGACCTCGCGGAGGAGGCCGGTGTTGGGGCCGCGGAGCGTGCCGTCCTTGGTGACGTCGGTCACGACGTAGCGGGGGCAGCCGTCGTCCTCCAGCCGGGCGAGGACCTCCCACAGGTCGCCGCCCTCGCGCGTCCAGCCGCGGGCGGCGAGCGTGGTGCCGCGCACGTCGAGGCCGACCGCGATCCGGTCGCCGTGCGAGGCGATGATCTTCCGGCACCACGCCGGGTCCTCCAGCGCGGCGGTGCCGATGTTGACGCGGGCGCAGCCGGTGGCGAGGGCCGCGTCCAGCGAGGCGTCGTCGCGGATGCCGCCGGACAGCTCCACCTTCACCTCCAGCCGGCCGGTGACCTCGGCGAGCAGCTCCCGGTTGGACCCGCGCCCGAACGCGGCGTCCAGGTCGACCAGATGGATCCATTCCGCGCCCGCGCGCTGCCAGGCGAGGGCCGCCTCCAGCGGCGATCCGTAGGAGGTCTCGGTGCCGGCCTCGCCCTGGACCAGGCGGACGGCCTGGCCGCCCGCGACGTCGACGGCGGGAAGGAGCGTCAAGGACATGCGGAAACCCTATCGAGGCAGATGGAAGGGAAGGCTCAGCCAAGGCTGCTCAGCCAGTTGCGGAGGAGTTCGGCGCCCGCGTCGCCGGACTTCTCCGGATGGAACTGGGCGGCGCACAGCGGCCCGTTCTCGACGGCGGCGACGAACCGGTCGCCGTGCTCGGCCCAGGTGACCAGCGGCGGCGCGATGACACCGGTCGGGTCGGGCTCCAGGTCCCAGCTGCGGGCCGCGTAGGAGTGGACGAAGTAGAACCGCGCGTCCTCCAGGCCGCGGAACAGGACCGAGCCCTCGGGGACGTCGACGGTGTTCCAGCCCATGTGCGGGACGACCGGCGCGTCGAGGCGGTCGACCGTGCCCGGCCACTCGTCGCAGCCCTCGGTGGTGACGCCGTGCTCGATGCCCTTGGTGAACAGGATCTGCATGCCGACGCAGATCCCGAGGACGGGCCGTCCCCCGGCGAGCCGGCGGCCGATGATCTGGTCGCCGCGGACCGAGCGCAGCCCCGCCATGCACGCCGCGAACGCGCCGACGCCGGGCACGACGAGGCCGTCGGCGGCGAGCGCGGCGTCCCAGTCGGCGGTGACGGTCACCTCCGCGCCCGCGCGGGCGACGGCGCGCTCGGCGGAGCGCAGGTTCCCGGACCCGTAGTCCAGGATGACGATCGTGCTCACAGCCACATCACGCCTCCGGTGAAGGCGATCGCGGCGAGGACGAACACGATCAGCGCGGCGATCTTCAGGCCCTGCCTGACGAAGCTGTACACGCCCGCCAGCAGGAACACCGCCACCGCGAAGATCGCGACGTTGCCGTAGGTGAAGTGCAGGCCGCCGATCTCCACGGCTACAGCGCCCCCTTCGTGGACGGGATGCCGTGCACCTTCGGGTCGAGCGCCACGGCGTCGCGCAGCGCGCGGGCCAGGGCCTTGAACTGGGCCTCGACGATGTGATGCGCGTTCCGCCCGTACGGGACGTGGACGTGCAGCGCGATCCGGGCGTTCGACACGAACGACTCGAAGATGTGCCGGGTCATCGTGGTGTCGTACTCGGGGCCGATCATCGGGGCCATGCCGTCCGGCTCGACGTGCACGAGGTAGGGGCGGCCGGAGACGTCGACGGTGACCTGGGCGAGCGCCTCGTCCAGCGGGACGGACGCGTCCGCGAACCGGTGGATGCCGGCCTTGTCGCCGAGCGCCTCGCGGAACGCCCGGCCGAGCGCGATGGCGGTGTCCTCGATGGTGTGGTGGCTGTCGATGTGCAGGTCACCGGTGGTCTTGACGGTCAGGTCGAACGACCCGTGCTTGCCGAGCTGGGCCAGCATGTGGTCGAAGAACCCCACGCCGGTCGCCACGTCGACCTGCCCGGTGCCGTCCAGGTCGATCTCGACGAGGACCTGCGTCTCGCCGGTCCCGCGCTCGACTCGTCCCTTGCGCGTCACAGACTCTCCTCCAGTGCTTCCTTCAGTGCGGTGCGGAAGGCGGCCATCTCCGCCGGGGTGCCGACGCTGACCCGCAGCCACTCGGGCGGCCCCACCTCCCGGATCAGCACGCCGCGTGCCAGCAGCGCCTCCCAGACCCGGCGGCGGTCGGGGAACGTCCCGAACAGGACGAAGTTGGCGTCGGAGTCGGCCACCCGCAACCCCTCGCCGCGCAGCCAGGCCACGAGGTCGTCGCGTTCGCGGCGCAGCGCCTCGACGCCGCCGAGCAGCTCCTCGCCATGGGCGAGTGCGGTGCGCGCGACGGCCTGGGTGACGGCGGACAGATGGTACGGCAACCGGACGAGCAGCAGCGCCTCGACCACGGCCGGGTCGGCGGCGAGGTAGCCGAGCCGGGTCCCGGCCATGGCGAACGCCTTGGACATCGTCCGGGTGACGATCAGGCGCGGGTGGCCGTCCAGCAGCGTCAGCGCGGACGGCGTCTCCTCGCGGCGGAACTCCGCGTACGCCTCGTCCACGACGACCATGCCGGGCGCGACGTCCAGCACCGCCTCGATCGCCGGCAGCGGCAGCGCCGTGCCGGTCGGGTTGTTCGGCGAGGTCAGGAACACGATGTCGGGACGGTGCTCCGCGACGGCCGCGATCGCGCGGGCGGGGTCGATGCCGAAGTCCTCGTCGCGGAAGGCGTTCACCCAGCGCGTCCCGGACACCCCGGTGATGATCGGGTGCATCGAGTAGGACGGCTCGAAGCCGAGCGCGGTGCGTCCCGTCCCGCCGAACGCCTGCAGGATCTGCTGGATGATCTCGTTGGAGCCGTTCGCCGCCCAGACGTGGCCCGTGGTGAGGCCGGCGCCGGGCGTGTCGGCGTTCAGGAACGCGGCGAGGTCATCGCGGAGGGCGAGGACGTCCCGGTCGGGGTAGCGGTTCAGGGTGCCGGCGACGTCCATGACCGCCTCCCCGAGGGCCTTCACGAGGCGCTCGGACGGCGGGTACGGGTTCTCGTTGGTGTTCAGCGCGCAGGGGACGTCCAGCTGCGGCGCGCCGTAGGGTTCGCGGCCGCGCAGGTCGTCGCGCAGCGGCAGATCGCCGAGCGAGGTCACGACGGGACCTCCCAGTCGAAGCGCGCTTTCAAGGCGGCGCCGTGGGCGGGCAGATCTTCGGCCTCGGCGAGCGCGACCACCCGGCCCGTGGCCTCGGCGAGCGCGTCCCGGTCGTACTCGACGACGTGGACGCCGCGCAGGAACGACTGGACCGACAGCCCGGACGAGTGGCACGCGCACCCGCCGGTCGGCAGGACGTGGTTGGACCCGGCCAGGTAGTCGCCGAGCGACACCGGCGCGTGCCGCCCGACGAAGATCGCTCCGGCGTTGCGGACGCGGGCGGCGACGGCGGGCGCGCCGGCGGTGTGGATCTCCAGGTGCTCGGCGGCGTAGGCGTCCACGACCTTCAGGCCGTCCTCGACGTCGTCCACCAGCACGATCCCGGACTGCCGCCCGGCGAGCGCCTCGGTGATCCGCTCGGTGTGCCGGGTGCGGGCGACCTGCGCCTTCAGCTCGGTCTCCACCTCGTCGGCCAGCCGCCCCGAGTCGGTGACCAGGACGGCCGCGGCGAGCGTGTCGTGCTCGGCCTGGCTGATCAGGTCGGCGGCGACGTCCACCGGGCTCGCGGTCGCGTCGGCGAGGATCGCGATCTCGGTCGGGCCGGCCTCGGCGTCGATGCCGATCACGCCCTTGAGCAGCCGCTTCGCGGCGGCGACATAGACGTTGCCGGGCCCGGTGACCAGGTCGGCGCACGGGCACTCCTCGGTGCCGTAGGCGAACATCGCGATCGCCTGCGCGCCGCCCGCCGCGTACACCTCGTCCACGCCGAGCAGCGCGCACGCCGCCAGGATCGCCGGGTGCGGCAGCCCGCCCAACTCGCGCTGCGGCGGTGAGGTGACGGCGAGGGAGCCGACGCCCGCCTCCTGCGCGGGGACGACGTTCATGACCACGCTGGACGGGTACACGGCCCGCCCGCCCGGCACGTACAGCCCGACGCGCCCGACCGGGATCCACCGCTCGGTGACGGTCCCGCCCGGCACGACCTGCGTGGTGACGTCGGCGCGCCGCTGGTCGCGGTGGACGATGCGCGCGCGCCGGATGCTCTCCTCCAGCGCGTCCCGGACGGCCGGATCGAGCTCCGCGAGCGCCCGGTGGACGGTCTCCACCGGAACGCGGGCGCTCTCCGGCTCGACCCCGTCGAACGCCTTGGTGTACTCCCGTACCGCGGCCGAGCCGCGATGGCGCACGCCGTCGCAGATGGGCCGCACCTTGTCCAGGGCGGCCTCGACGTCGAGCTCGGCGCGGGGCAGCACGGAGCGCAGATCGCCGGGAAGCGAGCCGCGCAGGTCGATACGGGAAATCACCCGTCCAGTCTACGGAGTGCCCCCAGCCCCTCGCGCACCGTCTCACGTGCCGAGATGCCCCGGGTCGATCACACCGTCAGCTGACCGTCGAGGACGGTGACGGCCGCGCCGGACAGGACGACCCGGTCGCCGCGCAGCGCGACGTGGACGTCCCCGCCGCGCGCCGACGCCTGGTGCCCGGTCAGCGTGTCGCGGCCGAGCCGGGCCGCCCAGTACGGGGCGAGGGCGCAGTGGGCCGAGCCGGTGACCGGGTCCTCCGCGTCGCCGGGCAGGACGCGCGGCGCGAAGAAGCGGGACACGAAGTCGTGCCGCTCCCCTTCGCCGCCCGCGGCCGTGACGATCACGCCGCGGGCGTCGATCTCCGCGAGCGCCCGGACGTCGGGAGCGATCTCGCGGACGGCGGTCTCGTCCTCGACCTCGACGACCAGGTCGTTCTGGACGTTGCGCCCCACGGCCGCCACCGGGACACCGAGCGCCTCCGCGAGCCCCTCCGGGACGGCGGCGGGCTCGGGCGGGCAGGCCGGGAAGTCCATCGACAGCCTTCCGGTCTCGTCCCGGATGACGGTGAGAACGCCGCTCTTCAGCGTCCGGAACCGGATCGGGCGGCCGGACGCGACCGCCCCGGTCTCGTAGAGCGCGTGGGCGGCGGCCAGCGTGGCGTGCCCGCACAGCGCGACCTCCATGACCGGCGTGAACCAGCGAAGCTCGTAGTCCGCTGCGCCGTCCTGGGGGGACGACCCCCCGGAGCGCTCCTCGACGGGCCGGGCGAACGCGGTCTCGGAGTGCTTCATCTCGGCGGCGACCCGCTGCATCCACCCGGGATCGGCGGCGCCGGGCGGCAGGCACACCCCGGCGGGGTTGCCCGCGAACGGGCGGTCGGTGAAGGCGTCCACGACGAGCATCCTCATGGCGCCGACGCTACCGGCGATGACATCCGCTTCACACTATGAAAAATCACCCCTTACCAAGATCATCGACCAGGACGTAGGCTTGCGCGGACGGCGCTTTCCCCGTGGCGCCCCAGGACCGTGGAGAGACAGTGACCGAGCGGCTCGCCCTGTTCCCCCTGGGCACCGTGCTGTTCCCCGGTCTGGTGCTCCCCCTGCACCTGTTCGAGGACCGCTACCTCAGCCTGATCGGCGACCTCCTGGAACGGCCCGAGCCGCGCGGCTTCGGCGTCGTCGGCATCGAGCTCGGCCACGAGGTCGGCGAGGGCGCCGCGCACCGCCTCGCGGAGATCGGCTGCGTCGCCGAGCTGCGCGACGCGCGGCCCCACCCGGACGGCCGGTACGACATCGTCACGGTCGGCGCCCGCCGCTTCCGGCTCAAGGAGCTGGACCGCTCGCGCCCCTACCTGCAGGGCGAGGTGGAGTTCCTCCCCGAGGAGCCGGGGGCCGACCCCGGGCCCGTCGCGCTGCGCGTCCGCCGGCTGTTCCGGCTGTACCGGCACCGGCTGACCGCCGCCGGCGCCGGCTCGTTCGAGAAGGACGAGCCGCCCGACGACCCGGTCGCCCTGTCGTACGTGATCGCGGCCTCCCTCGTCCTGGACGGGCACGAGAAGCAGCGGCTGCTGGAGTGCGACGACGCGACGCTGCGCCTTGAGGCCGAGCGCGACCTGCTGGTCCGGGAGAACCGCATCCTGGACGTCCTCCCGATGATCCCCGCCGGCCAGTTCCTGGACGGGTCGTTCAACGCGAACTGACCCGCGCACGGCAGACTGCCCCCCATGGGCAAGGGCAAAGGCGGCACCGCCAAGGGCAGTACGGGCACTCCGGCGACGGTCGCCGCCACCGACGCGAAGATCGAGTTCACCCTGCACACCTACGAGCCGGACCCGGACGCCGGGTCGTACGGGGAGGCGGCCGCCGACGCCCTCGGGATCCCGTACGCGCAGATCTTCAAGACGCTGCTCGCCGAGGTCGACGGGCGGCTCACCGTCGGCGTCGTCCCGGTGTCGGCCAGCCTCGACCTGAAGGCCCTCGCGGCGGCGGCCGGCGGCAAGAGGGCGCGGATGGCCGAGCCGCGCGACGCCGAGCGCGCCACCGGCTACGTCGTCGGCGGGATCAGCCCGCTGGGGCAGCGCAGGCGGCTGCCGACCGTGATCGACGTGTCGGTGTCAGGGCTCGCGACCGTCTACGTCTCGGCCGGCCGGCGCGGACTGCAGATCGAACTCGTCCCCGGCGACCTCGTCCGCCTCACCGGCGCCCGCCTCGCCGCGATCGCCCGCGGGTAGCCGCCGGAGGATCAGCTCCAGGATCCCGTAGGTGGCGACCGCGGGCAGCGCCCAGAACACGAGGACGCCCTTGGCGCGCAGGTCGGCGACGCCGGTCACGGTGGTGCCGTCGCGCGCGGTGCGGACCGCGTCCTGGAACTCCTCCAGCCCGATCAGGTGGCCGGTCTTCCAGGCGAGGAAGGCCGCGGCCCCGCCGCCCACGGCCAGCCCGAGCAGCAGCGCGACGTCGTCGCCGCGTCCGCCCGCCAGGTACCCGGCGACGCCGCACAGCAGGCCCGCGACGAGGGCGAGCAGGGCGAACCGGGCGTCGATGCCGATCGGGCCCTGACCTTCCGGTTCGGCCAGCAACGGCTCACCCTGGACTATTACGTATGTCACCTCGGGGATGGTCTTGGCCCACAGCACCCCCATGAGCGGACCCGGCAGGGTCACGATGGCGACGGTCACCGCCCAGGTCACCAAGAACCTCATCGCCGAGAGCCGCCCGGTGGGTCCCCGCACCTCGTACGCTCCTCATTGAAGAGTCCTCTGACAGCGAAAAGCCTAGCCTGTCCGATACGGCCCACGATCGCCCCGACCACTGGGATAATGTGCCCGACATGTCCGGATTCAGTCCCGCGTTCGAACGCCTCGGCGCCGCCCTGGCGGCCGTCGTGCTGCAGCAGCAGGAGACGCTCGCGGAGTTCCTGCCGCGCGAGGACTGGAGCGCCGACCTGACCGCGCGGACCTATTCCAGCGGCGGCGTCACCGTCCGGGTGTCGCTGCTCGGCAGCTACGCCGCACGGGAGCGCACCTGGCTGTGGGGGTGGGCGAACCCGCAGTTCGGCGACGCGCACCCGGCCGTCACCCCCACCCTCGTCATCCGGGCGCTCGGCGAACGGCTCGGCATCACCGAGTTCACCACGCCCGAGGTCGACCTGTCCTGGTACGAGGGCCCCGCCGGGCACGGCGGGGAGCTGATGGCGATGGCCGCCGGGGGCGTCCTCGGCGGCGCCGGCTACATC
>NZ_VCKW01000279.1 GCF_005889715.1 Actinomadura soli
CCGCCACGCCCGGCACCTGCGCCAAGACGCGCCCCGAAGCGGGCGGGCGGGTCTACTCCGCTAGGACGACGGGAGGACCCCGTCTACTGCCACGGGTGGACCGCCAAGTCCGTTCCTGAGGGGCATCACAGGGGGTCGTCCGGCTTCTACTGTTTTGAACGTCGGATCGCCGGGGGAACGGCGCGGTCGCGACGCATCCTGCTCACTCGCACATCCCCGCTCACTCACACTTGGGAGTTTCACGTGACGAACACCGCCCCATCGACCGCCGGCGCGCAGACCGCGCCCGGGGCGGGCGACTTCGCCGCACGGACCCACCAGATCGCGAAGGTGTACGGGCGCGGCGACGCCCAGGTCGTCGCGCTCGACGGGGTCACGGTCGGCATCCCCCGCGGCCGTTTCACCGCGATCATGGGCCCGTCCGGGTCCGGGAAGTCGACCCTCATGCACTGCATGGCGGGCCTGGACTCGGTGGACTCCGGTGAGGTCTTCATCGGCGACACCGAGCTGACCCGCCTGAAGGACAAGCAGCTGACCCGGCTGCGGCGCGACAAGGTCGGCTTCGTCTTCCAGGCGTTCAACCTCGTCCCGACGCTGACGGCGCTGGAGAACATCACGCTGCCGATGGACATCGCGGGCCGCAAGCCGGACAGGGAGTGGCTGGACACGGTGATCGACACGGTGGATCTGCGGCCGCGGCTGAAGCACCGTCCGACGGAGCTGTCGGGCGGGCAGCAGCAGCGGGTCGCGTGCGCCCGCGCGCTCGCCGCCCGCCCCGAGATCATCTTCGCGGACGAGCCGACGGGGAACCTGGACTCGAGGTCCGGCGCGGAGGTCCTGGGGTTCCTGCGGGACTCGGTGCGCCGCATGGGGCAGACGATCGTGATGGTGACGCATGACCCGTCCGCGGCGGCGTACGCCGACCAGGTGCTGTTCCTGACCGACGGGCAGATCGTCGACACGATGCAGGGGCCGACGGCGGAGCGGGTGCTGGAGCGGATGAAGGGCTTCGAGACGGGCCCCGGCCCGGCCGCGCGGACCGCCGTGCAGGAGCCGGGGGTCACGGCGCGATGATGGGCAAGGTCACGCTCCGCAACCTCGCGGCGCACAAGATCAGGCTGGTGCTGACGGGCGTCGCGGTGATCCTCGGCGTGGCGTTCGTGGCCGGCACGCTGATCTTCACCGACAGCATGAACAAGCAGTTCGACGAGCTGTTCAGCCGGGTCGGCACGAACGTGGCCGTGGACGTCCGGGCCAAGAAGGTCGTGGACGGCGACGACGACGGGATGGCGGCGCAGCCGGTTCCGGCGACGGTCCTGAAGGCGCTGGAGGGCGTCGACGGCGTCAAGGACCCGAAGGGGAACGTCACCGGGTACGCGGCGGTCGTCGGCAAGGACGGCAAGGTCATCGGGACCCCGCAGAACGGCCCGCCGCAGATCGGCATGAACTGGACCGGCACCGGGATCTACGACCTGTCGGCGGGCAAGGCGCCGCAGGGGCCCGGCGAGGTCGTCATCGACGACCGGACGGCGGAGAAGGGCGACCTGGCGGTCGGCGACACCGTCCAGGTCCTCACCGCGGGCCCGCCGCAGCGGATGCGGGTCGTGGGCCTCAGCGACGCCGGCAACCTGATGGGCGCGACGCTCACCGCGTTCGACACCCCGACGGCGCAGAAGCTGATGCTGAAGCCCGGCTATTTCAGCGACATCGAGATGGGGTCGTCGGGCCCGTCGCAGGCGGAGCTGCGCGACCGGGTCGCGAAGGTGCTGCCGTCGGGGATGGAGGCCGTCACCGGCGAGAAGCTGCGCGAGGAGGCCAAGAGCGACATCGCCACGATGATGAACTTCTTCCGGACGTTCCTCCTCGTGTTCGCGCTGATCTCGATCTTCGTCGGGGCGTTCATCATCTTCAACACGTTCTCGATGCTGGTGGCGCAGCGGACCCGTGAGCTGGCGCTGCTGCGCGCGGTCGGCGCGGCCCGCGCGCAGGTGACGCGGGCGGTGATCGGCGAGGCGGTCGCGGTCGGGATCGTCGGGTCGACGCTCGGGCTGCTGGCCGGGGCGGGCCTGGCGACGATGCTGCAGTCGCAGGTCGGGGACGCCGGGGACGGCGGACTGACGTTCACGGCGACGCCGGTGATCTGGTCGTACGTGGTCGGGATCGTGGTGACGGTCGTGTCGGCGTACTTCCCGGCCCGCCGCGCCGCGAAGATCCCGCCGGTGGCGGCGATGCGCGACGACGTCGCGCTGCCGCAGCGGTCGATGCGGATCCGGCTCGCGCTCGGGTCGCTGCTGACCCTGGCCGGCGCGGGCCTGATCGGGGCCGGCCTGGCCGGCAACGGCGGCAACCCGGTGATCCCCGTGGGCGTGGGCGCGTTCGCGGTGTTCATCGGTGTCGCGATGCTCGCCCCGGTGATCAGCGTCCCGGTGCTGCGGGTGCTGGGGGCGCCGGCGGCGCGGCTGATGGGGTCGCCGGGCAGGCTGGCGCGGCAGAACGCGCTGCGCAACCCGCGCCGCACCGCCGCGACCGCCGCCGCGCTGATGATCGGCCTGGCGCTGATCACCACGGTGAACGTGCTCGGGGCGACGATGCGGGCGTCGGTCGACGACCAGATCGACTCGCAGTTCGGCGCGGACTACCTGGTCGCGTCGGAGGGCGCGGGCGGTGTCGCCGCCGGGGCCGCGCAGAAGATCCAGGCGGTGCCCGGGGTGACGGCCGCGTCGCCCACGTACGTGGGCGACGCGAAGATCGCCGGGAAGGACGCGTCGTACATATCGGCCGACGCCGCCATGATCGTGAAGGCCGCGAAGCTGAAGATCGTGTCGGGCGGCGCCGACCTCGGGAACGCCGGGATCATGGTGGACGAGGACACCGCGAAGGACAACGGCTGGAAGGTCGGCTCCGCGGTGCCCGTGCAGTTCACCGACGGGAAGACCGAGCGGCTGACGGTGACGGGCGTGTACGCCAAGAGCGACCTGATCGGGACCCGGCTGGTGTCCCCGCAGGCGTACATGCGGCACACCCTCAACCCGTCCGTGGACGCGATCGTCGTGGACGCGGCGGCGACGACCGCGGCGACGAAGACCGCGCTGGAGTCGGCGCTGAAGGAGTACCCGAACCTGAAGGTGTCCGATCAGTCGGCGCTGAAGGAGGACGCCCGCAAGCAGGTCGACGGGTTCGTGACGTTCCTGACGATCCTGCTGGTCATGTCCGTCATCATCGCGGCCGTCGGCGTGGTCAACACGCTGGCGCTGTCGGTGATCGAGCGGACCAGGGAGATCGGGCTGCTGCGCGCGATCGGGATCTCCCGGCGGCAGCTGCGCCGCATGATCCGGCTGGAGTCCATCATGATCGCGGTGTTCGGCGCTGTGCTCGGCATGGGCATCGGGGTCGCGTTCGGCGCGGCGCTGCAGAACGCGCTGGCCGAGGACGGCCTCGGCGTCCTCGCCATCCCGTACGGGACGCTCGCCATCTACCTCGCGGTGGCCGCGGTGATCGGCGTGCTGGCGGCGCTGTGGCCGGCGTGGCGCGCGGGGCGGATGGACGTCCTGAAGGCCATCGCCACCGAGTAGCCGGCGGGGGACGCGAAGACCCGGCCACCTCGACGAGGAGGGGCCGGGTCTTTCGCTGCGCGCGGGCCGGAATTCGGCGCGGCCGGGCGGTCACTCCGCCGGGTCGGCGGGTTCGTCGGCGGGAGCGGGGGCCTGCGCGACGGCGGCCTTGGCGACCGCGTCGGTGGCGCTGACCGTGGTGTTCTCCGGGAAGTGGCAGGCGGCCTGGTGGCCGGGGCTGAGCTCCACCAGCGGCGGCTCGACCTGCTTGCAGATGTCCTGCGCCTTCCAGCAGCGGGTGTGGAACCGGCAGGCGGGCGGCGGGTCGAGCGGGCTCGGCACGTCGCCCTGCAGCCGGATCCGCCTCCGCGCGCCCCGCTCGGCGGGGTCCGGGATCGGCACCGCGGACAGCAGCGCGTTGGTGTAGGGGTGCATGGGCCGCTCGTACAGGTCGGCCCGGTCCGCCACTTCGACGATCTTGCCGAGGTACATGACGGCGACGCGGTCGGAGATGTGCCGGACCACCGACAGGTCGTGCGCGATGACCACGTAGGTCAGGTCGAGCTCGTCCTGCAGGTCCTCCAGGAGGTTCACGACCTGCGCCTGCACCGACACGTCCAGCGCCGACACCGGCTCGTCCGCGACGATCAGCTTCGGCTTGAGGGCCAGCGTGCGGGCGATCCCGATGCGCTGCCGCTGCCCGCCGGAGAACTCGTGCGGGTACCGGTTGTAGTGCTCGGGGCTCAGGCCGACGAGTTCCAGGATCTCCTGGACGGCCTTCTTCACGCCCTGCTTGGCCTCGATGTTCTGCAGCCGGAACGGGGCCCCGACGATCGCGCCGACCGTCTTGCGCGGGTTCAGCGACGAGTACGGGTCCTGGAAGATCATCTGGAGGTCGCGGCGGAGCGGCCGGAGCCGCCCCTGCGACATCTTCGTGATGTCGTGCCCCTCGAAGACGATCTTCCCGAAGCTCGGGTCCAGCAGCCGCATGATCATCCGGCCGGTGGTGGACTTGCCGCAGCCCGACTCCCCCACCAGCCCGAGGGTCTCGCCCTTGCGGACGGAGAAGGACACGCCGTCGACGGCCTTCACCGCCGCGACCTGCCGGCGCAGCAGCCCCGCCGTCACGGGGAAGTGCTTGCCGAGGTTCTCCACCTCCAGCAGGGTCTCGCCCTCGTGGACGGGACGGGCCGCGTCCGCCGGGGCCTTCACAGTGCTCACCACAGTCTCGTTCCCACCCGTGCT
This sequence comes from Actinomadura soli, assembly GCF_005889715.1. Lineage (GTDB taxonomy): Bacteria > Actinomycetota > Actinomycetes > Streptosporangiales > Streptosporangiaceae > Spirillospora > Spirillospora soli. The sequence continues at coordinate 4,797 of NZ_VCKW01000279.1, forward strand.
CGTCACAGCTTCGGCCGGATCTCGTCGGTCCAGATCTCCCGGCGCTTGTCCAGCGGCAGATGGCACGCCGCCTTGTGGCCGGGTTCGAGCTCGATCAGCTCGGGCCGTTCCGTCGTGCTCTTGCCGTCGTTCAGGTCCGCGTAGGGGCAGCGCGGATGGAAGGCGCACCCGGACGGGACGTTGATCAGGCTCGGCGGCGACCCCACGATCGGCAGCAGCCGCTCGGAGCGCTCCCGGTCCAGCCTCGGCATCGAGCCGAGCAGCCCCCACGTGTAGGGGTGCAACGGCTGGTGGAAGGCGTTGTCCACGGACGCGTACTCGACGCAGCGGCCCGCGTACATCACCAGGATGTCGTCCGCCAGCTCCGCGACCACGCCCAGATCGTGGGTGATCATGATGACGGCGGAGTTGAACTCCTGCTGCAGGTCGCGGATCAGGTCCAGGATCTGCGCCTGGACGGTCACGTCCAGCGCGGTCGTGGGCTCGTCGGCGATGAGCAGCTCGGGGTCGCACGACAGCGCCATCGCGATCATCGCGCGCTGCCGCATGCCGCCGGAGAACTGGTGCGGGTAGTCGTCCACCCGCTTGTCCGGCTTGGGGATGCCGACCTTGCCGAGCATGTCGATGGCGTGCTTGCGCGCCACCTGCTTCGACACGTCGTTGTGCACCCGGTACGCCTCGATGATCTGGTGCCCGACCGTGTAGAACGGGTGCATCGACGACAGCGGGTCCTGGAAGATCATCGCCATCTCGCGGCCGCGGAGCCGGCGGACCTCGGTCTGCGAGGCGCCGACGAGCTCCTTGCCGTTCAGCCAGATCTCACCGGACACGTTGGCGTTGCGCTTGTTGTGCAGGCCCAGGACGCCGAGGCTCGTGACGCTCTTGCCCGACCCGGACTCGCCGACGATGCCGAGGGTGCGGCCGCGCTCCAGCTCGAACGACAGCCCGTCCACCGACTTGACCAGGCCGTCGTCGGTCGGGAAGTGGATCTTCAGGTCGCGGACCTCGAGGAACGCCGCGGGAGCCTCGCCGGTGCCCGCTTTGCCCGCGGCGGGCGCGGTGCCGGTCATCAGCCCAGCCTCACTCTCGGGTCGACGATGGCGTACAGCAGGTCGACGATCAGGTTGATGACCACGATGGAGATCGACGTGATCAGCGTGACGCCGAGCACCATGGGCAGGTCGCCGCTGCGGATCGAGTCGATCGCGAGGCGGCCGAGCCCCGGGATGCCGAACGTGCTCTCGGTCAGCACCGCGCCGCCGAGGAGCAGGCCGAGGTCCAGGCCGAACACCGTCATGATCGGGGTCAGCGACGCGCGGAGCGCGTGCTTGGTGACGACGGTCTTCTCCGGCAGCCCCTTGGCCCGGGCGGTGCGGATGTAGTCCTCGTTCATCGTTTCCAGCATGCCCGCTCTGGTGAGCCGCGCGTACATCGCCGCGTAAAGGAACGCGAGCGTCACCCAGGGCAGCACCAGCGACTGGAACCATCTCACCGGATCGTCGGTGAAGTCCTTGTAGCTGCCGCCGCCCGGGAATATCTCAAGGCTGTAGGAGAACAGCGCCAGGGACACCAGTCCGGTGAAGTAGATGGGCAGCGACACGCCGCTCAGGGCGATGAACATCGCCGCCCTGTCCCAGAGGCTGCCGCGCCGCAGCGCCGAGATGACGCCGATGGTGATGCCGCCCGCGAGCCAGATGATCGCCGCGCCGAGCGCGAGCGACGCCGTCGCCGGGGCGCGGTCGACCAGCGTCTCCCGGACGGGCTGGCTGCTGCGGAACGAGTACCCGAAGCACGGCGCCGGGCATTTGTCCGTGGTGGGGCCGGCCTTGTAGTCGCGGCCGGCCACGATGCCCTTGAGGTAGTCCCCGTACTGCACGAGGACGGGGTCGTCCAGGCCGAGCCGTTCCTTGGTGTCCTGGATCGCCTCGGGCGTCGGCGCCTTCCCGACGAACCCGGCCGCGATCTGGTCGGTGGTCTGTCCCGCCAGCTTCGGCAGCCAGAAGAAGATGCCGAAGGTCACCAGGCTGACCAGCAGCAGCATGACGACGGCGCCGATGAGCCGCCGGATGATGTATGCGAACAAAATGCTCGGCCTCACCCGCCGGCCGGGCGGACCTGTAGGTCCGGACCCGGCCGGCGGGCGTCGCCTTCACCTGCCTTCAGAGGGACGCATGGTCGAGCGGGTGTTACTCCGTCACGCCCATGTTGAGGTAGTCGTACATTCCGCCGTAGGAGTAGGTGATGCCCACGTTGGACGCACGCTTCGGCCGGTACATCAGGGCCTTGGCGTAGATCAGCGGGACCTCCGCGGCCGTCCCCATGACCAGCTTGTCAGCCTCGCCGTAGGCCTTCAGGCGGGCCGCCTCGTCCGGGTTCTGGATGGCGTCGTCGAGGGCCTTGTTGACCCCCGGGTCGTCGAGCTCGGCGAGGTTGTTGCCGCCGGACGGCTTGATGGCCTCACCGTGCACGATCTGCTGCAGGAACCCGTAGCCGGTCGGCCAGTCCGCCGCCCACGCCATGATCATCATGCCGATGCCGTGGTCGTGGACGTACTTCGGCACGCCGACGTACTTCGAGAAGTAGTCACCGGCCGGGAACTGCACGATCTCGGTCTTGATGCCGACCTTCGCCAGGCTCTGCTGGATGGCCTGCGCCATCGCGACTTCCTTCGGCCGGTCGGACCGGGCCGAGATCTTCGTGGTGAAGCCGTTCGGCTGGCCGCACTGCTGCAGCTCCTGCTTGGCCTTCGCCAGGGTGGCCTGGTCGAGACCGCCGCCCTCGGCCTGCTTCTGCGGGTACAGGTCGAACTTGCTGTAGCCGGCGACCGTCGGGGGCAGCACCGTCGTGGCGACGTCACCGCCGGCCAGCGGGCCGCCGTAGGCGGTCTGCGCGGCGACCTTGTCGGTCGCGTACTGCACGGCGATGCGGCAGTGTTTGTTGTCCAGCGGCTTGACGTGGACGTTCAGCGACATGAACCGCAGGAAGCCCTGGACGGGGTTGTCGACGTACGGCTTCTGCTCGGCGGCCAGCACCTTGGGCTGGGTGCCGGACTGGACGCCGACGCCCGTGATGTCCATGTCGAGCGAGCCGGCCAGCAGCCGCTGGTCGATGTCGTCCGCGTTCTGCTTGAGCTGGACTTCGATCTTGTCGGGCAGCGCCTTGCGGATCGGGTCCGTGCTCTGGTTCCAGTGCGGGTTGCGCGACAGCGTCATCGCCTTGCCGCGCGTGTAGTTGTCGACCTTGTACGGGCCGCTGGAGACGATCGCGGACTCGTACTTCAGGCCGGTGTCCTTGGCCTTCGGCACCGGCATCGTCTGCGACATCGCGACCAGGTAGTCGAACTCCTGGAACGGCTCGTTCAGGTGGAAGACGATCGTCTGGTCGTCCGGGGTCTCGATGGACTTCAGGCCCTCGTCGCTCTTGTCGTCGTAGGGGCCCTTGTACGCCGGGTCGTTGTCGACCAGGTACTGCTTGAAGTACTTCGGCCCGTTCTGCAGCTCCTCGGAGAAGTTGCTGCGCTCGACCGCGTACTTCACGTCCTTGGACGTGACGGTGGAGCCGTCGTCGTACTTGACGCCGGTGCGCAGCTTGTACGTCCAGGTCTTGCCGCCGTCGCTGGCCTGCCCGAGGTCGGTCGCCAGGTCCGGGACGACCTTCAGGCTGGCGTCGCCCGCCTTCGGGTCGAACGTGGTCAGGCCGCGCCCGTACAGCCGGGCGAAGTTCTGCGAGAACGCGTAGTAGGTGTTGCCGGGGTCCGGTGCGTCCCAGTCGTCGGAGGTGGCGAGCTTGAGCGTGCCGCCCTTCTTGTCCGACTTGCTGACGACCTCGTTGACGCCGGCGTTGTAGCCCGGGCCGCTGCCCGAGCCGCCCTCGTCGTCACCGCCGCCGCAGGCGGCGAGCCCCGCGGCCGCGAGCACCCCGGCCGCGAGGACCGCGAACGGTCTCATCTTGTTCATGTGCAGGCGCACCCCTTCAATTAGACGGGTCCGAGAGGAACCCGAGTCACTTGGACCGAGGGTCGAGAGCGTCCCGCAGCCCGTCACCGAACAGGTTGAAGGCGAGGACGGTGATGAAGATGGCCATGCCGGGAATGATCATGTACATCGGGTCCGACTCGTAGATCGGCACCGCGAGCGTCAGCATGCCGCCCCACGAGGGCGTCGGCGGGATGACCCCGACGCCGAGGAACGACAGCGCCGCCTCGAACAGGATGTTGGTCGGGATCAGCAGGGTCGAGTAGACCAGGATCGGCGCGACCAGGTTCGGCAGGATCTCCTTGAACAGGACGTAGGTGTTGCTGGCGCCCATGCTGCGCGCCGCGTCGACGAACTCGCGTTCGCGCAGCGACAGCGTCTGACCTCGGATGATGCGGCCGATGTAGGGCCAGTTGAAGAACCCGATGACCACGACCAGCACCGACACGCGCAGCCCGTTCCCGCTCATCCCGAACGCGCCGTCGGCGACGACGCCGACCAGGGCGATCGCGAACAGCAGCAGCGGGAAGGCGAGGAAGGCGTCCATGGCGCGGCTGATGATGGTGTCCACCCAGCCGCCGAAGTAGCCCGCGGTGACGCCGAGGACCGTCCCGATGACGACCGACATCAGGGTCGCGAGGAACGACACCAGCAGCGAGATCCGGGCGCCGTGGACGATGCGGGCGAGCATGTCGCGGCCGGTCCCGGGCTCGACGCCGAGCAGGTGCTCACCGCTGATGCCGGAGTGCCAGAAGCCGGACTTGGGACGGTTGTAGGTCGGGTCGATCAGGTTCTGGTGGTATTTCAGCGGGTCCTGGACGAAGTACGGGCCGAAGATCGCGATGAGGATCAGGAGGATCACGACGACGGCGCCGGTGAGCGCGATCTTGTCGCGCTTGAGCCGCAGCCAGGCGATCTGCCCGAGGGAGCGCCCCTGGATCTTCTTGCGGTCGACGCCGGCCAGTACCGATTCCGGCTGAGCCTCTTTGTCGGACCCGCTCACCTCGATGGGTGCGGCCACGCTCCATACCTCCTACCGTCCGGCCACTGGTTCGGCCATGCCGCCGGCGCATGACCGGCGGCCGCGGAGATCGTCCGCCGGCCTCCGTGCCCGTCACGCCGCGTTCGCTGAAGGGAAACGTAGTCCTTCGGGCACGACTGTCCATCCGTGAAGCGACCTTCGCCAGTACCCGTATCTGACTTGTGATCTCGTCGTCATCTGCGGAACACGCGTCCGGACGTCACGTCGGACAAATCGCCCGAATAGTACGTACGCCACTACCCCGGCAGGCAACACGAAGCCGGTCTAGACCAGAAAGCTTTATCGTACTGAGTCCGTTCCGAGACCGTTCCTCCGCAGGTCAACCGCGGGTCGGCGTGGATCGTGGCGTGGGACGGGACCGCGGTCACACGGCGGCGGGCCGGGACGCCCCCGCATCGCGCGGGAG
>NZ_VCKW01000027.1 GCF_005889715.1 Actinomadura soli
CAAGCCGATGGTGGACGACCTGATCGGATTCGCCCGGTCGTGGCGGCCCGACCTGGTGCTGTGGGATCCGCTGTCGTTCCCCTCGCCCATCGCGGCGCGCGAATGCGGGGCGGCCCACGCCCGGGTGCTGTGGGCCATCGACCATATGGGCTGGACGAGGACCAGGCTGCTCGACCGGCTCGACGCCCTCGATCGGCTTGACAGCCCGCGGAGCCGGCCGCCTGAGGATCCCCTGGACCCGATGGCGAGCATGATGAAGCCGACCCTGCGGCGCCTGGGCCACGACTTCGACGAGGAACTGATCGTGGGCCAGTGGACCGTCGACCTGATGCCGCCGCGGATGCGGCTGCCCGTCGATCTGCGCTACGTACCTGTCCAGATGGTTCCGTACACCGGCGCGGGCGTCCTTCCAGAGTGGCTGTACGAGCGGCCGAGCCGCCCGCGGGTCTGCCTGACGCTGGGCCTGAGCTCGCGGCACTTCTTCGCGAGGAACTACGGGGTTCCCGTCGGGGATCTGCTGGAGATGGTCGCCGACCTCGACCTGGAGCTGGTGGCCACGCTGAACGACGCGCAGCTCGCCTCGGTGGACCGCGTCCCGCCCAACGTGAGGGTGGAGGACTACGTTCCGCTCACCCAGCTCCTGCCGACCTGCTCGGCGATCGTCCATCACGGCGGCGCCGGCACCTTCGCCGCGGCCGTGCCCGCGCGGGTGCCGCAGCTCGTCATCCCGACGGAGGGCGCGGAGCGGGTCGAGGTGGGCGAGCATGTCAGGGCCCGGGGCGCCGGGCTGTCGATGCCGACCGTCGAGAGCGGCCTGCTCACCGTCGACGACGTGAAGAAGTCGCTGGTGCGCATCCTGAACGAGCCGTCCTTCCGGAAGGGGGCCGATGAGCTGTACGCGGATCTGGCGGCCACGCCGTCCCCTCGCGACGCCGTCCCGATCCTGGAGGACCTCATGGCTGAGTACCGCCGCTAAGGGAATCCCGTGAACATGGACACCTCTGAGGGCGCGCAGGGTGGAGCCGGCCGTGCGGGAGCGCGCGAGTGGGCCGGGCTCGCCGTGGTGGCGCTGCCCATCCTGGTCGTCTCCGCCGATCTGAACGTGCTGCACCTCGCGGTGCCGAAGCTGAGCGCCGACCTGCGTCCCGGCGCCGCGCAACTGCTCTGGATCACCGACGTCTACGGCTTTGTGATCGCCGGGCTCCTGATCACCATGGGCACGCTGGGCGACCGGATCGGCAGGCGCCGGCTGCTGCTGTGGGGCTCGGCGGCCTTCGGCGCCGCGTCCGTGCTCACCGCGCTGGCGCCGAGCGCGGAGCTGCTCATCGGGGCGCGGGCGTTGCTGGGGATCGCCGGGGCGATGCTGCTGCCGTCCGCGCTGTCGCTGATCAGGGCCGCGTTCCACGACCCCGGGCAACGGAAGATCGCCATCGCGGTCTGGATCACCGCGTTCTCCGTGGGCAGCGCGCTGGGTCCGCTGATGGGCGGAGTGCTGCTGCAGCGCTTCTGGTGGGGCTCGGTGTTCCTGCCCGGCGTGGCGGCCATCGTGCCGCTGCTCGCCACCGGTCGCGCGCTGCTGCCGGAGTACCGCGATCCGGGTGCGGGCCGGCTCGACCTGCCGAGCGCGGCCCTGTCGCTGGGCGCGGTGCTGGCGGTGGTGTACGGCCTCAAGCAGATCGCCGAGTACGGTGCGGGACCGGCCGCGGGCGCGGCCATCCTGGCCGGCTCCGCGGTCGGAGCGGTCTTCCTGCGCCGTCAGGCCCGGCTGGCCGATCCGCTGATCGACCTGCGGCTGTTCGCCGACCGGGTCTTCAGCGGCGCGCTGGCCGCGCAGGCGCTGGGCGTCTTCATCATGGGCGGGACGTTCTTCTTCGTCGCCCAGTACCTGCAGCTCGTGCTGGCCCTGTCGCCGCTGGAGGCGGCGCTGTGGCTGGTGCCGACGGCCGTCGCCTTGGTGGCCGGCTCCATGGCGGCACCGCTGCTGACCCAGCGGATCCGCCCGGCCTACGTGATGGGCGGGGGGATGTTGCTGGCCGGGAGCGGATTCGCGGTCATGAGCCAGGCGGACGCCTCCGGCCTGACCTACGTGGTGGCCGGCTTCGTGCTCGTCGGCCTGGGACTCAGCCCGGTGGTGGCGCTCAGCACCGACATGATCGTCGGGGCCGCGCCACCCGAACGGGCCGGCTCCGCCTCGGGGATCTCCGAGTCCGGCAACGAGCTCGGCCAGGCGCTCGGCATCGCGGTCCTGGGCGGCGTCGGCACCGCCGTCTATCGCGGCCGGGTGGACGACTCCCTGCCCGCTGGCATTCCGGCCGAGAACGCGCAGGCCGCGCAGGACACGCTCGGCGCCGCGATCTCCGTGGCCCATGGGCTGCCCGCCCGCCTCTCGACCGAGCTGATCGACGCCGCCCGCGCCGCGTTCACCGACGGCCTGCAAGTGGTGGCCCTGATCTGCGCGGCGATCGCCGCGGTGCTGGCTCTGCTCACCGTGACGCTGCTGCGCGCCACGCCTCCCGGCGCCGGACAGTCCCCCGAACAGTCGCCCGGTCAGTCTCCCGAACCGACCCCGGAGCCGGCCCCCGCTGCCGGCACGACCCCGAGGAGCGTTTCCGCGGACCTCCCCGACGTCACGCGCGAGGACGCGAGCGCCGTGCTGGTCGGGGAGCCGACCGCCGGCGGCACCGCGCTCGACTTCGAGCTCCGGGAGCCGCCTCCCGGCCTGCTGTCGCTCAGCCGCTTCGTGAGCGTCGACGGCGAAAGTGTCCTCCTCTACGCGCAGACGACAGGGGACGAGCGCACCGCCGAGCGGCTCCGGTCGCTCGGCGGCGACTACACCGAGTACGTCCTGTACCGCAGCCACGCGCCGGAGACCTCGCGTACCCCGGGGTGCGTCGTGGCGGTCAGTGTCGAGACCCGGGACGCGGCGGTGGCGCGGCGGTGGTCCGACGCCGTCATCGCGGCGCTGGAAAGCGACGGGCACGCCGGCGGGCTGTCGGCCCATCTGCACATCAGCACGGACGGCAGGCGAGTCCTCAACTACGCCGAGTGGGTCGACGAACGAGCGCACCGCGCGGCCATGGACGACACCCACCCGGAGAGCCCGCAGTGGCGCCTGGTGCAGGAGATGCCCGGCGTGAAGCCACTCGGGTTCCGGCGCTACCACCTCGACCGCACGGTCCAGTGACGAAGGGAGGTCGGCGGATGCGACCGCTCGGTCTGGAAGGCGCCTGGCTCCTGGAGCCCGACATTCACACCGACGAGCGCGGCGCCTTCCACGAGTGGTTCCGCGACGAGCGGTTCGCGGCCGCGACCGGTCGGCCGCTGCGGGTCGCCCAAGCGAACCGCTCGGTCTCGCGCCGCGGTGTGCTGCGCGGCGTCCACTACGCCGACGTGCCGCCGGGGCAGGCGAAGTACGTGATGTGCGTCCGCGGGACGGTCATGGACGCCGTCGTCGACATCCGCACGGGCTCGCCATGGTTCGGCCGTGCCGAGACCGTACTGCTCGACTCCACGGCGGGACGGGCGGTCTACATCGCCGAGGGCCTCGGGCACGCGTTCATGGCGCTCACCGATGAGGCCACCGTCGTCTACCTGTGTTCGGAGGGGTACGCGCCGCGGCGCGAGCATGCGATCCACCTTCTCGACCCGGATCTGGCGATCGAGTGGCCGCGCGGCATCGAGCCGATCCTGTCGGACAAGGACGCCGCCGCGCCGACCCTGAAAGCCGCCGAACAGGCCGGCGTGCTGCCGTCCTACGCGGACTGCCGGGCCCTCTACCGGCGGCTGCGCCAGGGAGCGCCGGTCGACGGCGAGTCCCCGAGAGTCCCGTGAGAGCCCCCGAGGAGAGATAATGATCAACGTATTCCAGCCCAGCCTCGGCGAGGAGGAGCTGGCCGCCGTCGCGGAGGTCTTCGACAGCAACTGGCTGGGGCACGGTCCGCGCACCAGGGATTTCGAGGCCGCGTTCGCCGGGCACATCGGCGTCCCGCCGGACAACGTGGTCTTCATCAGCTCGGCCACCGACGGGCTCTTCCTGGCCACGGAGCTGCTCGGCTGCGGTCCGCAGGACGATGTCGTGCTTCCGTCCATCAGCTTCGTCGGCGCCGCCAACGCCGTGGCCGCCGCCGGCGCCCGGCCGGTGTTCTGCGATGTGGACCCGCACACCCTCAACCCGTCCGTCGAGGACGTCGAGCGCAGCCTGACGCCACGTACCAAGGCGGTCCTGCCCCTTCACTACGGGGGGTACCCCGGCGCCATCGACGAGATCGCCCTGCTGTGCCGCGAGCGCGGCATCACGCTGATCGAGGACGCGGCCTGCGCAGTGACCTCCGCCATCGACGGCCGGGCGTGCGGCACCTTCGGCGATCTCGCGGTGTGGAGCTTCGACGCCATGAAGATCCTGGTCACCGGGGACGGCGGGATGCTGTACGCGCGCGATCCCGACCTCGCCCGGCGGGTCCGCGCACTGGCCTACCACGGCCTGGACCAGTTCAGCGGCCGGTCGAGGTCGGCCAAGGTGTCCCACCGGTGGTGGGAGCTGAACGTGCGCGACTTCGGGCACCGGATGATCGGCAACGACCTCACGGCCGCGATCGGCGGGGTGCAGCTCCGCAGGCTGCCCGAGTTCCAGCGCCGGCGCCGGGCCGCCGTGGAGGCCTACGACAGCCTGCTGGCCGGAATCCCGGGAGTGCGGCTGCCGCCGCGGCTGCCCGCCGGGCACACCACGTCGTACTACTTCTACTGGGTGCAGTTGCCCCCGGCGGTCAGGGACCGGGTCGCGGCCGACCTTCTCAGCCGCGGCGTCTACACCACGTTCCGCTACCCGCCGCTGCACAAGGTGCCCGCCTACCGGGCCGGGGCCGAGCTGCCCGGTGCCGAACAGGCGGCCCAGAGCACCCTGCTGCTCCCGGTGCACCAGAGCCTGGACGACGCGGACGTGCGCACGGTGGCCACCGAGTTCCGCGACGCCGTCGAGCGTGCCGCCACCACGGCACACGCGAAGCACCGCTGACCCCGAGGAGGAGAGAGATCATGAACGGAGGCAGGCTGCGACTCGCCGTGATCATAGGCAGCACCCGGGAAGGGCGGTTCGGCCCGACCGCGGCCCGCTGGTTCCTCGGCCAGGCCCGCCAGCGGCGGGAGATGGACATCGACGTCCTCGACCTCGCCGAGGCCCGGCTCCCCGCGGTGCTCACCCAGGACCCGCCCCCGGAAGTGGAGGCCGTCGGCCGCCGGCTGTCCGCCGCCGACGCGTACGTGGTGGTGACCGCCGAGTACAACCACAGTTTCCCGGCGAGCCTCAAGAACGCGATCGACTGGTTCCTCACCGAATGGCAGGCCAAGCCGGTCGGGTTCGTCTCCTACGGGGGCGTGGCCGGTGGGCTGCGCGCGGTGGAGCAGCTCCGCCTGGTCTTCGCCGAGCTGCACGCGGTCACCGTCAGGGACTCGGTGAGCTTCTACAACTATCCCGACCAGTTCGACGACGCGGGCGACCCCGTCGACCCCGAGACGTGCAACGGCGCCGCGAAGGTCATGCTCGACCAGCTCGCCTGGTGGGCCGGTGCCCTCCGCGAGGCGCGGGCACGAACCCCCTACGGGTCCTGACCCCCGCCCGTCACGGAACCCTGCCCGTCACGGAACCCTGCCCGTCACGGATCCCGGACCTCGCAGATGATGTCGCCGGCCGAGACGGCGGCCCCGGGTTCGGCCGTCAGACCGGCGACGATGCCCGGCCGATGGGCGTACAGGGGCTGCTCCATCTTCATGGCTTCGAGCACCGCGACGAGGTCGCCCTCGTCGACGCGGCGGCCGTTCTCGACCGCGACCTTGGCGACGGTGCCCTGCAACGGCGCGGTGAGCGCCGCGCCGGGGACCGCCCCGCCCGTCCCCGCACCCGGGAGCGAGGCGGGCCGGGGTCTGGCCGGGCCGCCCTTCGGAGGGGATGCCGTCCCGGCGGACGGTCCCAGGGACGACGGCACGGAGACGTCCAGCCGCCTGCCGTCGACCTCGACCACGATCGTCTCGCGGGGCTCGTCCGCAGCATCGGGTCCGCCGCCGGGTGACGGCGTGTGCGGCGGGATCTCGTTGACGAACTCGGTCTCGATCCACCGGGTGTGGACGTCGAACGGGCCGTCGGAGCCGTACAGCTCCGGGGCGAAGGCCGGGTCGCGGACCACCGCGCGGTGAAAGGGGATGACCGTGGGCAGGCCCTCCACCGCGAACTCGTCCAGGGCGCGGGCCGCACGGCGCAGGGCCTCCTCGCGGGTGGCGCCGGTGACGATCAGCTTGGCCAGCAGCGGGTCCCACGCCGGTCCGATCACCGAGCCGGGCTGCACGCCGCTGTCGAGCCGCACGCCCGGGCCGGCGGGCGCCCGCATGGCGGTGACGGTGCCTGGCGCGGGCAGGAAGCCGCGGCCGGGATCCTCGCCGTTGACGCGGAACTCGATGGAGTGCCCGCGCACCGGCGGGCTGTCGTACCCGATCCGCTCGCCCTCGGCGATGCGGAACATCTCCCGGACGAGGTCGATGCCGGTGACCTCCTCGGTGACCGGGTGCTCGACCTGCAGCCGGGTGTTGACCTCAAGGAACGAGATCGTCCCGTCCGCCACCAGGAACTCGCAGGTGCCCGCCCCCACATAGCCGGCCTCCCGCAGGATCGCCTCGGACGAGGCGCGCAGCAGGCCGGTCTGCTCCTCGCTCAGGAACGGCGCGGGCGCCTCCTCGACGAGCTTCTGGTGGCGGCGCTGCAGCGAGCAGTCGCGTGTGGAGACCACCACGACCTCGCCGTGCGCGTCGGCCAGGCACTGGGTCTCCACGTGCCGGGGCCGGTCCAGGTAGCGCTCCACGAAGCACTCGCCGCGGCCGAAGGCGCCGACGGCCTCGCGCACCGCCGACTCGTACAGCTCGGGGATCTCCGTCAGGGTACGGGCGACCCGCAGCCCGCGCCCGCCGCCGCCGTGCGCCGCCTTGATCGCGATCGGCGTTCCGTGCCGCTCGGCGAACGCCAGCACCTCATCGGCGCCCCGCACCGGGTCGCGCGTGCCGGGCTCCAGCGGGGCGCCCGCCCGCTCGGCGATCCGGCGGGCCGACACCTTGTCGCCGAGGGCGCTGATGGCCTGCGGCGGCGGGCCGATCCAGGTCAGGCCCGCGTCCAGAACCGCCTGTGCGAAGCCGGCGTTCTCGGACAGGAAGCCGTAACCGGGGTGGACAGCGTCGGCGCCGACGCGCGACGCCGCCTCGATCACCTTGGCACCGTCGAGGTAGCTCGCGGCGGGGGTGTCGCCCCCGAGCGCGTACGCCTCGTCGGCGGCGTGCACGTGCGGCGCGCCGCGGTCCGGGTCGGCGTAGACGGCGGCGCTCGCGATCCCGGCGTCCTTGCAGGCCCGGGCGATGCGTACCGCGATCTCACCACGGTTGGCGATCAGAACCTTGTGCAGTGTCATGGCGCACCTCTCTCGCTCGCCGCCCGTCCCGCCAGCTGTGCGGCGGCTGGAAGGCAGGGGGCCGCCATGCGGCCGTCGCCCGGCGGTCCCGCGCGCGCCCGCGCTCGGCCGTGGCGCGGCGGGCGCGGAGCAGCAGCACCGCGGTGATCGCGGCCAGGTCCTCGGGCCGGGCGCTGCCCCCCTCGATCCGCAGGAGAGGGGCGGGCCGGGCGGTGTCTGGACGGGTCACAAAGACAAGCCTCCCTCCGCGTACGGCTCCGGGGCGTGTGCTTTCCGTTGCCACGGGCGCTTACTGCGGCGGGTTGCCGTGCTTGCGCTGAGGCAGTTCGGCGTGCTTGGCACGGAGCATCTCCAGCGACCGGATCAGCACCGGCCGGGTGTCCCGCGGGTCGATGACGTCGTCGATCAGCCCGCACTCGGCCGCGTGGTACGGATGGACCAGCTCGGCCCGATACTCCTTGATCTTCTGTTGCCGCATGGCCGCGGGGTCGTCGGCCGCGGCGATCTGCCTGCGGAAGATGACATCGGCGGCGCCCTCGGCGCCCATCACCGCGATCTCGTTGGTCGGCCACGCGAAGGCCAGGTCAGCGCCGATCGAACGGGAGTCCATGACGATGTAGGCGCCGCCGTAGGCCTTGCGCAGCACGACCGAGATCCGCGGGACCGTCGCGCCGCAGTACGCGTACAGCAGCTTGGCGCCGTGCCGGATGATGCCGCCGTGTTCCTGGTCGACGCCGGGAAGGAAGCCGGGGACGTCGACCAGGGAGACCAGCGGGATGTTGAACGCATCGCAGAAGCGGACGAACCTCGCGCCCTTCTCGCTGGCGGGGATGTCCAGCACCCCGGCCAGGTGCGCGGGCTGGTTCGCCACCACCCCCACCACGTGGCCGCCGAGCCGCGCCAGAGCGCAGACCAGGTTGGCCGCCCAGGCGGGCTGCACCTCGAAGAACTCGCCGTCGTCGGCCAGTACCGCGAGCACGCGGCGGATGTCGTAGGTGCGGGAGGAGTCGGCCGGGACGAGATCGATCAGGGCGTCGCCGGGCCGGTCCGGCGGATCGGAGGACGGCTGGACGGGCGGCAGCTCGCGATTGTTGGCGGGCAGCAGGGACAGCAGGAAACGGACGTCCTGGAGGCATGACTCCTCGTCCTCGTGGCTCAGGGTGGCGACGCCCGAGGTGGCCGCGTGCACGGCCGCGCCGCCGAGGCCGTCGTGGGACACCCGTTCGCCGGTGACCGCCCGGACCACATCCGGCCCGGTGACGAACATCTGCGCGATGCCGCCGACCATGAAGACGAAGTCCGACAGCGCCGGGGAGTACGCCGCGCCGCCCGCGCACGGACCGAGAATCACGCTGATCTGCGGGATCACGCCGGACAGGCGGGTGTTGCGGCGGAAGATCCCGCCGTAGCCGGCCAGCGCCGTCACCCCTTCCTGGATCCGCGCGCCGGCGCCGTCGTTGAGCCCGACCACCGGCGCTCCGGCCGCCTCCGCCAGGTCCATCAGCTTGTGGATCTTCGCGGCGTGCGCCTCGCCCAGCGCGCCGCCGAACATCCGGAAGTCCTGCGCGTAGACGAACACCGTGCGGCCGTGCACCAGGCCCCAGCCGGTCACCACCCCGTCGGAGTGCGGGCGGCGGTCGGCGAGCCCGAAGCCGGTGGCGCGGTGCCGGCGGAACGGTTCGACCTCGGTGAACGTGCCCCCGTCCAGCAGCAGGTCCAGCCGCTCGTGCGCGGTGAGCTTGCCCTTGTCGTGCTGGCGATCGGTGGCCGCGGGGTCCGGGCCCCGGCGGGCCGCCTCCCGGGTGTCGCGCAGCTCGGCCAGCCGCTCAAGCGGGTGCATGTGCCGCACCTCCGGTTCTGGCCGGACGCCACCAGGCGGCGTTCTCCCGGTACCACCGCACGACCTCGCGCAGCCCCTCGTCGAACGACCGGCGCGGCGCGTAGCCGAGCTCGCGGCGGATCCTGGAGTCGTCGATCGCGTACCTCAGGTCGTGGCCCTTGCGGTCGGGCACCTGGCGGACGAGGGACCAGTCCGCCCCGCACAGCTCCAGCAGCCGGGCGGTGATCTCCCGGTTGGTCAGCGCGGTGCCGCCGCCGATGTTGTAGATCTGACCCTCGGCACCGCCGGTGAGGACCCGCTGTATGCCCAGGCAGTGATCCTCCACGTGCACCCACTCCCGCACGTTGCGGCCGTCCCCGTACAGCGGTACCGGCTCGCCCTCGAGCAGCCTGGTGGTGAACAGCGGGATCAGCTTCTCCGGGTGCTGGTACGGCCCGTAGTTGTTGGTGCAGCGGGTGATCCGCACGTCCAGGCCATGCGTCCGCCAGTAGGCGTGAGCGACGAGGTCGGCGCCCGCCTTGGACGCGGCGTAGGGCGAGTTGGGCTGCAGCGGCTCCCGCTCGGTCCACGAGCCGGTCTCGATCGACCCGTACACCTCGTCGGTGGAGACGTGCAGCACCCTCGGCACCCGGGCCGACAGGCAGGCGTCGAGCAGGATCTGCGTGCCCTGCACGTTGGTGCTGGTGAACTCGCCGGGGTCGGTCAGCGACCGGTCGACGTGCGAGGCCGCCGCGAAGTGGACGACGGCGTGGTGCCCCGGCATCAGGAGAGCGAGCAGCTCGTGGTCGCGGATGTCGCCCCTGACCATGGTGAGCCGGGGATGGTCGAGGGGCAGGTTGCCGGGGTTGCCGGCATAGGTGAGGCTGTCGAGCACGGTGACCTCGGCGTCGTGGAACCCGGGATAGCCGTTGGCCAGGAGCGTGCGGGCATAGCAGGAGCCGACGAATCCGGCGCCTCCGGTGATCAGGATCCTCATGCCGCCACCTCCACCCGCGAATGGTCACCGACGATCAGGCGTGTGCCGCGCCCGTCGCACGGGGCCGTCACCTCCGCGCCGCGGCCGATGACGGAGCCGCTCAGCCCGCGGACGCCGTGCACGTTCGCCCCGTCGAGCAGGAGGGACTCCTCCAGTTCGGCGTCCCGGACGGCGCAGCCGTGGCCCACCACCGTGCCCGGCCCGATCCAGCTGTCGCTGACGACCGTTCCCGACCCGACGATCAGCGGGCCCTCCAGGTGGGAGCGGGCGATCTCGGCGCCCGCCTCGACCACCACCGGCCCGTGCACGCTGCTCGCCGCGTCGATCCGTCCCCGGACCTCGGAGGTCAGGCGCTCCAGCATCGTCCGGTTGCAGGCCAGCAGGGCGTCGACGCTGCCGACGTCGGCCCAGTAGCCGGTGTACTCACGGACGGTGACCGGCCTGCCCTCGTCGACCATGTGCTGCAGCGCGTCGGTGATCTCCAGTTCCCCGCGCCGGCTCGGCCGGATCGCCCGTACGGCGTCGTGCACGGCCGCGGTCAGGAAGTAGACCCCGATGATCGCCAGATCGCTGCGCGGCCGGGCGGGTTTCTCCACCAGGGCCCCCACGGAGCCGTCCGCGCCGAGTTCGGCGATGCCGTACTGCGAGGGGTCGGCCACCTTGGTGACCAGCACGAGCCCGTCGGGCCTGTGCTCGGCGAAGTCGCGGGCGGCGGCCTCGATGCCGTCCGGCAGGACGTTGTCGCCGAGGTACATCACGAAGTCGTCGTCGCCGAGGAAGTCGGCCGCCACGGCCACGCAGTGCGCCAGGCCGAGCGGGGCCTCCTGGTGGAGGTAGGCGATGTCCAGGCCCATGGCGGACCCGTCGCCGAGCAGTTCCATGATCTCCTCGCCGTTGTCCCCGACGATGATGCCGACCTCGCGGACGCCGATGTCCCGGATGTTCTGCAGGACGTGGACCAGGACCGGCGCGCCGGCGATCGGGACGAGTTGTTTCGCCAGGGAATGGGAGAAGGGACGCAGCCGCGTTCCCTTCCCCCCGGACAGGACGAGTGCCTTCATCGGTGAACTCCGGTGTCTCATCGAGGGTCAGGTGGTCGAGGGCGGCGCGAACCAGCGGTTCAGGGCGCCGCGAAGGTCTCCCCCGCCCGGGGCCGTCCAGGCGACGTGTCCGTCCGGGCGCAGCAGCACCGCGTCGACATCGCGCAGCGGCCCTTCCGAGGCCGCCTTGGCCAGCACGACGCGGACGCGATCCCCCCAGGGCGCCGCGATCGCTTGCGGCGATTCGGGGTCGCCGGTGGATGCGTCCTCGCCGCTCAGGTCGACCAGGACGCCCCGGGCGGGACGGAGCAACCGGGTGGTGCTGGTCCGTCCCGAACCGGTCATGAGCTCGCAGTGCGGCATGCGCGTGCCGTCCAGGGGGTGGCCGCCGTCCCCGTAGCGGACGTCCAGCCCGCCGACCATGGCGGCCAGCCGGTCGTTGCACTCGGGGAGCGCCAGCATCTCCCGCATCACCGCGCGCATCGGCTCCACCTCCCGGCCGCCGAGCAGCAGGTGCGCCTGCGCCCGGACGTTGGCCAGCACCTGCTCGCCGACCGGGTGGCGCTCATCGTGGTAGGTGTCCAGCAGGCCGGCCGGGGCCCGGCCGCACGCCTGCGCGGCCAGTTTCCAGCCGAGGTTGGCCGCGTCCTGGAGCCCCAGGTTGAGCGCTTGGCCGCCGGCCGGAAGCTGGACGTGCGCCGCGTCCCCGGCCAGCAGGACCCGGCCCTCGCGGTACCGTGCGGCCTGGAGGCTGGCGTCGTCGAACGCGTCCACCCAGATCGGCGTGCCGGCGGCGATGTCCTCGCCGGTGATCCGCGCCCAGCCGGACACGACGTCGGCGAAGCCCGGGGGGCCGGCGCGGCGGGCGGCCGGGCGGCCGAACTCGTGCAGCATCACCCGGGTGACGCCGTCGCCGCGACGTGCGGCGATGGCCAGGCCGTTGGCGAAGCGCTCGAAGCGCCGATCGGGTATCTCGAGGCCGGCCACGTCCGCCCGCAGCAGTTCGCGGGAGGCGGGGGTGCCCCGCGTCCCGATCCCGGCCAGCCGCCGCACGGTGCTGTCCGCTCCGTCGCAGCCGACCAGGTAGGACCCGGACGCCCGCAGCGGCCCGCCGGGACCGTCGGCGGTGACCTCGACCCCGCCGGCCCCGGCCGCCAGCGTCCGCACCTCCTGACCGCGCCGGATGTCGGCGCCCAGCCCGGCCGCCCACGCCTCCAGCATCGCCTCGGTACGGAACTGCGGGATCTTCCAATAGCCGGGGTACCGGCCGGGCAGCCGGCTCGCGTCCAGCGCGAGACCGCCGAAGTGGCCCCGGCCGGTGGGCTCCGTCCCGCCCAGCGCCTCGACCAGCCCGCGCTGGTCGAGGACCTCCATCGTGCGGGAGTTGAGCTGTGAGGCCCGCGACTCCCCGGTCGGCTCCGGCAGCCGCTCCAGGACCACCACGCCGGCGCCGCCAAGGCGGAGCTCTCCGGCCAGCATCAGCCCGACCGGCCCCGCTCCGACGACGATCACCCGGGTGTCCGGGTCCGTCCCTGACGCTGTCTCGGGCATGGCCGGTCAGCCCCGCCGCTCCGCGTAGTCCTTGGCGTGCCGCAGCGTGGCCAGGCTGTTGGCGCTGAGCGCGCTCCGGACGAAGTCGCGGGCGCCGGGCAGGCCGGCTTCGGGGCCCAGGATCTTCGTGATGTTCGCCTCGTTGATCATCACGGTGTGCCAGGACGTCGCCCGCACCCCGCCGTCCTCCGGGGTCAGCTCCCATTCCCCGGTGTGCAGCGTCATCAGCGGGGGCACGTGGATCTGCTTGTAGACGATCTTGGTGTGCGGCAGGCACACCCGCACCGACGTGGTCGTGTGCGTCGAGCCGTCCTTGGTCCTGGTGTCCATCGTGAGCAACTGCTGACCCGGCGTGTCCTCCCGCAGGGACACCCTCTCCACGTGCGGGAGCCGCCGTGGCCAGTGCCGCGCCTCGTTGAGGAAGTCGAAGACGTCCGCGGCCCGCCCGTCCACCCACACGTCGTCGCTGAAGGTCATCAGCAGCCCGCCGGTCCCCGGCTCCAGCTCGGCGTGGGCCTTGAGGGCCGCGAGCTCCGCGTGGCTGTTGCCGTCCACCGCCCGGTCGATCCACGCGAGCTTGTCGGGATCGTCGTCCTCGGCGCGATAGTCGTGCAGCAACCGCACCCGGGTCTCCGGCGCCGCCCTGTCGGAGGACGGCTCGATCACCCAGGCACCCCCCATCGCCGCGACCGGCGGCCTGGAGACCTCCTGGCGGAAGTCGATGCGCAGCGCGTCCGGGTCGAGCCGCCTGCGGGAGGTCCAGTTCTTGGCCTCGCCGTTGGCGGTGGCCCAGATCCGGATCCGCTCGTCCCGGCCGTGGCGCTCCTCGGAGTCGACGTAGACGGTCGGGGGGAAGATCCGCGGCCAGTTCTCCACCTCGGCGATCAGCTGGTAGACCTTCGCGGCCGGCGCGCGCACCATGATCTCGTGCTCGGTCTCGCGGGTGCCCGGTGGCGGCATGACTGCTCTCTCCTTTCCTGCGTACGGTTCCTGGGCCGGTCGTTGCCGGGCGGCCGCCCGGTTGGCGACCGGTCAGAAGTTGCGACCGGTCAGAAGTTGCCGAGACCGCCGCAGACGTTGATGGCCTGCGCGGTGATCGAGTCGGTGCCGTCGGAGACCAGGTAGCCGACCAGGCCGGCGACCTCCTCGGGCGTGGAGTACCGGCCCAGCGGGATCTTCGCCTGGAACTTCTCCAGAATCTCGTCCTCGGAGGCGCCCCAGGCGGCGGCGTAGCCCCGCCGGACGCCCTGCGCCAGCGGCGTCTCGACATAGCCGGGGCAGACCGCGTTGACGGTGATGCCGGTCTTGGCGAGCTCGTTGCCGAGCGCCTTGGTGAAGCCGACGACGCCGTGCTTGGACGCCGAGTACGGGGCGCCCAGGACCACGCCCTGCTTCCCGGCGGTCGAGGCGATGTTGATGATGCGCCCGCGGTTCCCGTTCCGCATGCCGCCGTGGTTCAGCACCGCCCTCGTCATCAGGAACACGCTGGTGAGGTTGGTGTTGATGACGTCGTCCCAGAGCTCGTCGGTGAGGTCGGCGGTGACGCCGCCGCCGCTGCGCCCGGCGTTGTTGACCAGTACGTCGACCGGTCCGAACCGCTCCACGGCGGCCCGCGCGAACGCCTCGGCATCGTGCCGGGAGCGCACGTCGCACGCCGTCCCGTCCACCTCGTGGCCCTCGTCGCGCAGGACCTTGACCGTCGCTTCGACGTTCTCGGGGGTCCGCGAGCAGATGAACACCCGGTACCCGGCGGCCCCCAGGGTCCGCGCGATGGCGAGCCCGATTCCGCTGGTGGCCCCGGTGACCAGGGCGACTCGCTTACCGTTGTCTGACATTGCCCTCTCCTATCGCCGGGCCGATCGCTAGCCCGCGTCCAGGTCCGCGAGCCGCATGTTGACGGTCGACAGGAACTCGCGGGGAGTCCTGGCGTCGACGATCGCCCCGTCCTCCAACTCGATCCCATACACGCGCTCGACGCGGCTCCCGGTCTCCTGCAGGGCCAGCGAGTCGTAGCCGAGCACCTCGAACTCCATGTCGAGAATGTCGTCTTCCAGATCCACCTCCTCGGGGGTTCCGGCCGCCTCGCGCAGCACGCGCCGGAGGTCGTCGATCTTGAATTCCGTCTGGTTCATCTCCATTGCCTCCTTTCGTCGAGGGTTCATGGGCTTCATGGGTGAGCAGGGGGTCATGGTGGGTCGGCCAGTTCCGCGGGTACGGCCGGGGGGCGCGCGTGACCCGGCTCCGGGGCGCGGACGACGACCGCGGAGTTGAAGCCGCCCTGGCCGCGCGCCAGCACCAGCGCCGCGCGCACGGCCCGCCGCCGCGGCGCGCCGACGACCAGGTCGATCGGGTATCCGGGATCCGGCGCGACGTTGGCGGTCGGCGGGACCAGCCCGTCGCGGATCGCCAGCAGCGCGGTGACCAGGTCCAGCGGCCCGGCCCCCGAGTTGAGCCGCCCGGTCATCGTCTTGGGCGCGGTGACCGGCACCGCGCGCGGCCCCAGGACCGCGGCGATCGCCTCGGCCTCGGCGCGGTCGAGCTCAGGCGTCGCGGCGGCGTCGGCGAACACCACGTCGATCTCGCCGGGGTCGGCCCGCGCGTCCCGCAGCGCCAGCCGGACGGCGTTGCGCAGGCCGGGCTCGCGGTCGCTGCCCGGCCGCGGGTCGAAGGTGGCCCCGTATCCCGCGATCTCGCCGTACCAGCCGGACACGCCGCGCTCGCGTGCCGAAGCGGCGTCCTCGAGGATGAGCAGGGCGCCTCCCTCGCCCGGCACATGACCGCTCGCCCGGGCATCGAAGGGCAGGTAGGCGCGATCGGGGTCGTCGGCGACGCTGAGCCGCCCGCTGGTCAGCAGGGCCGCCCAGCCCCAGGAGCACAGGGAGGCGTCGACACCGCCCGAGACGATCAGCTTGGCGCCCTTGCGGATCTTCCGCCGGGCCTGGGCAATGGCGTCCAGGCCGCCGGCCTGATCGCTCACCAGCACCCCGCTCGGCCCGCGCAGGCCGTGGCGGATGGAGATCTGGCCGGTGTTGACCGCGTAGAACCAGGCGTACGACTGGTACGCGCTGACGTACTGGCCGCCCTTGCTCCACAGGTTCCGCAGCTCGCCCTCGCCGAACTCGAAGCCGCCCGACGAGCTCGCCGTGACCACGCCGATGTCGAACTCGTTCAGATCGCCCCGGGACACTCCCGCGTCGGCCAGCGCCCAGTCCGCGGCCACCAGCGCGAGCCGGGTCATGCGGTCGGTCTGCGGGATCAGCCTGCTCGGCAGGTGCTCCTCGGCCACGAAGCCGCGCACTTCACCGGCCAGCCGCGCCGGGTAGCGCTCCGGATCGAACCTGGTGACGCGGTCGATGGCGGCGCGTCCCTGGCAGGTGGCCGTCCAGTGGTCCGCCGCGCCGAGGCCCGTGGGCGAGGTCACCCCGACGCCGGTCACGACTACCGTCCCGGTCACGCCCCGTCCCTCCCGCGTGGAGCCCGCAGCACCATCGCACTCTGGAACCCGCCGAACCCGCTGCCCACGGTGAGCACCGTGCCGGTACGCACGTCGCGGGCGGTCAGCGGCACGTAGTCCAGGTCGCACTCGGGATCGGGGTGATGCAGGTTCGCCGTCGGCGGCACCACGTCGTGCTCGATGGCCAGCGCCGACGCGGCGATCTCGATCGAGCCGATCGCGCCCAGCGAATGGCCGATCATCGACTTGATGGAGCTGACCGGGACGTGACGGGCGCGGTCACCGAGGCTGCGCTTGAACGCCGCGGTCTCGTGCCTGTCGTTCTGCTTGGTGCCCGAGCCGTGCGCGTTGACGTAGTCGATGTCCTCCGGGGCGACCCGCGCCTCGTCCATCGCGACCCGGATGGACTCGGCCATCTCCCGTCCGTCCGGCCGCAGGCCCGTCATGTGGAAGGCGTTGCAGCGGGTCGCGAACCCCGAGACCTCCGCGATCATCGGCGCGCGGCGCCGCCGGGCCCGCTCCCTCTCCTCCAGCACGAACACCGCGGCGCCCTCGCCCAGCACGAACCCGTTGCGGGTCCGGTCGAACGGCCGCGAGGCGTGCTCGGCATCGTCGTTGCGCGGTGAGGTCGCCTTGATCGCATCGAAGCAGGCCACGGTGATCGGTGAGATCGGCGCGTCCGTCGCGCCGCAGATCATCACGTCCACCGAGCCCTCGCGGATGAGGTCCTCGGCGTGGCCGACCGCGTCGAGCCCGGAGGTGCAGCCGGTCGACACCACCGTGGCCGGCCCTTCCGCCCCCACCCGCCCAGGCGACCTCGGCGGCGAACGAGCTCGGCACGAAGTAGTCGTACAGGTGCGCGGGCGCGTAGCGGTGATCGACCGGATCCAGCCGGCCGCCGTCGCTGACCACGCGGTACTCCCGGTCCAGGCCCGTGGTGGCGCCGACCGCGCTGCCGATCGACACGCCCACGCGGCACGGATCGCCCTCCTGCGGCTCCAGGCCGGCGCGCGCCACGGCCTCCCGCGTGGCCACGACCGCGAGCTGCGCCGCGCGATCCATCCGGCGGATCTCCTGAGGGCGCAGCCCGTGCGCCGCGGGATCGAAGTCGATCTCGGCCGCGATCCGCGAACGGTACGGCTCCGCGTCGAAGAAGGTGATGCCGCGGGTCGCCGTCCGGCCCTCGGTCAGCATGGTCCAGAAGTCCTTGACGCCCGTGCCGCCGGGCGCGAGCACTCCGATGCCGGTGATGACAGCCCGTCTTTTCACGTCCTCAGCCCCCGATCGGTCCATTCGTAGAATCGCTTTGCCATCGCGTCCTTCGGGGACCGCCAGGTTTCGGGGTCGTAGGGGTCGATATACGACTTCAGAGCGTCACTGATCTCCCGGAAACGCGGGTGGGAGCTCGCCTCCTGAATCGCGGCGCCGCCGTCGTCGGAGTCGAAGTCCTGCAGGTGGAAGTACAGGTCGTGGAAACTGAAGAGCTGGCGCCGCCTCGTGCCCATGAATTCGGGCATTTCGGTGGTGTCGAAATCGCGGAACAGCCGGGCGACCTCGTCTTCCGACGCCGGCTTCAGCCGAGCCACGATCAATGTGCTGTGCACGCCGCATCACTCCCTTCCCAAGGTGCCGGCATACGGGCGGCCATTTGAGCCGTGAATGGGCTCGCCGGTGGTCTTCGCAAGGGCGTCAGACCCGTGAAAGGGCGTACACGGTGGTACGGCCCGCGGGGGCGGCGGGGGCGTCGGCGGCGGGGGCGCCGAACCACCGCCGCAGCGCGCGATCCACCGGGCCGCATCCCGGCGCCGCCCACGCGACATAGCCGTCGGGGCGGATCAGGATGCCCTCGGTGTCCGCCAGTTCGCTCTCGGCCTGGGGCTTGCCCGTCACGATGTCCACCCGGCCGGCCCAGCCGGCTGCCTCGCGGTAGGCGGTGGCGTCTCCGGTCAGGTTCAGCAGCACGCCGCGACCGGCGTGCAACAACTCGCCCACCCTGGTCCGCGCGCCGTCGATGTTGATCTCTTCGCCGGGGCGCATCCGCGCGCCGAGCAGCGGGTGGTCGCCCGAGCCCATGTCGTAGCGGATGTCGATCCCGCTGACGATGCCCACCAGGTGGCGGCTGACCTCGGGGTACTGGATGAGCTCGGTCAGGACGTCACGCAAGGGCTGCATCTCGTCCCCGTTGAGGAAGAGCAGGCCCTGCGCCCGCGTGTTGGTGAGCACCCGCTCCGCCACCC
The DNA here is from genome assembly GCF_005889715.1 of Actinomadura soli. Taxonomy (GTDB): domain Bacteria; phylum Actinomycetota; class Actinomycetes; order Streptosporangiales; family Streptosporangiaceae; genus Spirillospora; species Spirillospora soli. Next base: position 18,541 of record NZ_VCKW01000027.1, read on the forward strand.
GGTGGCGCTCGGTGTGGTAGGAGTCCAGCAGCCCGCCGGGGGCGGTGCCGTGCACCTGGGCGGCGAGCTTCCAGCCCAGGTTCATCGCATCCTGGATGCCGGTGTTCATGCCCTGCCCGCCGGCCGGCAGGTGAATGTGCGCGGCGTCGCCGGCCAGCAGGACGCGCCCCCTGCGGTACTCGGTCACCTGCCGGGTGGCGTTGCCGAAGGAGGTGACCCAGACGGCGGTGCCGTGGCTGATGTCCTGGCCGGTGAGACGCTCCCAGCCGGCGGCCACCTCGGCGAAGCCCGGGGGCTCGGTCCGGCGTTCGGGCGGCGGCGGGTGGTCCTTCTCGCAGACGACGATCCTGGTGATCTCGTCGTTCAGCGGACCGGCCATGACCATTCCGTTGGGCCTGGTCTCACCGGTCCAGCGCGGCTCGATGTCGGCGCCCTTGACGTCGGCGATGAACATCTCGAGCGTCGCGGGCAGCCCGGGGAAGTCGAAGCCCGCCGCCTTCCGCACGGTGCTGCGGCCGCCGTCGCATCCCACCAGGTACTCGGCGGAGAACCGGCTCCGCCCGTCCGGCCCGTCGACCTCCACGCTCACGCCGTGGTCGTCCTGGCTCACCGCCACGACCTCGTGACCCCGCCTGATGTCGGCGTCGAGGCCCACGGCCCATTCGGTCAGCATCTCCTCGGTGCGTGCCTGCGGCAGGTCCTTGCCCACCCAGTGGGCGTCTTCGATCACGCCGAAGTCCAGGCTCAGGCCGCCGTAGTGGCCGACGTTGCTGGTCTCGACGTCGGGAAGCAGCGAGAGCAATCCGCGCTGTTCGAACACCTCCATGGTCCGCCCGGTGAAACCGAGGCCGCGGGACTGCCCGGTCGGCTCCCGCAGCTTCTCCAGGACGATGACGTCGACTCCGGCAAGTCGCAATTCCGCGGCCAAGGTGAGCCCTGCCGGGCCGGCGCCAGCAATGATCACGGACGTGTTCATCTCACTCTCCCGCGCTCGATCGTCGGACATCTCGGGGCGAATGCATTGGATCCGCTTACCAAAATCCACATCACGACCGGGAAGAGTCAAGCCGACTATGCAAGATCTATGTATATCATTGTCATGAAAGCGTCAATTGTAAGAGCCAGGTAAATCTGCCGGCGCCGTAGATCGAGTTGATGCCCGCGGATTCTGATCAGCCAAAGAGAACAATTACTTCTCCCCGCCCCGACCATTTCGACGCCGCAGCCGACCTCAGCGAAGATCGCCTAACGCGACTTCCGATTGCGGACACCGCGCACGCCGGGCTGCCCGAGCATCGGGGCGGGTTCACCGTCCAGGTGGAGGGTGATGGTGCCGGAGCGCGGCTGGGTGTTCGTGCGGGTCAGCTATCTGACGGGGAGGCCCGTGACGGTGCGGCCGATGACGAGGCGCTGGATCTCCGAGGTGCCCTCGAAGATGGTGAAGATCTTCGAGGTGAGCGTGTGACCTGCGTTTTTCCAGCTCACCCGCGAAATGGTCCCGTTCTTGCACGCTTCATCCCGTCTCCGATACGCCCTATCCCGCATGATCGACTCCCAGGCATCTCCCAGCCACTCCCCCGGCGGTCCCCTTGAACTCACGAGGTGCGCCGCAGGAGGTCACCATGACCATCACCACCGACCGGGCGGCCCTGCCCGCCAAGGATCCGCGGGAGCTGATGGACCGCGCAGTGTTTACCAAGCTGTCCGACCACGTCGCCAACCCTGATTGCGTGGCAGGCGCTCCCCTCGTGAACCGCATCGAGTGGGAGGGCCTGCCCTCTCATCTGCGCGACGCCGTCCAAGACGAACTCGGGCAGCCGGTGAAGGTCGAGCCGGTCGGCGAGGGGCGGCGCTCCGTGCTCGCCGTCGTCGTGCACCTCAGCGCCGGGCGGGTGTTCCTCAAGGGCGCACCGGATACAACCAGCGCGCGGTCGCGCAGCTCGGCCACGAGGCCGCGGTCAACCCGCACGTCCAGGTTGTCACTCCGGAACTGGTGTGCGACCTCGATGCGGGCGGGTGGCGGCTGCTCGGATTCGAGTATCTGGAGGGGCGGGCGGACTGCACGCCCGGCTCCCAGGACCTGGACGCCGCCCTCACCACGCTCGCCACAGTGGGCGGCTTGCGACTGCCCGCGGACGTGAAGGTGATGTGGTTCGAGGGCCGCTGATCCGACTACGCCGTGGTGCCGCAGCGGTTGCCCCAGATCGCCGGGCCGGCGCTGCTGCACACCTATCTGAACGCCGGGAACGTTCTGATCAGGGTTACGGGTGCGCGGCTGGTCGGCTGGGGGATGGCGTCCCGCGGGGCGCCGCTGGTGAACCCGGCCGACCTGGTCGTCAACCGCATCGCGCGCGGCCATACCCCTGGTGACGCCGAGGCCGCCGTGCGCGGCGTGGACGCCTGGCGGGACGCCGGCCCCGAGGTGGTCGACGACTACGCCAGGCTTCTGGCCCCGACGTGGCTGGAGGCGTTCTGGACACCCACCCATCCGTGGGCGCGGGCGGTGGTGGATGCGGCCGTCCGGTGGGCGATTTATCGGCGGGACCGCTCGTAGGCGAGCGCAAACCGCCCCGGCAAGGCCACCAACACCCCTGTCCAGATTTCCGGACAGGGGCGTTTCGTCTATTTCATCACAATCATGACGCGGATATCACAGTCATAGGATTCTGCGGCGATTTACGGGAAAGGTCGCCGATATCCGCAATTAACCCATACACAAACCCGCACGGTCGAATGAGCTTGAAAATGAGGGAGGACCTCCTGGCGAGGTGTGTGTCACCACAACATGCACATCTCGACCTGGAGGTCCTCGGTGGTCCACGCTAATGCCAAACTGACGCCGCGCGGCCGGTTGGAGCTGGCGCGTTGCGTCGTGGAGGAGGGGTGGCCGCTGCGGCGGGCGGCCGAGCGGTTCCAGGTGTCGCCGACCACGGCCAAGCGGTGGGCCGACCGGTATCGACTGCTGAACGCCGCCGGGATGACCGATCGGTCCAGCCGCCCGCACCGCAGCCCGTCACGGACACCGCGCCGACTCGAGCAGCGGATCTCCGATTAGTCCCTCAGTGGATCGAGCGGGGCAAGGAGGGTCTGGCCGCCTGCGCGAGGACTGCGGCGACCTCCGCTACTTGGCTCTCCGGCAGAGAACCGGTGGTCACGGCGAGGTGGGGTTCGGCGGGCGATCGGATCTGGTAGGGGGTGCCCGGGGCGACCCCGATGCCGTGGCTGCTGAGCATCATGAGCGCGGCCGCCTCGTTCTCCACCGGTACCCAGATGACAATGCCGTCCTTGCCGCCGATCCGGACTCCATGGTCGGCGAGCGCGGACACCAGGGCCTTCCGGCGCTGCGCGTACTCCCGCCGGGCGTTCTGGACCTGCTGCCTGGGCTCGGCGTGGTTGAGCAGGTCCCACAGCAACCGTTGCAGCAATCGGCTGGTCCATCCCTGGCCGAGGTGCCGTCGCCTGATCAGCGGTTCCATCAAGCTTGCCGGCCCGCCCACCGCGGCGAGGCGAAGGTCGGGACCGTGTGACTCGGAGTAGGCCCGGATGTGGACGGTCAGGCTCGGCACGTGCTCGCCGATGGTGACCAGTGGTGTCGCGGCGATACCTGCGCACAGGTCGAACTCGACGAGGAGGACGTCCCGGTCCCTCAGGACCGCGGCGATGTCTTCCGCCCGTGGCGGGGTCAGGCAGACGCCCGTCGGGTTCTGCGCGCGAGGCTGCAGGAAGATGGCGCGCACCCCGGCTTTGACGGCCTCGTGGACAGAGGCGGTGACCGGGCCGCTGTCGTCGAGGTCGATGGGGACGATCCGGGCGCCGGTCGCTTCGAGCAGGTCCAGCAGCGGAGGGTAGCTGGGAAATTCGACTCCGACGCGGTCACCGAACTGCAGGCACGTCATGGCGATCAAGTCGAGGGCGTCGGTGGCCCCGTCCGCTATCGTCATGACCTCCGCGCGAGAGGGCCAGTCCGCCAGCAGATGGTCGCGCAATTGCGGCAGGATCGGTTCGGCGAGGAAGCTCTCCAGCGCTCCGCCGCGACGGATGCGTGCCAGCGAAGGTCCCAGATCGGGCAGCAACGTCGGGTCCGGGAGTCCGGTGGAGAGGTCGATCTCGAAGTGTCCTTCGTACTGCAGCGCTCGGCGGTGTCGTACCGGTCCCTGCCCGACTCCGTCGGCGACGACTGTGCCGCGCGCGCCATCGGTATGAATGAGGTTCGCCCGCGCGAGCATGCGCCACGCCGCGCTCACCGTGGTGGGAGAGAGGCTCAGTTCCCGGGCGACCGTGCGTATGGACGGCAGTCTCTCCCCGGGAGCGATCGCATCCGCTCGTAGGGCCCGGCTGAACGCGTCGGCCAGCCCGCGGGCGCTGAGGTCGGTCAACTCCTCCTTGATTGCTTCGATCATGAAGGGCAATTTAGTACGTTTTTCTCCTTGTACCGGCATGCCGCCATACATTGGTCGGCCTCAGTCCGGCGTGGCGGCGCGGGCGGTCCAGCCGACCGGTCGCCAGGCGGTACGGTCCGGCCTGCCCAGCGCGACCCGGACCGCCGGGGGCGATGTCAGGGTGAACTCTGCGCTGCAGAACGTGGCCGTGGCACGCTCCGGCGTCGGTCGTACGCACAGGCCGTTGGCGGACGAACTCAGCAGCGTTTCCAGATGGCCGGATTCGCGGACTTCGTCGAGTCTGTCCGTGAGGACCCTCAGCCGTGCGTACGTCGTCGGTGAGTGCCGGCGACCCTCGGTTTGATCGCCGGTTCGGGACTCTTCTCCCTGCCACAAGGGATGGTTGGTGTGCAGGACCTTGTCGTCAGGCGGCCCCGCCGTACACCCCTGTGCGGAACACTCGTAACTCCGCAGGCCTTGCCGATCCGCGAGAGCGTAGTGCTGGCCGGAAGCATGGGGCACGGACATCAGGTAAGAGGCCGCGGAGGATGCGTCGCCGTGCTTGAGCAGTTGCCGGACGATGAAGGCCACGGGCATGCCGGTGCTCGCCGAGGGCAGCATTGCCAGGGTGTTCACGCAACAAGCCAGGCCGTTGACGTTGAGACCGAACAGCCCGATCATTCCGGCGGCGGTCATGATGAGTTGCTGGGGCTGATGGTCGTCGCCGGCTATCCGCAGCATGGCCTGGGAAGTGTCCATCGACACCGGTAGGTCCATGTTCTGGCCTTGCACGTAGGTGGAGTTGTGCCTCACGAGGGTGCCGATCACGCTGCATCCTGTGCTCGGATCGTCTCGGAACCGCCACTGCTCGTCCATCATGTTGTAGACGAGCAGGTCCTCTTTGGGCTGGTTGCTCGCGACGGCGATCGCCAGGACCTCCTCGTACAGGTCGGGACTCAACGTGGAGACGGTCCGGACGAAGCCGGTGGAGTCGAGGAACTCCCGCATAAAGGCCTTTGGGCTACGGCCGGTGCGCTCGCCCAGGTCCTGCCGCCAGCGGTCCAGGCCCTCGGCGATCAGGTCTCTGAGTGCCTCACCGTGGACGGTGCCGCGCGCCGGCCCGTCGCCGGACACGTCGATCAGTCTGCCGCGGTAGAGGTCGTGCTCGGAGGGGGCGAAGAGCTCGGGTCCACGGGGGCTCTCGGCGACGGAATCTTCGGGTGTGGCGCTCATCGCGGTGACTCGTTCCGTAGGGCCCGACCGGGCAGGCGGCAGAAGTACATTTCCCGAAACATAGGTGACACACCCGGCGCGAACAAGATTGTTCTTGTGCTGTCACATCATCTGGAGTATGGAAGGTTGTAACAGTACAAGATAAGTCTTGTGTGGCATTAGGGATGGGGCTACGGTGCCTTCAGTGTTCGAGGTTCGAGGAGGGACCGGATGCATAAGGAACTTCAGCCCGGAGACCGCCCTCAGCCTTGCGTTCGTCACGCGGGCCAGGTCCGTCGGCGACGGAATCGCGGCCACGTCCGTGCGGCCGGCGTCGATCGCGACCTGAGCATCCTGTGGCACTTCGAGCGATGCCGTAGCGAGGTGCCGCGCCTGCCGGGAAGCGACCACCTCGGTTCGCGGACCGGCAAGGCGCCCGCCCATGCCGCGCAGGACGACGCACTCGTCGAATAGTTCTCGCGTCTCCCGCTCGGCGACGCGAACAGCGCCGCAGCGTCCACGAACAGCTCCTCAGCACCCTGGATTCGCCGCCCTCGTTATCGCCGTTGTTCATTGACGTGGCCTCACATGAACTGCGGGTGGCTTTCTGAGCGGCCACGATCGATAGGAGAGAAAGATGGCGCGAAAACTGCCGCCATTGACGTCGTCGACTCGTGCGGGATACGTGCGCAAGGCCTGGTTGCCGGTCGCCTTCGCGATGTTCGCCGGCTGTGTCGCCTGCAGCCCCTCCAGTGGCGGTTCCCCCGCGAACGGCCGGTCGGGCACGCAGTTGGTCTGGGGTAAAGCGGCCGAGGCCGATGTGCTGGACCCGCCCGCCGCCGGAAACGCCACGTCCTGGGAACTGCTGCATCTCACCTACGAGAACCTCGTCGGCCTCGACGACAAGCTGAAAATCGTCCCGGAGCTGGCGAAGTCCTGGCGGCAGGTCTCGCCGACGAAGTACGTATTCGAGCTCCGCGAAGGGGTGAAGTTCTCCAACGGACGTCAGATGACCGCCGATGACGTCGTCGGCAGCCTCAAGCGCCTCATCGACCCCGCGACGGCCTCGATCTGGGCAGGCCAGGTCGGAATTCGCGGCGTCACCGCGACCGGAGACGGGCAGGTCGAGGTGACGCTGCTCAAACCCAAGACGCCCTTCCTCGCGGCATTGGCGGGCAGTCCCGCAGCCGTACTTCCGATGAAGGAATTGTCGGACGGAACCTTCGATCCAAAGAAGGAGCTGCTGGGCACGGGCCCGTTCAAGGCTGTCGCCCACTCACAGGCCGAGTCGTGGACATTCGAGCGGAATCCGCATTACTGGCGGTCCGGCCTGCCGAAGGCCGGCAAGCTCACGGTCCGCATCATGCCCGATGACGCCGCACGGGCGGCGGCACTGCGCGACGGCAGCGTGGATTTCACCAGCTTCGAGGCGCCGGATTCGGTCCGGCTGCTGCAGGGGCGCACGAACGTCAAGACGGTGGTGCAGGCGACCTCGGACTACTACCGGGTCGACGTCAACGCCAGGTCATCGATCTTCAGCGATGACCGGTTGCGGCAGGCGCTGGCTCTGTCGATCGACCGGGAGAGAATCAAGAACGTCGCGCTCGGCGGGGTGGGCCGGGCCTCGGCGGCCGTGCCACCGGCGTTCGCCGGGGTGTGTGATCCGGCGACGGTTCCCCTGGGTAAGCCCGACGCGCAGCGCGCCCGGCAGTTGGTGGCCGAGGCGGGAGCCACCGGCAAGACGGTGGAGATCAACACCATCTCGCAGGTCGCGATGTCCTCACCGATCGCGCAGGTGATCCAGCAGAGCCTCCAGGCCGCCGGTCTGAAGGTGCGCATCGTGCCGCTGGACCTCGGCGCCGCGATGAAGCGGGCCTACAGCGGCGGCCAGGCGGACTTCGACGTTCTCGTCAGCTGGTCGGCGGGCTACGCGGATCCGGCCATGGACCTGGCCTGGTACCACCCGGAACTCGTTGGCTTCAACAAGGGTTTCGTGAAGCCCGATCCGCAGCTGTACTCCCTGATCGACGGCGGCCTGGCCGCCGCACCGGACGAGAGCCGCACCAGGATGTTCGGCGATGCCTGTGACCGTATCGCGCAGAACGCCAACATCATTCCGCTGGTGACCAAGGAGGCCATCGTGGCCTACCGGTCCGACAAGGCCACGGTCAGCCTCATGTCGGTCGAGGGATACGGGCTCCCGTTGCGGCGGATGGCCGACTTCGGGGTGAAGTGATGACCTTGACCGGCGGAGCGCGATATTTCGCCGGCCGCCTGGCGACCGGAGCGGCGACCCTGCTGGCGATCTCCGTGCTCGTGTTCTCGGCGGTGCACCTGGTGCCGGGTGGATACGCCGAGGTCGTTCTCGGTCCGACCTCGTCACCGGAGGTGCGTGCGGCGCTGCGGGCGGAGTTCGGTCTCGATCGGCCGTTGCCGGTGCAGTACCTGGAGTGGTTGCGGCACGTGGCCACCGGGGACCTGGGCGTGTCCATGGGCACGGGCGAGCCGGTCTCCGACCAGCTCATCCGCCGGCTGCCCGTGACGGCGGAGTTGGCGGGGCTGGCACTGTCGCTGACCGTGCTGGTCGGTGTGCCGTTGGCGGTGCTGGCCGGTCTCTCGCGGGGGCGGTTCGGCCGAGGGCTGAGCCGGTTGGCGGGGTCCACCGCGATGAGCATCCCGGACTTCGTGCTCGGCAGCCTGCTGGTGTTCCTCTTCTCGCGTTTCGCCCTGGGACTGCCGGTCGGCGGTCACGTGCCGTTGGCGGAGGATCCTGTGGCGAACCTGCGGGCGATGGCCCTGCCGGCCCTGACGTTGAGTGTTTTCGGAATCGCGCTGGTGGTGCGGACCGGACGCGACGCCGTGGCAGCGGTGTTCAACGCTCCGCACATCACCACTGCCCTCGCGCGGGGAGAGCGCATGGCCCATGTGATCCGGCACCACGTTCTGCGGAACGCCGCGATTCCCGTGATCACGGTCCTGGCCACCTATGTGGGGTACCTCATGGGCGGTGCCGTGATCGTGGAGAACCTGTTCTCCCTGCCGGGCCTGGCGCAGGCCGTGCTGAACGGGATCCGCGGCCGTGACTACGCGACGGTGCAGGGACTGGTACTGGTCGCGTCGGCGGCCTTCATCATGATCAACATGCTGGCCGACATCACCTACGCCGTGGTCGATCCGCGGGTCCGGGAAGGTCACCGGAGATGACGAGGCCGCGCATGCCGTTTCACGGTGATCTCCTGTCCCGCGTGAGCCTGGTTGTGCTGCTCGGCCTCCTGGCGGTGGCGGTGCTCGGACCGTGGCTGCCGCTGGGCGACCCGGCGGCGGTGAACGTGGGGCCGCGGCTGGCGGCGCCCTCGGGGGAATGGTGGACGGGGACGGACAGTCTGGGACGATCGGTGCTGCCCCGGCTGGTCGAGGGGATCCGCACGACGTTCCTGCTGGCGGGGGTCGCCGTGATGGGGACCGTCGCGCTCGGCGTGGCGCTGGGCATGCTGGCGGCGTACTACCGGGGACCGATCGCGGAACTGATCATCCGGGGCGCGGACGTGCTGTTCGCGTTCCCGTCGCTGCTGCTCGCGATCCTGCTGGTGGCGATCACCGGGCCGGGCGCGCCGGGGGCGGTGATCAGCATCGTGTTGATCTGTAGCCCATTGATGGTGCGGGTGGTGCGCGCCGCGTCGTTGTCCGTCGTGGGCCGCGACTTCGTGGTGGCCGCACGGGTGGGCGGAGCCGGCCCGGTACGGATCCTGCTGGTGCACGTGCTCCCGAACGTCGCCGGTACGGCGGTCGTCCAGGCGACGTACGCGCTGTCGGTCGGCATGCTGATCGAGAGCGGGCTGAGCTTTCTCGGGTTGGGGCTGCAGCCCCCCAACGCCTCGCTGGGGTCACTGGTGCACGAGGGCGCGGTGTACCTGCCGATCGCGCCCTGGCTGGTCCTGATCCCCGGTGCCCTGCTCGCGCTGGCCATCATGGCCGTCAACCTGGTCGGCGACGGGTTGCGCGACGCGCTGGACGTGCGTGGTGTGGAGGTGCGCCGATGAATCCGGAAACGGACCCGTCCGCCCCGGTGCTGGCGTTGAGCGACCTGGTAGTCGAGTACGCGACCCGGCACGGCCGTCTGCGATCTCTGGACGAGGCCACGTTGAGCGTGGCGCCAGGACAGATCGTGGCGCTGGTCGGAGAGTCCGGGTCCGGGAAAAGCACACTCGGGATGGCCGCCGGCCGGCTGCTCGCCTCGAACGCTCTGCACGTCGGCGGGCGGCTGTCGTTGGCCGGCCGGCCGGTGTACGGCTCCGGCGCCGTGGACGGTGAGCCGCTGCGGGCGCTGCGGCGTGACGTCCTGGGTTTCGTGTTCCAGAACCCGGTCACCGCGCTGGACCCCACCATGCGGATTCGGCGGCAGATGGAGCTGGCCTGCCGCGGTCGGCGGGAAGACCGGCATGAGCGGCCCGTCGCCGAGCTGCTGCAGGAGATCGGGCTGAGCGACGTGTCACGGGTGCTGCGGTCGTACCCGCATGAGCTGTCCGGTGGGATGGCGCAGCGGGTCGGCATCGCCATGGCGCTGCGGCGGCGTCCCCGGCTACTGATAGCGGACGAGCCGACCGCGGCTGTGGACGCGACGCTGCGGGAGCAGATCCTGCGACTGCTCGTGTCCAGATGCCGCGAGGTGGGATGCGCGCTGCTGCTGTTGACCCATGACCTCCACGCGGTGGCCCAGCACACCGAACAGATCGCCGTCATGTACGGCGGCCGGGTGATTGAGCACGGCCCCACGGCCGAGGTGCTCGATCACCCGTCGCACCCGTACACCCGCGCCCTGGTCGCCGCGTTGCCGGGCGCGGAGAAGCCCGGCCAGCGGTTGGAGGCGATCCGCGGCATCCCGCCCGTGCTGCACACGGCATGCCCCGGCTGCGCTTTCGCCCCTCGCTGCCCCGACGCCCTACCGGAGTGCCGCAGTACGCGTCCGGTGTACGCCGCCGTCGGCGGCCGGAAGCTGACCTGCCACCTGCACACCGGCGGGACGGCCAGCCGTTCCGCGGCGTCGGCCCGCAACGGTGCCGACCGTGATCCAGCCGACGACGCCGACCGGGACCACCACGGGCAAGGGCGGAGGACCGCGACGTGAGGACCAACAAGCCGGACATCATCGATGCCGGCCCGCGACCGGTGGCGGCGGCGCGGGATGTCGTCGTCACCTACCGGACCGGCCGTGGCCGGAACGCGGAACCGCTGCACGCCCTCAAGGGCGTCTCGCTGGACGTCATGCCAGGCCAGACGGTCGGCCTGGTCGGCGAATCCGGCTCCGGCAAGACCACCCTCGGCCGGGTCCTGCTCGGCCTGGTGCGCCCCACCAGCGGGCAGGTCATGTTCGATGGCCGGCCGGTCACGGGCCGGGGCGCGGCCCGACGCCTGCGAGGGCGCCTCCAGGTCGTGCTGCAGAACCCGGACTGGTCGCTCAACCCCACCCTGCGTGTGTGGCGATCGGTCGCCGAACCGCTCGCCGTGACCGGCGCGATCCCCAGGCGCGACCGCCGCGCGGCCGTCGAGGACATGCTCATCCTGGTCGGTCTGGACGCCGGCCTCGCCGACCGGCACCCCCACCAGCTGTCCGGGGGGCAGCGGCAACGCGTCGCCATCGCCCGGGCCATGATCACCCAGCCTGACCTGATCGTCTTCGACGAGGCCGTCACCGCTCTCGATGTCTCGGTCCAGACACAGGTCCTCAACCTCATCCGCGACCTGCAGGCCGAGCGCGGCTTCGCCGCCTTGTTCATTTCGCACGACATCACCGCCGTCCGCTACGTCTCCCACCGCGTCGCGGTCGCCTACCGTGGCGAGCTCGTCGAGACCGGCCCGGTCGAGCGCTTCTACGACCGGCCTCTTCACCCCTACACCCGGGACCTCATCAGCGCCCTCCCCACCCTCACGTCCGGATCGACCCGTCACGAAGGGAACAGCCTCGCATGACAGTTCAGGCAACCAGGACCGCATTCATCGGTGCCATCCTGATCGATGGCACCGGATCGGCGCCTCTGGCGAATTCGGCGGTGGTGGTCGAGGACGAGCGCATCACCTGGGCCGGGTCAGCCACGGAGCTTGACCGCCCCTCCGATGTGCGAATCGTCGACATCAGCGGCAAGTATCTGATCCCCGGGCTGTTGGACGCCAACGTGCACCTTCTCATCCATGTGGATCCCGACGTCCTGCTCAGGTACGACCCCGGCTGCTACGACGAGCTCGTTCTAGAGGCGGCGCAAGTGGCGCTGCGCGCGGGGATCACCACGGTGTTCGACACGTGGGGCCCGCTGGAGTCCTTGCGCCGCGTCCGGGACCGGATCAACGCGAGGGAGACGGTCGGGAGCCGGATATTCTGCGCCGGCAACATCATCGGCAACGGCGGGCCCTACTCCCCCGACTTCTTCCCGGACCTCGCCGCGGGTCTGAGCTCGGCCGTTGTGGACCGCATCAACCAGCACTGGGAGCAGGGTGTCGGCGCCGAACTGACGTGGATGTCCGCTGAGGATGTCCGCCTGGCCGTGCGCGAGTACATCGCCACCGCGGGCATCGACTTCGTCAAGTACGCGGCGAGTTCCCACGCGCACAGCAGGTTCATCGCGCTCTCGCCCGACGCGCAGCGCGCGATCGTCGAGGAGGCGCACGCGGCGGGGATGACCGCGCAGGCGTGCGTGCAGTCGCCGGAGGCCCTCAAGCTCGCCATCGAGGCAGGCGTCGACCTGCTCCAGCATGGCGATGTCACTGGCCTGCGGCCGATGCCGCAGGAAACCCTCGACCTCATCGTTGAGCGGCGACTACCGTGCGCCGCGTTCTTCTACACGCGTCGCCACACAGCCGCGTTCCAGGAGCGCAAGCCCCACTGGCACGGCAACAACGCCTGGGGCGAGGTCATGGTCGTGAAGGAGGCCAACGACCGGAACCTGGTCAAGGCGGGCGCCAAGCTGCTACTGGCCAACGACATGGGGGTCTACGGGCCGACGGCGGAGACGAGTCCCATGTGGGGGCCGTTCCAGGCCGGTATTCCCGATGTGCCTACGCACCTCGGACGCTCGCACATCTTCTGGCTGAGGGCCGCCGGCGAGCACGGCCTGACACCGATGGACGCGCTGCTCGCGACGACGAGCAACATCGCCGAGGCGTACGGCAAGGCGGACGAACTGGGCACCATCCGGCCAGGCAGGCGGGCCGACCTGCTCATCCTGGACGGCGACCCCCTCGACGACCCCGAGAACTACGCCCGCATCGCGCACATCGTGAAGGATGGCAAGTTCGTCCACCACGACCGCCTTCCCGAGCATCCGGTGCTGACGCGCTAGCTCGCACCTGCCGGATCCAGCCACGCGGCGCCCCGACCCGCTGCCAGTCCGTTGTCAACGAAGGGACTTCTGCTCGTGCGTGGCGACCTACGGGATACCCCACAATTCGCGGCGGTGGCTGAGTATCTACGACGCCAGCACAAGGCGGCGTTCGGCCGGCCGCACGATGTGGCGGAGCCGCACATCACCGCCGACGGCGCGCACGTCGTCGTGACGGGCTCGGTCCTCGACGACCTCGCCGGTGCGCCGCGGACCGCGCTGTACACCGTGAACGAAGGCCGGTTGACCGCGGTGACCACGGCCACCGGCTCGGCTCGATGGGGGCGTTTCTCACCGGACGGCGCCACCCTCGCGTTCCTGTCCGACCGCGCCGAGCCCGACGTGTTCCAGCTCTATCTGCTGGATATCGGCTCCCTCGGTGAGGCGGTCGCCGCGCCAACCGTCCCAGGCTCGGTCGAATATGCGCACTGGTCCCCGGACGGGCGGCAGATACTGCTGGGCGTGGCCGGCCTCGGCGCCGACCAGGCCGCAGCCCAGGGGGCCATGTCCAACAGTCCGATCGATGACCTGCCGACCTGGCATCCCCTGATCGAAGAGGGCACGCGATCGGCCTGGCGCAGCCTCTGGCTCTACACCGTGGGCTCCGGGGACCTATCGCGACTCTCGCCCGAGCGAATGAACTGCTGGGAAGCGGGGTGGGGCGGTCCGTCCACCGTGATGGCGGTGACATCGGACGCACCGGACGAGGACGCCTGGTATAGATCGGTCCTCACATCGATCGACACCACTGGTGGGGAGAGCCGCGAACTGGTACGCAGCCAATTCCAACTCGGGCTGCCAGCCGGGTCGCCTGATGGCAGGTACGCCAGCGTCGTGGAGGCCGTCTGCAGTGACCGGGGGCTCCTGGCGGGCGACCTCGTCATCATCGACCTGGCGTCGAAGACGAGCACCCGTGTCAACACCGCGCACACCGATGTGACCTGCACCCAGTGGATCGATGTCGACCGGCTGGGCTATCTCGGCCAGCGTCATCTGGACTCGGTCGCGGGAATCGTCGAAGCCGGGACCGGCGCTCTCACAGAATTGGTCTCCACCGAACTGTCGTGCGGCGGTTTGTATCCCGAGGGGGCGTTCACCTCGGACGGCAGGGTGCTCGTCGCGCAGAGCGCCTACCACCTGCCGCCCCAGGTCGCGCTGCTCGGCGGCGGCACCGGCGATGTGCTCGCGACGACGCACCACGCCGGCTCAGACCATCTGTCGTCGCTCGCGGGGAGCGCCGAAGCGGTCACCTGGTCGGCGCCGGACGGTCAGCGGATCGAAGGAATACTGTGCCGTCCGGCGGGCGATGGTCCCTTCCCGCTGGTGGTCAACATCCACGGTGGTCCGGTTTGGGCCTTCCGCAACGCATGGTCGATGAAGTCCCTCTGGGTACCGCTGCTGGTTTCCATGGGTTACGCGGTGCTCAACCCGAACCCCCGCGGAAGTGGGGGCCGCGGCCGGGAGTTCGCCTGTCAGGTCATCGGCGACATGGGTGGCGCCGACGCGGACGACATCCTTTCCGGCATCGACGCGCTTGCCGAACGCGGCGTGGCCGACCGTTCCAGGATCGGCCTGATCGGCGCGAGCTACGGTGGCTTCATGTCGTCCTGGCTGGTCACTCTGGACCAGCGGTTCGCCGCCGCGGTGCCGATCTCCCCCATCACCGACTGGTACAGCCAGGCCTTCACCAGCAATATAGGTGGATGGGGGAACACCTTTCTGCGCTCCGATCCCGAAGAGCCGGGCACGATGGCCCACGCCCGCAGCCCAGTACTGCGGGCCAGCAAGGCCCGAACACCGTGCCTCAACGTCGCGGGAGCGAACGATCAATGTACGCCGCCCGGTCAGGCGAGGGAGTTCCACCAGGCGCTGCTGGCCCGCGGCGTGGAGTCGGTCCTGGCGATCTATCCGCAGGAGGGGCACGGCGTTCGCGCCTACCCCGCGATCGTCGATCTCCTTACCCGTATCGTGTCGTGGTTCACGACACACATGCCCCCCGACGCGAAGACCGTCGACGGGCACCCTAACATCGACAGCGATATCGGATCCTGCGCGAGAGAAGGCGTTCGGCCCTCGCGCGGCATCGATGGTCACCATCCCGAAGAGCCCCGGATGGCGACCGCTGACGGCCAGCACATCAGGCGGCGGGGTCGACGCTGAAGACGGAGACCACGGGTGGGGCTCGAAAACTCGGTTGTCTACGCAACCTGCGATTATTCATTGACCATGGGAATACCCCACAGGATGGCTCATTGAAGCGTCAGCGCGGGGGCCTTTGTGCCACCGCTCATGCTGCTACTGGCGGCGATCGGAGCGAATGCCACACAGACGGCATCAACAGCGCCGTCGTCCGTCGCACCCTCCCAAAAGCCGAGCAGCAGCGGCCCAGCCGGGTAGTCAGACCATCTACGTCTGGCTGCGCCAAGACCGCATTGACGTCGATCTAGGTGAATCCGTCCAGGCGGCCCCACCGTCGAGGGCAGCCCCATGGCCGGGCCGGAGCCCGTCGGAAGGTGGGGGCGGGCCTGGGCGACTTGCAGCGCCCCCGGCCCTGCCGGTCGTGTTAGCGGCTAGCACGCAGATACCGCCAGAAAGCACATGATCAGTACCGATTGCTCTGCACGACCCGCGGCGCCTCGGGACCTCCCACTACCGTCACCGGAGTGAGCAGACTTGCGATTGGTGTGGACAAGGTTTTCGACGGCGAACGTTTGCTGGACGCACCCGCCCTGGTGTTGGTGGAGAACGGACGGGTCGTCGGAGTTCAGCAGGGCACGGAGGCCCCCGATGGGTGGACGACGCGGCGTTATGAGGGGACGGCACTGCCCGGCCTGATCGACGCGCACGTGCACCTGTGCGCCGACAGCACCCTTGGGGCGCTCGAACGTGTCATGGCTCACGCGACAGACCCGGGCTGCCGGCGGTCGTGGCCTCCGGGACGCCGATCACCAGCGTGGGCGGACACTGCGCATCGTTGGGCGGGGAGGCGCGCGGTGCGGCGGAGGTGCGGGCGGCGGTCCGGCTGCGGGCAGAACGCGGCGCGGACATCGTGAAGATCATGGCGAGCGGCGGTGTGCTGACGCCCGGTACCGACACCATGAGCCCCCAGTTCACCGATGCGGGGGTGCACGCGGCGGTCGACGAGGCCCACCGGGTCGGGCTGCCGATCACCGCGCACGCGCACGCCCTCGACGCGGTCCGACAGGCCTTGGCCGCAGGCGTCGACGGCATCGAGCACTGCACCTGCCTGACTCCTGACGGCGTCCGCATCGACGACACGCTGCTCACCGCGCTGGCTGATTCCGGGATCGCCCTCTGCACCACGCTCGGGTCCGATCCCGACGTCGTGGTCCCACCGGAGATCATCGCCGTGGCCGCGCGCGCCGGCATCACCCAGGCCGCTCTGCGCGAGACCGCCGTGCGGCTTCATCAGGGCAGAGCCCGGTTGGTGGCAGGCTCGGACGGGGCATCGCCCCGGCCAAACCTCACGGTTTGCTGCCCTTCACTCTGGAGGAGTACGTGCTCGCCGGGCTGTCGGTGACGGCTGCCCTGAGAGCCGCCACGTCGGTCGCCGCCGAGGCATGCGGCCTGCCAGACCGCAAAGGAGGCATCCACGCCGGACATGACGCCGACCTGCTGATCGTGCACGGCGACCCGACCCGCGACATCACCACATTGCGGAACCCCCTCGCGACCTACCTCGCCGGACAACTCCAGTAAGCCGTGCGAAGGTAGCGGGCGGCTGGCCATCAGCTCCGCCTCCCAGCACAATGGAGCACACGGGTCACTCCTCAGGACTGCGCGCCATCATTGCCGCCTGGAAGCAGGCAAAACGGTTCGGCGGCTGGCTGATCCTGCTCAATCCGGCCCGGCAGGTCGCCAACCTGCTCGCCACCCATTTGCACACCCTCACCAAGGCCGTGGACAAAGCCGCACGCGCCCTGCGCGATCTCCTATGACCCGCTCGCCAACCGGACGTGACCGACACGCACGGTTCTGATCAACTTGTTGTGAACGATCACGCAGCGTCGTTTGCGTTTCGCTACCCGGCCGACGCGTGCCTGCGGCGCACGTTCACCGAACAGATCGACGGGCTGACCGAGCGGTTCGCCCGCCGAACCCCGCAGCTCCGGCGCGTCTTCGAGCGGCTCATGCTGGTGTTGGCCGGACGCCCGGCCGCGCGGCTGCCCAAGTATCTGGCGATTCCGGTCAGCTCCAACACACTGCTGCGGCTGCTGCGTCGTCGGCCCCAGCAGCCGCGGGCGAGGGCTCCGCGGGTGCTGGGGGTCGACGATTTCGCCACTCGTAAGGGTCATGTGTACGCCACGATCTTGTTGGACCTGGAAACCCCCCTGGCCGCCTGGCTGCGTGAGCACCCCGGCCCCGAGATGGTGTGCCGCGACCGCGGTGGGGCGTATGCCGAGGCTGTGCGGGCCGCCGCACCCAACGCCCAGGACGCGCAACGGGATCTATCCACGTAATGTGAACGGCTCACAACAATTGGATCAGAACCGCCGACAGGTCAGGATCTGTCGCCGTGGCGCTTGATCGCGGTGAGGCGGCTTTCGTAGGCGGCCCACGCGTCGGCCATCCTTCTCGCCTCCGCGCCGACCTCCGGTTCGACGTCTATCGCGCTCGCGAGCTTGATATGCGGGCGCAGACCGCCGGACCCGAGCCAATCGCGGATGAACGCGACCTCGGGCAGGGACGCCGCGAAGATCGGGCCCAGGCTTCGCATGTCGACCGTGGTCTTGCTGCCGCGCAGCGCGCGGGCGATGTACCGGAGGTGTCGGCCGCCGGATGGGCGACAACCGGGGGATGTGGTCCAGAGAGCGGGTATCGGGGGTCCCTCCAGGTTGATCAATTTGGGTTCAGGGCGCCAGCCCGGTCGGTGCGGGCGCGACGTTGCTCGCACCGGTCCCCATGGCTAATTGGGGGATAACCTGGGGATATGCCGATTGGGCGTAGGCTGGTGACGAGATGTCCGTTCGCGCGACGCCTCGATACCGTGGTGATCTTCCAGTCGAGGTGACGAGCTTCGTAGGCCGCCGGAGGGAGCTGTCGGAGGCGCGTCGTCTGCTGGGCCGTACGCGACTGTTGACGTTCGTTGGGGCGGGTGGCGTCGGTAAGACTCGGTTGGCGCGACGGGTGGCCGCTGACTTGCGACGCGCGTTCCCGGACGGGGTGTGGCTGGTAGACCTGGCACCGTTGCAGGACGAGGAACTGCTGGCTCCGACGGTCGCCGCGACGCTGGGGCTGGCGGACTGGTCGGTCCAGCCGTCACTGGACTCGCTGGTGGATTTCGTCTCCGACAAGCACCTGCTCATCGTGCTGGACAACTGTGAGCACCTGCTGGACGTGTGCGCGGCGTTGGCCGACGGGTTGCTCAGCGCGGCGGCCAATGTGCGCATCCTGGTGACCAGCCGGCAGCCACTCGGAGTTGGGGGTGAGACCGTTCTCGATGTGCCTCCGATGTCCCTCCCGGCACCCGACCGGCCTATGTCGGAGCGCCACCTCGACGAGTCCGAGGCCGTGCGGTTGTTCATGGAGCGGGCCGCGGAGGCTGTGCCGGACCTTGCGCTTGCTGAGGGCGACTGGGAAGCGGTGGCACGTCTGTGCCGGCGGTTGGACGGGATACCGCTCGCGATCGAGTTGGCGGCGGTGCGCCTGCGGTCTCTGTCGATAGTGCAGATCATTGACCGCCTGGACGATCGTTTCGGGCTGCTGACGCGTGGCAGCCGAACGGCGATGCCACGCCAGCAGACGCTGCGGGCGACGGTCGAGTGGAGCCATGACCTGTGCTCGCCCGGCGAGCGGACGTTGTGGGCCCGGCTGTCGATCTTTTCCGGAGGGTTCGACCTGCCGGCCGTGGAACAGGTCTGCGGCGGGGACGCCATCGCATCCGAGGACATATTCGAGCTGGTTGCCGCCTTGGTCGATAAATCGTTGGTGCGCCGGGACGGTGCGCGATACCGGATGCTGGAGACGATCCGTCAGTACGGCCGGATGATGCTGGCCGAGTCCGGTGAGGAGACGACGCTCGGCCGTCGGCACCGCGACCATTACCAATGGGTGGTCATGCGCTCGAAAGAGGCACGGTTCGGCCCTGACCAGCTACGTTGGTATGCGCGACTACGCCTGGATCACGCCAACATCCGGGCGGCCATGGATTTTTGCCTGACCGAGCCCGGTGAGGCACAGACCGTGTTCCGGATGGTCACCGCGAACTGGCCCTACTGGATTTACTATGGCATTTTGGGGGAGGGTCTTCACTGGCTTAGCCTGGCACTCAAGAAAGATTCAACACCGACGGCGGCGCGGGCGAAGGCATTGTGGGTCGCCGGCAGGCTCGCCCTCTTGCAGAGTGATCTGTCTGGGGCCGAACTGCTTCTGCGGGACTGTGCCGATTTGGCGAAGAAACTTGGTGACCCGTCCGCGGAAGCACATGCCATGGAACTGTTCGGCGTCGCTGAACTGTTCAAGGGAAACTACGCAGAAGCGATCTCGCTGCAAGAAGAGGCGGTGCGCCGCTATCGGGTGATCGGTGAGCCTCCCGGTGCCTGCGCGGTAGCGCTGTACCGAATGGCATTGGCCGCCTCTGCCTCCGGGAGAACCGACCGCGCTGAGGCGTTCTGCAAGGAGTCCCTCGCGATCTGCGAGAACCACGGCACGCATCTGTACCGGCCTCTCGCGCTATGGGCACTCGGCTTCAACGAGTACCGGCGCGGTGACCTGCGCGAAGCGGTCGCGACGATCGGGGAGAGCCTGCGGCTCCAACGGCACAGCAACGACCAGTGGAATACGGCTCAGTGCGTGGAGGTGCTGGCGTGGATCGCGTCGGCCGGCGGGCAGCATGAACACGCGGCCACGCTTCTTGGTGCGGCGCATACACTTTGGCGATCGCTGGGGACCTCGATGCCCCGGACTCCACCGTTCGTGGACTTCCACGATCCCTGCGATTCTCATCTCCACGAAACGCTCGGTGACGAGGCTTTCGCCGCGGCCTTCCAGCGTGGCGCGATTCTCGGCCCCGACGAGGCCATCGGCTACGCGTTGAACGAGAGCCCGCGGCGATCCCGGCGGACGACACGTGCTCCGTCAGCCCTCACCTCCCGGGAACAGCAGGTCGCCGGCCTGGTCGCTCAGGGCATGACCAACAAGGAGATCGCGGCTACCTTGGTGATCGCCCAGCGCACCGCCGAAGGGCACGTCGAACACATCCTGGAGAAACTGGGCTTCGCCTCCCGGGCGCAGATCGCCTCCTGGGCCACGAAGAACAGCGAGGCCGACTGAAGATCACGGCTACGACCGGGTCACCGGGTTAAGCGGATCGCGGCCCCGGCGCGGCGGTGGACGAGACCGTCGGCCATCTGGCGACTCTTCGTGAGCGGCCGGTCAGACTTGATGAGCAGCCCGGCCGCCAGATTCTCTGTCGAGGTAGTCCGGGCCTTCCTCGACTCGCCGGGGTGCCGGACGGCGGTCGCGCCGGGACGCGCCTCGTGGAGAGTGCCGCCGGCGTGAAGTAAGCGCCCGCACACACGACGGCCACTGACCGGTCCGTACGAGCGTGCCGTGGGCGACGATGACCCGCCCGGGCCGCGTTCCATTCCCGGCTGAGCGTCGCCTCTCAAGCGTCGTCCGCCGAGCCGGGACGGAGGGCGACCTCGCACGCATCGGACCCTCTTTGCTCAGATCTGCACGTCATCGCAGGGTTGACAGGGTATACCGCCTGGATACAGGCTGGATGTATGACCCGAATAGATGGCCCGGCCGCCGAGCGGCGCGGGCGCTCGGATGCGCGGCCGGCGTGGCCGAGCTGGCGGGCGCCGGTAGCGCTGGGGCTCGTGGCCGCAGTCGCCCCGATGGCGCTGGGTACGTGGGTGATCCCGCTGTTGGTGCCTGTTGCGATCTCCAGCGTCAGCGCGGTGGGGTTGTCGTTGCTGGTCGGCCGGGCGGGGCTGGTCTCCCTGGGACAGGGTGCGCTCGCCGGGGTGGGGGCGTTCACCGCCGCGTCGGTGAGCGTCCGGCTCGATGCTCCGCCGGAGCTCGCACTGTGCGCCGCGGTCGTCACAGGCGGTGCGGTCGCGTGCGCGCTGACGCCCTTCCTGCGCCTCAGCGGCCTCTACCTGTCGCTCGCCACACTCGTGCTCGCGCTGATGTTCCAGCGGATCGCGGTCGTGGCCGAGCCGATCACGGGCGGAGCCGACGGGATCGCGATGGAAGGGAATCTGCGTCTGGGATTCATCGACGTCGCCAGTGAGACCGCCTTCTACGCGGTCGCGTGGGCCGCCGTGATCGTGGCCGGCGTGCTGGTCGCGAACATCCAGCGCAGCCGTAAAGGGCGCTCCTTCGAGGCGCTGTCGGCCGGGGAGGATCTCGCCCGCTCAGTGGGAGTTCGCGTGACGACGGCCAAGAGCACGGCCTTCGTGATCAGCGGCCTGTGCTCGGGGCTGTCCGGGGGGCTGTACGCGTACTACAACCAGTTCCTGACACCCGAGCAGTTCGGGGTCGGACAGTCGATCCTCCTGCTCGCGGCGGTGATCGTCGGCGGACCCAGAAGCCCCTGGGGCGGGGTCGTCGGGCTCATGGTCCTGCAGCTCCTGCCCGAGACCGTGGATCTCGGTTCTGAACCGGAGGCACTCTTCACGCCGCTGCTGTTGCTGCTCTTCGCCGGATTCCTTCCGCAGGGCCTCGTGGCGGCGGCCGGCACCGGACTCGGCCGCCTATGGCGAATCCGGCCTCTGACACGGCCCGCGCAGGCCGCCGTGACGGCCGGACCATCGGAAAGGACCGCTGATGAGCGGTGACGAACGAGGCGGGCTGACGGTCGCCCGGCTGTCCAGAAGCTTCGGCGGTCTCCAGGTTCTTCGCGACGTCAGTTTCCGTCTGAACCCGGGTCAGGTGGTCGGGCTGATCGGTCCCAACGGCGCGGGCAAGTCCACCCTGATCAACTGTGTGACCGGAGCTCTCACACCGGACGGCGGTGACATCTGGCTGAACGGCGCCTGGGCGACCGGACGATCACCCGATGCCCTGTGCCGTTCCGGGTTGTCGCGAACGTTCCAGCATGCCCGGCTGCTCGAAGAGCTCACGGTCCTCGACAACGTGCTCGTGGGTGCACACGTCCGCGGGCGGGTGGGCCTCGTGTCCGCGGCGCTGCGGCTGCCGTCCCATCGGCGCGAGGAGATCCGTCTCCACGAGTGCGCCATGCACGCGCTGGACCTCGTCGGATGCGGCCACCTGGCCGATACGCCGGCCCACGCGCTCACGACGGGTCAGCAGCGGCTGGTGTCGGTGGCCCGCGTGCTGGCCAGCGACCCCCGGTTCGTGCTGCTCGACGAGCCCGCGGCCGGGCTCGACGACACCGAGACCGGCGCCCTGGCGGATGCGCTGCGCCAGGTCGCGGCCGGGGACGTCGGGTTGCTGATCATCGAGCATCATCTCGAACTGATCATGGAGCTGTGTGACGAGGTGCTCGTTCTCGCCGGCGGTGGAGTGGTCGCGTCCGGGCCGCCGGCGGTGGTCCGCTCTCATCCGGCCGTGGTCGACGCGTACCTCGGGACGCCGGCATGAACGCCCCCGTGCTGCAGATCAGCGATCTGGTCGCCGGATATGGAGCGGCGGACGTACTGCACGGCATCGACCTGCACGTCGGTGGTGGTGAGGTCGTTTGCCTTCTCGGTTCGAACGGGGCCGGAAAGACCACTCTCGCGCGTTGCGTCGCCGGCCTGCTGAAGCCGCGTTCCGGTTCGGTCACGGCCGACGGGGACCGGCTGGACGGTCTCGCCCCGTCGCAGCGGGTGCGCCGAGGCATCGCCCTGGTGCCTGAGGACCGTGGTCTGTTCGGCGGCCTGACCGTCGCGGACAACCTTGAGCTCGGCGGGTTCCGCCATGGCCGTCGGCACGCCGTGGATCGTCTGCCCCTCGTCATGGACATATTCCCGCCGCTGGCGTCCTTGCTCCGGCGCTCCGCGGGAACGCTGTCGGGCGGCGAACAGCAGATGACGGCGATCGGCCGTGCGTTGATGGCCGATCCGCGCTATCTCGTGCTGGACGAGCCCTCGCTGGGGCTCTCGCCCGGCATGACCCGACAGATCCTGAAGGCCATGCGCGCGCTTGCCGATGACGGTATCGGCATCGTCCTCATCGAGCAGAACGCCGCGCTCGCCCTGGGAGTCAGCGACCGGGCGGCGGTGATCCAGCGAGGCCGGATAGCCGTGACCGGCTCCGCGCGGACGCTGATGAGCGACCCGATGGTGATCCACGCCTACCTGGGAGGACGGGGTAGTGTCTGAAACCGCCCAGTTCCTGATCACCGGCGTGGTCGCCGGTGCCGCCTACGCGCTGCTGTCACTGACCTGGGCGCTGGTGCGGAAGGTGTCCGGCCAGTTGTTCTTCCTCAGCGGCTCCATGGTCGTGCTGGGGGTCCTCGGGACGAACGCCCTGACCGAGCGCGGCTGGCCGATGGCGCCCGCCGTCGTCGTGGTGGTCGCGTCGGCGGGAGCGGTGACGTTCGCCGTGGACGTTCTGATCCTGCGGCGTATCGCGCGGCAGACCGAGCTCAGCGGCACACTGGTCATGCTCGCCCTCGCGTTCGCGATGGACGAGTTGCTGAGCCTTGGGTTCGGCCCGGAGCCGCGGCAGCTCGCGCCGGCCGTGCCAGGTCCCCCCGTTTCGTTTCTCGGGGCCAGTCTGCAGCGTCAGCAGCTCCTCATCGTCGCCGCAACCGCTGTTCTCATCACCGCGCTCGTGCTCGCTGGGCGATCTCGCTGGGGCAAGGCCATGCGCGCCTGCGCTGAGAATCCCACCGGGGCCATGCTGGTGGGGATCCACCCGACCGCGGTCCGGACGGTCGGCCTCATCATCGCCGCGGCTCTGGGGGCATTGTCCGGGGTCCTCCTCGGACCCGTCGCCGCGATGGGGGCCTCGTCGGGATTCCTGCTGTCGCTCAAGGGTTTCATCGCCGCCGCCCTGGGCGGCTGGGGCTTTCTCGGCGCGACGGTGGCGGGACTCTTCCTGGGCCTGACGGAATCCCTCACGGCGGGCTACATCTCCTCCGACCTCAAAGACGTCGTGTCCCTGGCCCTGCTGTTGCTGGTCCTGCTCGGCAAGGACTCGATCCGCCTACGGCGGCGCGTCCGCAACGTCCGCGTCTCCGATGATCGCCGCGAGGCCCCTCTGCCCTCTCACTCCGTCACAGACTAGGAGTCCGTCATGTCTCGAATCGCCCTGCTCACCGTTGGCGCCTGCGTGGTCGCCGGCACCGTCGGCTGCTCCGCGGCCGGTCAATCGTCATCGGAAAAGGACGGGAGAACGGTGTACATCGGCGCGATGTTCGACCTCACCGGGCCGTTCGCGCCGGTCGGCACCGCGGAGCGGCAGGCGTTCACACTCGCCGTCGCCCAGGCCGAGCGCGACACCGGCATACGGGTGCGGACGCGCGTCGAAGACTCCCGGACGAGCCCGGACACGGCCGTGAAGATCACACGCGAGTTCCTCCGTGACAAGGTGTCGGCGATCGTCGGGCCGACCCCGACACAGCTGTGCGATCCGGCGCATCGGCTCACCGACGCGTCCCGTACCCCCATGTTCTGCATCACGCCGTTTCCCGAGAAGACCACGCCGTCGCTGTTCCTGGTCGACGCTCCGAGGGTCACGCTCGTCGGCGACGTGCCCGCACGGTTCATGCAGAAGCGTGGATGGCGGCGCGTGGCCTGCATCTACACGGCGGACGCCGGAGGCAAGGGCTATGCCGACGCCATCAACCAGGCCGCGCCGAAATACGGCCTCAAGGTCGTCGCGAGCGAGTCCTTCCAGCAGGGAGACACCGATCTCACCGCGCAGCTCACCAAGATTCGCGCGGCGAAGCCCGATGTCGTCTACTCCTGTTCCTCCGGCGCCAACCTGATCGCGGTCCTCAAGGGCATGGCGCAACTCCGGATGGCGCAGCCGGTGTTCGCCGGCCACGCCTCGGTCAACTACGACATCGCGCACCTGGCGGCTCCGAACCTGCCTCCGGGCGGCCTGTTCTCCGACGCCAGCCCCGTTCTGATCCCCGATCAGGTGCCCTCCGGAATGGCCGGCGCGGCGAAGGCGAAGCAGTTCGCCGACGCCTATGTCAAGGCCCATGGCGGTAAGCGCCCCGATACGGTCGCCGGCTATGTCGCCGACACCGTCGCGATCATCGCCCAGGCGGCAAAGGCGGCCGGCAGCACCGACCGCAAGTCCCTTGCGCGGCAGATCGAGAAGACCTGCGGATATGAAGGCGTGCTCGGCCGGTACTGCTTCTCCCCGGCCAACCACAGGGGCCTGGCCAGTGAGTCCAACATGATTGTTCGATGGACGCCCACCGGGACCTTCACCCTCACCGAGGTCCTTTCGTCGCAGAACGCGCCGGCGCCCTCACCTTCGGCGGGTTGATCGATCCGGGGTCGGTTCAGTACGTGTCCGGCGCGAACTGGTCCACGGCCGCATCCCGGTCGGCACGCAGGTGGACGCGCAGCGCGGTCTCGGCGGCGTCCCCGTCGCGAGCCCGCAGCGCGGCGAGGATGTCCCGGTGCTCCGCCAGTGCCGCGGCCAGCCGGCCCGGTCGCATGAAGGTCATATGCGACACCCGGCGGGACTCGTCTTCCAACTGCTCCAGAATCCGGGCCAGGCGGACGTTGCGGGCCGCCCGGGTGAAGCGGCGGTGGGTCGCCACCGCCAGTTCGAACGCCGCCTTCAGATCGTTGGCGTCGCGCAGCCGGTCGGCCTCGTCCGCCAGCGTCTCCAACTCCGCGATCTGCTCGTCGGTGAGCCGGCGGGCTCCGATCCGGATCGCATAGCACTCCAGCTGTTCCCGCAGTTCATAGATCTCGACCACATCGTGCGGCGCGAGCTCGGTCACGAAGGCACCGCGACCGGGCACCAGCCTGACGAGACCCACCTGGGCGAGCTGCTTGATGGCCTCGCGCACCGGTGTGCGGCTGATTCCGTACGCCTTGGCCAAGCGGACCTCGGACAGGAGCCCGCCCGGCGGCAGCTCGCGGGTGAAGATCTGCTCGCGCATGCGGTCATATGCCTGTTCACGCAGGTTGGGCTCCTCGTGAGAACCGCTTCCCGCAGGGAATTCACCGATCGTCATACAGACAGTATACCGGGGCTTGCACGCCGGGACGCACCCTGTATACTGACGGCATACAGCTTGGGAGGATCGATGACATCGGTCAGCCGCATGAGTTCATCCAACGAAAGACAGAGCTCGCCCGAGGAGCAGGAGTTCCGCGAGGCAATGAGCTCTTTTCCGACCGGAGTGACCGTCGTCACCACATTCCACGAGGGCGTGCCGTACGGAATGACCCTCAACGCGTTGACCTCGGTGTCGCTTGACCCCCGACTGCTCTTGGTCTGCCTGTCGTCGACGAGCCGAACGTCGCGTGCGGTGATCGACCGCGGAATGTTCCGGGTCAACCTGCTCGCCGAGAACCAGGCCGCGGTGTCCCGGGAGTTCGCCCGCCGTGGCGCCGATCATTTCGCCGACCGGGGCTGCTCACTGGACGAGCACCACCTGCCGGAACTTCCCGGAACGCTCGGCTCGATCGTCTGCGAGGTCGACGCCGTTCATCGCGGCGGCGACCACAAGATCGTTATCGGCCGGGTGCTCAGCTGCCAGGTCCGGCCGGGGTCTCCGCTCTTGTTCTTCAGCGGTTCCTACGGCCGGTGCACCCTCGTGGCCTGACGCCGGCAGCCCGAGAAGGAGAGGACCGATATGACCGTCACTCAGCAGCCGTACCCCGGCGGATCGAGGACCTCGCTGCGGTCGTCCGGCCGCTGGAAGACCAGGACCTCGTTCTCCGGCGCGCCCTCGGCAGCACCCACGTTCCGCGTACGGAGGACTGGCCGGTGATGCCCGTCGAGTACGCCGCATCCGCCCTCGAACCCGTTGGCTTCTTCGACCGCCACCCCGCCCTTGACCTCCCGGCCACGTCCGGCGAGGCATCCGCCCACACGAATGCCCATGGAGACCCTCTTGACCTCACGTGAACAGCGGTTCGTGCGACTCGCGGCGGATCTGGCCGACGACTTCGCCGAACGCGCCGACGAACACGACCGCGACAACACCTTCCCCTTCGAGAACTTTGAACGCATGCGCGAAGCCGGATACCTGCGGCTGACCGTCCCAGAAGAACTCGGCGGGCTCGGCGCCGACCTCAACGACCTGGTCGCCGCACAGGAACGGCTCGCCATGGGATGCGCGGCGACCGCTCTCGTGGTCAACATGCACGTCTCGCCGATCGGCCAGCTGGCCAGCATGTGGCGGTCGGATCCGCGGCCCAGGCTCGAACAGTGGCTCCGTGACTGTGCCGAGGGCAAGGTGATCAACGCCGTGCTGTCGGCCGAGCCCGGAGCGCCGCTTCTGCGCGATTCGCGGTGCACGGCCGTCCGCGTCGACGGCGGGTACCGGATCAAGGGCAAGAAGATCTTCGGCACCGGCTCCTCGGTGATGACGCACTTCTCCAGCATGGCCCGCTTCGACGACCCGGAGGCAGGCCCGCAGATCATCTTCTACCGGCTTCCGGCCGAAACCCCGGGACTCGAGATCCTGCGCACCTGGGACACGCTCGGCATGCGGGCCACGCAGAGCAACGATGTGCTGTTCGACGACGTCTTCGTTCCGGACGAAGCGGTCTTTCACCGGTACCCCGTCGGCACCCTGGACGGCACCCTCCTCAAGACGGTCTGGGGATGGGCGCAGCCGACGTTCGCCGCCACGTACCTGGGCACCGCACTGGGCGGAGTCCAACGGCTCCGGCAGCAGATCATCGAGCCGCGCGGCCTTGCGGACCAGCCGCAGATCCAGGCGCTGATGGCCGAGATCACGGTGCTCACCGAAACCGCCCGCGCCACGATCCGCCATGTCGCCCAGGAGATGACGTCGGGGCACCTGTTCACCGATCTCGACGTCCAGAGCGGGATGAGCAGGGCCGTGATGGCCAAGTACGTGGGCGCCAACAACGCCGTGGCGATCATGGAGAAGGTCATGCAGATCGCCGGTGGCGCGGCGTTCTACAACCGGTCCTCGCTGGCCCGCATCTACCGGGACGTGCGCGCGGCCACCATCCAGCCCTACAACAACCTGGACGCGCTCGACCTGTTCGGGAAGACCTCGCTCGGGCTCCCGGTCGCACCGGTCAACCCGCTGCAGGCGGAGGCCGTCGGGAGCCGGTCGTGAGCGCCGCCGTCTCCGACGCGCATCACCTCACCGGTGATCTGCTGGACCGTGCCATCGTCCTTCTGGAAGCGGATCCCCAGAGAGACCGGTGGAGGTCGGCGCGCATCGGCCTGAGCGAAACCCCCGGGCCGGACCTGCTCCTGGTGGTCGACCGCGGAACCGTCCGCCGGGCCGGCGACGGCCAGGACGGCGCCGACCTCAAGCAGATCCGGATCGTCGGTACCGCGGACGAGTGGAAACCGATCCTGGCCGGCCTGCACGGCGGGCTGCACCGCGCGTGGCGGTATCACCTGCTCCGCTTCGAGGGAGACTCCGTCGCGCTGCTCGACCTGTGGAAGACCATCTGGCGACTCGGTGACGCACTGGCCGACGCGTACCGGAGGAACTGACATGTCCTACCTCGACATCGACGGTGCTCGCCTGTACTACGAACAGTTCGACAACGGCCGCCCGCCGCTGGCCCTGGTGCACGGGGCGGGCCAGGACACCCTGTCGTGGCGGTACGTGAGCGACCGCCTCACCGACCACTTCTCCGTCATCGCCCTGGACCTTCCCGGCCACGGCAAGAGCGCACGCCGCCCCGACGGCGCCGCCATCGCCGACTACGCGGACCACATCCCGTACGTCGACGGTCTCATGGCCGCGCTCGGTCACCGCCGCTACGTCTTCATGGGCCACTCGTTCGCCGGCGGCCTCGGACTCAGCCTCGCCCGGGCCCGGCCGGACTCGGTGGCGGCCGTGATCATGCTGGACGGCACCGGGTGCCCATCGGCCGCCTGGGGCGGAAACGCCTTCGATCTCGTGGCGATCAACCCCACCGACTGGATGGAGGTCAACTTCCGGCTGATCTGCGGCCCCACCACGAGCCCCGAACGGGTCGACGAGATCTCCCGAGACGTCCTGCGATGCCCGCCCGACGTCGTCCAAGGCGACATCAAGGCGTTCGCCCGAACCGACCTGCAAAGCGATCTGCCGACGATGACGACGCCCCTGATGGCCGTCCACGGCCTCGACGACTGGTCCATCCCACCGGAGCTCGGCCGTCGCACCTGCGAGCAGATCGGCGGCCCCGCCGTCTTCCACGGCCTCTCCGACGTCGGACACTTTCCGCACGTCGAAGCGCCCGCCCGGCTGATGGACGCCATCGACGAGCTGTGGCCGGGCTTCGCCAAAAACCACCTGGAGCTGAACGCGACCGAGGAGAGCACACGGTGAACCGCCCCGACACCGATCCGTATCGGATGCTCATCGACGGCAAGTGGGTCGACGGCTCCACCGGCGAGCGGTTCGACTCGATCGATCCGTACCGCCGGCAGCCGTGGGCCAGCCTCTCACAGGCGTCCGACGACGATGTGGACCACGCGGTCCGCAGTGCCCGGGCCGCCTTCGAGAACACATGGCGCAAGACGAACGGAGGGGAACGCGCCAGGCTCATGCTGCGGCTCGCCGACCTCATCGACGCCGAGGCGCCGCACCTGGCCAGGCTGGAGACCACCGACAACGGCAAGGTGATCCGCGAGACGACGCGGCAGATGGGCTTCGCCGCCCGCAACTACCGCTTCCTGGCGGGGCAGGCCGACAAGCTCTACGGGCAGACGATTCCCCTGGACAACGCCAATCTGTTCGACTTCACCCTGCACGAGCCCGCCGGAGTCGCCGCGCTCCTCGTCGCCTGGAACTCCCCGATCCAGCTCCTGACCAACAAGCTCGCACCCGCGCTCGCCGCGGGCTGCACCGTGGTGATCAAACCCTCCGAGCACGCGTCGGTCACCACCCTCGAGCTCGCCCGGCTCGCCGAGGAGGCGGGTTTCCCACCCGGGGTGATCAACGTCGTCACCGGTGACGGGCGTGTCGGAGCCGCACTCACCGCGCATCCCGATCTCGATCTCATCTCCTTCACCGGCGGGCAGCGCACCGGACGCCTGGTCGCCAAGGCGGCCGCGGAGAACCTGGTGGCCGTGGCGCTCGAACTCGGCGGCAAGTCCCCGAACATCGTGTTCGCGGACGCCGACCTCGACACCGCGATCCCCGGAGCGCTGGCCGGCATCTTCGCGGCCGCCGGGCAGACCTGCATCGCCGGCTCGCGGCTGCTGGTCGAACGGCCCATCTACGAGACCGTCCTTGAGCGGCTCGGCGAGCGCACCGCCGCCATCCGCCTCGGCGACCCCCTCGACCCGGACACCGAGATGGGACCGGTCGCCAACCAGCTCCAGTACGACACCATCCTCGACTACATCGCCGCCGCCAAGGGCGACGGCGCACGCCTGCTCGCCGGCGGCGGGCCCGTCGACGACCCGGAACTGCCGACCGGGTACTTCGTGCAGCCGACGGTGTTCGCCGACGTCACCAGCGACATGAAGGTCGCGTCCGAGGAGGTGTTCGGCCCCGTCCTCGCGGTGCTGCCCTTCGACGGTGAGGACGAGGCCATCCACATCGCCAACGCGACCCAGTACGGCCTGGCCTCAGGACTGTGGACCCGCAGCCTGTCGCGGGCGGTGCGCGTCGCGAGGGAGATACGGGCGGGCACGGTCTGGATCAACACCTACCGCACCAACGCGGCGCAAGCCCCCTTCGGCGGCTACAAGAAGAGCGGGTTCGGCCGTGAGCGCGGTCTGGATTCGCTCCACGACTACCTGCGTGTCAAGAACGTGATGGCCGACCTCTCCGAGGACATCGGCGACCCCTTCAGCATGCGCGTCTGACCGGCGCGCCCCTCCTCAACACTCCAAGAAAGCAGGAAATCATGAGCCTCACCGGCAAGGTCGCCGTCATCACCGGCGCCTCCAGCGGCATCGGCCACGCCACCGCGAAGGCGCTCGCCGCCCAGGGCGCCACCGTCGTGGTCACCGGACGGCGGGAGGACCGGCTCGTCGCGGTCGCCAAGGAAATCGTCCAGGACGGCGGCATCGCCGACACCTGCACGTGCGACGTCACCGACGAGGACCAGGCCACCGCGATGATCAAGGACGTCGTGGACCGCCACGGGCGTATCGATGTTCTCGTGAACAACGCCGGCGTGATGCTGCTCAGCCGGATAGAGCGCGGACTCACCGACGAGTGGCGCCAGATGACGGACGTCAATCTGCACGGTGTGCTCTTCCCGACCCACGCCGTCCTCCCAGTCATGAAGGCCCAGGGATCGGGCGCGATCGTCAACATCTCCAGCACCGCGGCCCGCCGCAGCCGCCCGCTCGGCGGCGTCTACGCCGCCACCAAGGCGGCCGTCACCGCCCTTTCGGAATCCATCCGCCTCGAGGTCCTCAAGGACGGCATCGGCGTCACCGTGATCATCCCGGGCGCCGTGGACACCGAACTGGCCACCCACATCACCGACAAGGAGGCCCAGGGCGGCATCGCGGCGCTGAAGCAGAACATGGAGTTCCTGCAGCCGGAGGACGTGGCCGCCGCGGTGGTGTACACCGTCGGCCAGCCAAGCAGGGTGAACGTGTCAGAACTGGTCATCCGGCCGCAGATGCAGGAATTCTGAGTCTCCTATGAGCTCACCAGAGTCATCCGACGCACGCGCGAGCCGGCGGCTGCTGCGACCGTACGGACCAGACGGTCACGACGCGCCGCGATTCGCCTACTCTCTCGGCGTCCTGTGCGGAGGAATGGTCTTCATCGCCGGCCAGGTCGCGCGTGACGCGGCCGGCCGGCTGATCGGGCCGGCCGACCCCGAGGCACAGGCCAGGCAGGTCTATGAGAATGTGCGTGCCGTGCTCGCCGACGCCGGCGGCGGGCCCGGCGACATCGTCGCGACCACCACCTACATCACCGACCGCGCCTATCGCGAACCGGTCACCGCGGTGCGCCGAAGCTTCTTCGACGGAGCGGACTACCCGGCCAACACCCTGGTCATCGTCGCCGGTCTGGGTCTCCCCGACTATCTGGTCGAGGTCTCCGCGATCGCCGTGGTCCCGCGGCGCTGACGGCGCCATGTCGCGGAGCACCGCGAGGGACTCCAGCCACGAGGCGGAGGAACAAAGATGCGTGCTCAATGAACACCAGCCGGTCAGGGTGGCCATGACCAGCACGATGTGACGACGTTGCTTCACCGCCTGCGCGCAGGTCAGCGTGTGTGAGCGCAGCAGGCTGGGTCTCTTCGGTGATGAGATAGTTGACCCGCCACTCAGGAGCGTGGTTGCCGTTCGGATCGAGAGCGTTGTTGTTGTCCGTGAAGGAATACTGGCTCACCATTGTCTCCCCCGAGAAGAGCGCCGGGCCGCTCGCCCCGGGAGGCTGTCTCTTATACACCTCT
>NZ_VCKW01000280.1 GCF_005889715.1 Actinomadura soli
CCTGCCCCCGACACCTCCGGAGCCCCCGCCGCCTGATCCCAAAGGGCACCTCCGGAGCTCCCGCCGCCTGACCTCGGCACCTCTGGAGCCTGCGCCGCCTGACCTCAATGGACACCCCGGAGCCCGCGCCGCCTGACCCCAAAGGACGCCGGCGCGCAGGTCGTGGAGGCCCCGTTCGCGCTGACATGAACCACCTGCGCAACCACGCGACAACCTCAACGCCTGCGATCGCGACCGAAGGCAGGTTTCGAGCCTGCGAGAAACCTGATCGCGCAGCGAGCCGCCAGGCGAGACGAAGCGATGCAGCGATCGCGCGCAGTGATCGACCATGGAGGGCCGCCAAGGCCCGAAGGAGGAGAGCACTGCAATTAACACCATCTCAGACCCTCTAGGCTTGAGGATATGGCCGAGTACATCTACACGATGCAGCGTGTGCGCAAAGCACATGGCGACAAGGTCGTCCTGGACGACGTCACCCTGCACTTCCTTCCAGGCGCGAAGATCGGTGTCCTGGGACCGAACGGCACCGGTAAGTCGACGCTGCTGCGCATGATGGCCGGTCTGGAACAGCCGTCCAACGGGGACGCGCGCCTCATGCCGGGGTTCACCGTCGGGATGCTGCAGCAGGAGCCGCCGCTGAACGAGGAGAAGACCGTCCTCGGGAACGTGCAGGAGGGCGTCGCCGAGACCAAGGCGATGGTCGACCGGTTCAACGAGATCGCCGAGAAGATGGCGACGGACTACTCCGACGAGCTGATGGAGGAGATGGGCAAGCTCCAGGAGCAGCTCGACCACCGCAACGCGTGGGATCTCGACAGCCAGCTGGAGCAGGCGATGGACGCGCTGCGCTGCCCGCCCGGCGACGCCGAGGTGACGAACCTGTCCGGTGGTGAGCGCCGCCGCGTCGCGCTGTGCAAGCTCCTGCTCGAAGCCCCTGACCTGCTGCTGCTGGACGAGCCCACCAACCACCTCGACGCCGAGAGCGTCCAGTGGCTGGAGCAGTTCCTCGCCAAGTACGAGGGCACCGTCCTCGCCGTCACGCACGACCGGTACTTCCTCGACAACGTCGCCACCTGGATCCTGGAGCTCGACCGGGGCCGCTGCTACCCCTACGAGGGCAACTACTCCGTCTACCTGGAGAAGAAGGCCGACCGGCTGAAGGTCGAGGGCAACAAGGACGCCAAGCGCAAGAAGCGCCTCCAGGACGAGCTTGAGTGGGTCCGGTCGAACCCGAAGGCGCGGCAGACGAAGAGCAAGGCCCGCCTTGAGCGGTACGAGGAGATGGCCGCCGAGGCCGCCAAGACCCGCAAGCTGGACTTCGAGGAGATCCAGATCCCGCCGGGCCCCCGCCTGGGCAACACGGTCATCGTGGCGGACAAGCTGACGAAGGGCTTCGACGACCGGCTCCTCATGGACGACCTGTCGTTCAACCTGCCGCCGAACGGCATCGTCGGCGTCATCGGCCCGAACGGCGTCGGCAAGACCACGCTCTTCCGCATGATCATCGGCGAGGAGCAGCCGGACGGCGGTGAGCTGCGGCTCGGTGAGACCGTCAAGGTGTCCTACGTCGACCAGGGGCGCGGCGGCATCGACCCGAAGAAGACGGTGTGGCAGGTCGTCTCGGACGGCCTCGACCACATCAACGTCGGCCAGGTCGAGATGCCGTCCCGCGCCTATGTCGCGGCGTTCGGCTTCAAGGGGCCCGACCAGCAGAAGCCGTCGGGCGTCCTGTCCGGCGGCGAGCGCAACCGCCTGAACCTGGCGCTGACCCTCAAGCTGGGCGGCAACGTCCTCCTGCTGGACGAGCCGACCAACGACCTCGACACCGAGACCCTGTCCAGCCTGGAGAACGCCCTGCTGGAGTTCCCCGGCTGCGCCGTGATCACGTCGCACGACCGGTGGTTCCTGGACCGCATCGCGACGCACATCCTCGCGTGGGAAGAGGGCTCGAACTGGTTCTGGTTCGAGGGCAACTTCGCCGACTACGAGAAGAACAAGATCGAGCGCCTGGGCGCCGACGCGGCCCGCCCGCACCGCGTCACGCACCGCAAGCTCACCCGCGACTGATCCCCGCCGCCTACGAGAACCCCAAGGCCAGTGAACACTGGCCTTGGGGTGACCTGCGTCATGGCTCCTGTTCCCTGTGCCACTTAGCCGGGTTGCCGCGTGATCACTTCTGCGGGCCGGGACGGCGACCGAATTTTGTTTGTGACCGTACGATGTTGCGGCTGGATTTCCCATTCTGTTTCGTCCCTGACATTGGATATCAATGCAGGTCACGAGGGCGGTGTCCGCACATCGGGTATGACCTGGCGGTCATTGATGTGCCGATCACGCTCCGATATCGGTGCAGGTAATGAGATTATTTGAGATAGATGTCAACGTTTGTGGCCTCTGACGGCAGTTATATGCGTAACACTGCTGGGGCGGAAGTCGCTCTCAGCATCGCGCGGATACCCGAGGAGGTCCCCGTGTTCGAGTCGCTGTCGTGGGAGGTCGCCGTGGTCGTCATGTCCACCGGCTCGGGAGCGCTGTGGTGAACGCGGATCGGGCGGACCGGGAGGCCCGCGAGACGCTGTCGTCGTTCCCCGCGTTCTACCGGTACTGGATGCCGCGCATCACCGGCTACCTGCGCTCCCAGACGTCCGACGGCCGCTGGGTCGAGGACATCGCGCAGGAGAGCATGCTCGCCGCGCAGCGCCGGTGGGACGAGCTCGTCACCTACGACAAGCCGGGCGCCTGGCTGTTCCGGGTCGCGACGACCATGCTGCGGCGCTGGCAGGCGAAGGCGCGCGAGCAGTGCACGTCCCTGGACGACATGATCACGCGCGGGGACGCCGGGCTGCCGAGCGCCGGGGAGCGCGGGACGGACGGGCGCCTCGACCTCATGGACGCCGTGCGGAGCCTGCCGCGCCGCCAGCGGGAGGCCGTCGCGCTGCACTGCCTGCTGGAGTTCCCGATGCCGGAGGTCGCCCGGATCCTCGGCATGAGCGAGGGCTCGGCGAAGACCCACGTGTACCGGGCGCGCAGGCGGCTGGAGGAGCTGCTCCGCGAGCCCGCGGTCGAGATGGAGGGCCGGAGATGAACCTGGACGGCGTGCTGGCCGCCGCCGCGTCGGCCATCGTCCGGATGCCCGAGGACGAGTTCGCGGTCAGCCTGGCGCGGCTGCAGGAGGAGTTCCGGCGGCAGCGGTACGACGACATCGCCTGCGCGCGGCACGCGGCGTTCGTCGACTCCCTGGAGCTGGACCGGGCCGCCTACGAGCTGGGACGCCGCCACGACGCGGACGGCAACCTCGGCGAGGCGGCCCGCTGGTACCGGATCGCGGCCCGCAGCGACCACGCGGACGCCGCGCTCTGCCTCGGCCGGACGCTCGACCTGCTCGCCGACCGGTGCGCGGCGACCGGTCCCTACAGCGTCCAGCGGGAGGAGCTGCACCTGATCACCGAGGCCGCGCAGGCGTACGCGGAGGCGTACGCGGCGGGCTACACCGAGGCCGCCGACCGGATCGACGAGATGCTGGCCGCGTTCACGCGCAGGCAGCGGCTCCCGGGCCCGGGCCGTCCGCGGCCCGAGGCCGAGCCCGACGCGGCCTCCTGCGCGCACGTCCGCGACTTCGTACCGGCCAACGGCGTGCTGAGCGACGAGGAGATCCAGGAGCTCAGCCGGCACGCGGCGCAGTGCATGTCGTGCCTGGAGGACTTCGTCGACCTGGTCCGGGCCGCGGCCTCCGCGATCCCGACCGGGGCGGTGGCCGACCCGTTCGCGTCGGCCCGGTGACCCGGGGCCCCGGCCCCCGGTGACCCCGGGGCCGGGGGCGGCCCGTGGGGGACGGCCCGGGCCGGTCGACCTCTGCCGGTAACATCGAGCCGGACCGGTTCCCCGTACCCCCAGGCGAGGACATGCAGCAGACCGATCTGCCCGCGGCCGAGTACCGGCACGTCTACGAGTTCCACGTCCGGTTCGGCGACATCGACTCCCAGGGCCATGTGAACAACGTCAAGTTCCTCGGCTACCTGGAGGACGCGCGGCTGGAGATGTTCCACGGCGACCCGGTCCGCAAGGGGGAGCAGCCGGTCCGCGGCATGGTGATCTCGCGGCATGAGATCGACTACCGGCAGCCGCTGCTGCCGACCGTCTACCCGGTCCGGGTGGAGACGTGGGTGACCGAGGCCCGCGCCGCCTCGTTCACGCTGGCCTACGAGGTGCGGGACGACGAGAACGTGTACGCCGAGGCCACCTCGACCCTCGTCGCGTTCGACCCGGAGACGAACCGGCTGCGCCGCTTCACCCCGGCGGAACGGGAGTTCATCGGGCGCTACACGGCGCCTACGGCGTGACCGCCCTCGCCGGTCCGCCGCCCCCGCTGGACGCCCGCCTCCAGCCGGGGGTCCGGCTCCGCGTCGTGCAGATGGCGGACGCGGAATCGCTCGCCGCGCTCTACGGGGCGAACCGCGACTACCTGCGTCCCTGGGAGCCGGTGCGCGACGACTCGTACTTCACCGTCGACGGGCAGCGCGACAACCTGCAGTGCCTGGTCGAGGCGTACGCGACGGGGGACATGTGGCCCGGCGTCATCCTGGTGGACGGTGAGGTCGCCGGACGGATCACCCTCAACAACGTCCTGCGCGGCCCACTCCAGACCTGCTTCGTCGGGTACTGGGTGGCGCGCGCGCACGCCGGACGCGGTGTCGCGACCGAGGCCGTGAGGCAGGCACTGGACGTGGCGTTCGACGGCCTCGGCCTGCACCGTGTCGAGGCGTTCACGAGGGTCGACAACCATGCGTCCCAGCGCGTCCTGCAGCGGAACGGCTTCACGGCCGTGGGGACGGCCCGCCGCCACATCCATGTCGACGGACGCTGGCACGACGAGCGGTTCTTCGAGCGCCTTGCCCCCTGGGACGACGGCATAGCCCTCACCCCACCCGCCTCCCGGTCTTCGGTCTGACGCCGTCTAGCGATCATTCTTACCGGGTATTACCGGAAAGAATGAGTTCGTCCTCGCCAGAGAAAGCGTCCTATGTCCCCCTATCTCGCTGCATGGATCTTCTGGATCCTGATGTTCTTCGCCATCGAAATGCCCGCCGTGTTCAACCGGAAGCCCGGCGACACGCTCTCCGAGCTCGTCTGGAACGTCTTCGCCATTCGCGGCAAGCCCCTCGGCTGGCAGATGCGCCGGCTGGCCCTCGTTCTGGGCCTCGGATGGCTGGTCGCCCACTTCCTCACCGGTGGTGCCGTCTGACCGTTGTCGTCCCGGACTGGCCGGGTGACAACCGAGCTGTCACGGATAGATAACAAGCACGGCAGCAATCCGTTTTCGGCCCACTTCTCGCTCTAGTGTCGCGACGCGAATGTGGAGATCCCACGTGGAAGGGGCATAAATGCGGCGCGTCTCACGAGGAGCGATGGCACTGCTGCTCGCCGCGGGTGTGACCGGAGTCGGCGCCACGACGGCGCAGGCGGTCACGGACCGGGCGGACACTGCCCAGGCGGGTACGGCCCAGGCCGGCGACATCCTCGACCGGCTCAAGGCGATTCCCGGGATGCAGGTGACGGAGAAGACC
This sequence comes from Actinomadura soli, assembly GCF_005889715.1. Classification (GTDB taxonomy): domain Bacteria; phylum Actinomycetota; class Actinomycetes; order Streptosporangiales; family Streptosporangiaceae; genus Spirillospora; species Spirillospora soli. Next base: position 5,565 of record NZ_VCKW01000280.1, read on the forward strand.
TCGACGTTGCCCGGCTACCGCTGGTTCTGGCTGGAGTACAGGCAGCCGGTCGACCACCGCAACCCCAAGGGGCAGTGGTTCGAGCAGCGCATCATGCTGCAGCACAAGTCGACCGACCGGCCCATGGTGCTCTACACCAGCGGTTACAACACGCCGGAGGTGATGTTCACGTCCGAGCCGACGGCGCTGGTCGACGGCAACCAGATCTCGCTTGAGTACCGTTACTTCACCCCGTCCCGTCCCGAACCCACGGACTGGACGAAGGACAACATCTGGCAGGCCGCCACCGACGAGCACCGGCTCATCCGCGAACTGAAGAAGATTTACAGCACCAAGTGGATTTCGACGGGCGCGAGCAAGGGCGGCATGACCGCCGTCTACCACAAGCGCTTCTACCCGAATGACGTCGACGGCAGCGTCGTCTACGTGGCCCCGAACGATGTGAACAACAACGACGACCGCGCCTACGACGCGTTCTTCAGGTCGGTCGGCGACGATCCCAAGTGCCGCGATCACCTCAAGGCCCTCGCGCGGGAGTTCCTCAAGCGCCGTCCCGCCATGCTCGAGCGCTTCAAGGCGGCCGCCGACGCGGGCGGCTGGACGTTCGAGATCCTGCGCACGCAGGACCGCGCGTTCGAGAACTCGGTGATGGACTACGAGTGGGCGTTCTGGCAGTACAGCCTGCAGTCCGACTGCGCGGCCCTGCCGTCGCTGGACGCCTCCGACGACGACCTCTACAAGTCGCTGGACACCATCGCCGGTCTCTCCTTCTACAGCGACCAGGGCCTCGCCCCGTACATCCCGTACTACTACCAGGCGGGCACCGAGCTCGGCTGGCCCACGCCGAAGTTCAAGCACCTGCGCCCGCTGCTGCGGTACGAGAGCAGCTACCAGCCGCGCACCTACGTCCCGCGCGACATCCGGATGCGTTTCGACAACGGCCGCGCCATGCGCGACATCGACGGCTGGGTGCAGCGGAACGCGAACCACATGCTGTTCCTGTACGGCTCGAACGACCCGTGGGGCTCCGAGCCGTTCCGCCTCGGCCGCGGCAGCCGCGACTCGGCCGTGTACACCGCGCCGGGCCTGAACCACTCCGCACGCCTCATCGACAAGCTGTCCGCCGACGAGAAGGCCAAGTCGATCGCCTTCGTCAAGCGCTGGGCGGGCGTCGAGGCCGGTGTGCAGACGCTCAAGACCGGACCGTTCGCCGACGACCCGCTCCAGCTCCAGCGCCCGCCGCTGTAGCGAACCCCGTGCCATAGCGGGGCGTTCCGCTGTAGCGGAAACCTGCGGTGTGCCGTGCCGTGCGTTGACCCCTGACACGGCCGGCACGCCGCGTCCGCTTTCAGCGGGTGGTGAGCCAGGCGGCGGTGTTGCCGGGCAGAAGGTCGCCGTACAGGGGAGTGCTGGTCAGGAGCGGGCGGCCCGGCGGGAGGCGTATCGGGCTCTCGCCGCAGTTGACCGCGCAGGTGAGCGGGCCACGCCTGAAGAACACGGCCGTGTCGGGGGAGTCGAGCCACTCCATGTCCTCGGGCAGGTCGTCCCGCAGGCGGCGGCGCAGGGCCAGCGCCTCGCGGTAGAACGCCAGCATGGAGGACGGGTCGGACGCCTGCGCCTCGACGGTCATGGACGCCCACCCGTCCGGCATCGGCAGCCATGGACGGACGCCGTCGGGCGAGAAGCCGTAGGGCTCCGCGATGCCCGACCAGGGGAGCGGGACCCGGCAGCCGTCCCGTCCCGCCCGCCGCCCGTTCGTGCGCGTCCAGATCGGGTCCTGTCTTGCCTCGTCGGGGAGGTCGGTCACCTCTGGCAGGCCCAGTTCCTCCCCCTGGTACAGGTACGCCGACCCTGGCAGCGCCAAGAGCATCAGCAGTGCCGCCTTGCCTCTCACCTGTCCGATGCCAGGGATGCTCTCCGGCTGCTCGTACCGGGTGACGTGCCGAATGGAGTCGTGGCTGGACAGCACCCAGGTCGGTGCGGCTCCCGTAGGGGCGACGGCCTTGATCGCGGCTGTCACCACGTCGCGGAACGCCGTGGCCGACCACGGGGCGAGCTGCAGGTCGAACTGGAACACCTGGTGAAGCTCGTCTGGACGCAGGTAGAGCGCGAGGTCTTCGGCGCCGTCCGTCCATACCTCGCCTATGGCCATGCGGTCGCCGTCGTACTCGTCCAGGATCTGCCGCCATTTGCGGTACACGTCGTGGACCTCGGGACGGCCGTACATGGGGCCGTTCAGCAGGCGGCGGGCTCGTCCGTCCAGGTCGGGGAACGTCTCGTCCTTGAACAGGCCGGCGGCCACGTCGATGCGGAAGCCGTCCACGCCGCGGTCGAGCCAGAAGCGCAGGACCTCCTCGAACTCCCGCCGCACGTCGGGGTGGCGCCAGTTGAAGTCGGGCTGCTCGCGCGCGTAGAGGTGCAGGTACCAGTCGCCGTCGTCCACCCGCGTCCAGGCCGGGCCGCCGAACGCGGACGGCCAGTCGGTCGGCGGCCGCTCCTCACCGGGACGTTCACCTGGCCTGCCTGACCGGAACATGTAGCGGGACCGCGCTGGTGACCCGGGCGGCGCGGCGAGCGCCTCCTGGAACCAGGGATGCCGGTCGGACGAGTGGTTGGGCACGATGTCGACGATCAGCCGGAGGCCGTGCGCGTGCGCGTCCTCCACCAGGGCGTCGAAGTCACCGAGCGTGCCGAATCGCGGGTCGACGTCCCGGTAGTCGGCCACGTCGTAGCCGCCGTCGGCGAGCGGCGAGGTGTAGAAGGGGGTCAGCCACAGCGCGTCGACGCCGAGGTCGCGCAGATGGCCGAGCCGGGACCGGATCCCCTGGAGGTCACCCTCACCGTTCCCGTCGGAGTCGGCGAAGCTGCGGACGTACACCTCGTACACGACGGCGTCGCGCCACCACGGGATTCGCGTCATACAGGGCGATCTACCCGCTTACGTCGGGGCGTTCACCATGCTCTGCGCGGCCATCGTGAAGTAGTCCCAGAGCTGCTTCTCCAGATGCTCGGGCAGCTCCAGCTCGTCGACCGCGTCCCGCATGTGCCGCAGCCAGGCGTCCCGTTCGGCGAGGCCGATGACGAACGGGACGTGCCGCATCCTGAGCCGGGGATGCCCGCGCTGCTGACTGTAGGTGGTGGGGCCGCCCCAGTACTGGATCAGGAACAGCCGCAGCCTCTCCTCGGCGGGCCCGAGGTCTTCCTCGGGGTAGAGGGCGCGAAGGTCGGGGTCGTCCGCGACACCCTGGTAGAAGCGGTGGACCAGCCGGTGGAAGGTCTCCTCGCCGCCGACCGCTTCGTAGAAGGTCACCTGTTCAGCCATAGCGCCTCCCACCCTATGTGAGAGCCCGCGCGTACCTCACCTGATCCACTAGGGCGTGGGGGTGGCGACCGTCACGCCCGCCTCGTCGAACGACCGCTTGACGCGTTCGCGCAGCTCGCGGGCGACGTCGCCCTGCTTGCCCGGCGCGGTCTTCAGCACGACGCGGATCACGAGGGCGTCGCCGGCGAGCGCCTGCACGCCCCACACCGCGGGCGCCTCCAGGACGAGGTCCTTCCACCGCTCGTCGGCGGCCATCTCGTCGGCGGTGGACTGGAGGATCTCCTTGACCTTCTCGGTGTCCTCGTTGATGTCGACGGGGATGTCCAGGACGGCCCGGCCCCAGTTCTGCGACTCGTTCCCGACCTTCTTGATCTCGCCGTTCGGGACGTACCAGACGACGCCGTCCATGTCCCGCATCCGGGTGACCCGCAGCGTGACGGCCTCGACCGTCCCCTTGGCGGTGCCCACGTCGATGAAGTCGCCGACGCCGTACTGGTCCTCCAGCAGCATGAACAGCCCGGCGAGCAGGTCCTTGACGATGTTCTGCGCGCCGAAGCCGACCGCGACGCCGATAACGCTCGCGCTGGCCAGGACCGGCGCCAGGTTCAGGCCGAGCGAGCCGAGGATGCTGAACGCCGCCGTCCCCATGATCAGGACGGACGCGATGGACCGCAGCACCGAGCCGAGCGTCTGGGCGCGCTGGGCCCGCCGCTTGTTGAGCAGGGCGGGGGTCCCTTCGAAGACCGTCCGGGACCGTTCCCTGGCCCGTTCGGTCATCGTGCCCTCGGCCATCCGCACGGTCACCCTGGTGATCATGCGGTGCGCGACGCTCTTCAGGATCAGCGCGATCACAAAGGTGACGACGACCCAGAAGAGCGTCGTGAGGGCGCCGTCGAGCCACGTCGAGAAGAACTTCGTGAACCCGGTGTTGTGCGAGACGTTCCAGACGAGCCGGCACGCGGTGGTCGGCGTCGGGTCCCCGCAGGCGGATTCGGGGGACCCTTCCTGCGCCCACGGCAGGAACGGCTCGGCGGCGAGAAGTGACATACGGCAGACCCTCCCCGGCCATTGTGGTGCCTGGACACCTCGCCGTGGACCCGCGGCGGGCTCGGAGCCGATCGTAGGGGACGTGTCCGACCGGTTCGTCCCGAGGTCCGCGAGGTCGGGCGTGGTGCCGTGGCCCGGCCGGGGAGGGCTGGTCCGGCGAGCGTGTCCCGCGAGGTCCGCGGCTGCCGCGCCGTTCCGGCCACGGCCCCGCGGGACACGCCCGGTCTCAGGGGACGCCGGTCAGGCGGCGTCCGCGCTTCTCCGGGAGGGGTCTGGGG
>NZ_VCKW01000281.1 GCF_005889715.1 Actinomadura soli
TCCCTCCACGGGGCCGGTGGTTGGGACCAGTGTCACCTGGAATGTCGGACGTAAAGGTTGTCATTGGACGTTGGCAACGGGCAAAGACGACCGGCACGGGGAGGACACATGGCGAGCGTGGCGATGCGGCGGGGGGTGGTGCGACCGCTGGTCACCGAGGTGGGGCTGCTGGCGGTGCTGTTCGCCTTCTACAAGTGGGGGCGGACGCTCGTCGAGCACGGGCCCGGCCAGGCGATGGCGAATGCCGCGTGGCTGTGGGACTTCGAGCGGTCGTGGTTGCCCAACGAGGTGGATTTCCAGCAGTGGGCGCTCGGGTGGGACCACACCGCGTTCCTGGCGAACATGTACTACGTGGGCGTGCATTTTCCCGGGACGGCGCTCCTGCTGGTCTGGCTCTACATGCGGCATCGCTCGTCCTACGGGAGGGTGCGGAACGAGCTGGTCGCGCTGACGGCGGCGGGGCTTCTCGTCCACATGCTGTTTCCGCTGGCGCCGCCACGGCTGGCTCATATCGGGGCCGTGGACACGATGCTGACGGTGGGGCCGTCGGCGTATCCGGCGGGGGCGGCCGAGGGGATCGCCAACCAGTACGCGGCGATGCCGTCGCTGCACATCGGGTGGGCGATCCTGGTCGCGGCCGCGGTGGTGCGGGTCTCGCGGAGCCGGTGGCGGTGGGTGATCGCGCTGCACGCGCCGGTCACGGTGCTGGTGGTGGTGGTCACGGCCAACCACTACTGGACGGACGGGATCGTCGCCGCCGCGCTGCTGGCCGGGGCGATGGTGGTGGTTTCGCTGGTGGAGCGGGTGCGGCAGGGTGGGGTCCATGCTGCCGACGCACACGAGTTCCGAGGTACCGGACGTCCCCGTTGCGGTCTTGCCGATCGGGAGCCACGAGCAGCACGGCCCGTTCCTGCCGCTGGCGACGGACACGGTGATCGCCTGCACGATCGCGGCGGAGATCGCGGGGGCGTACCCGGTGCGGACGCTCCCGCCTGTGACGATCTCGTGCTCGCATGAGCATGAGCACGCGGCCTGGCCCGGGACGGTCAGCATCTCGGCGGCGACCCTGCGCGCGGTGGTGCTGGACGTCGCCGGGTCGCTCGCCCGTGCTGGAGTGCCGAAGCTGGTGCTGGTGAACGGGCATGGCGGCAACTACGTGCTCGGGAATGTCGTTCAGGAGGCGCAGGGGGACATGGCGCTCTTCCCGGGGTTGGACGAGTGGGAGGACGCCAGGCGGGCGGCGGGCGTCGAGACGTCCGGTGACAGCGACATGCACGCCGGGGAGCTGGAGACGTCGATCCTGCTGCACGCCCATCCGGAGCTGGTGCGGGACGGGTACGAGACCGCCGACCATCTGGCCGATGACCGGCGGCATCTCCTGACCTCGGGGATGGCCGCCTACACCGCGTCGGGCGTCATCGGGCGGCCGTCACTGGCCCGCGCCGGCAAGGGCCGGGACGTGCTGGCGAGCCTCGTCGCGTCGTTCGGGGACTGCCTCGCGGCGCTTCACCAGCAGGGTGGCGGCGCCCGGCAGGCACGCGACGAAGGTGAGCACGCCGTACACGACGGAGACGGTCAGGCCCTGCGCTGAGCCGAGCCCGGCCGCGCCGAACGCGAGGGCGAGGACGGCCTCGCGGGGGCCCCAGCCGCCGACGTTCACCGGCAGCACCATCACGAGGAGCGCCAGGAGGAGCAGGGGCAGCAGGTCGAGGAGCGGGGCCGTGGAGCCTGCCAGACGGGCGGCCACCACGAACAGCGTCAGGTGCCCGGCCAGGGCCGTGAGGGAGAGCGCGGTGATGGCGGGCCAGGCGTCCAGGACGGCGCGGGCGTCCCGGAACGTCGCCGCTAGCGCGCGGTGGCGCCAGCGGGCCAGCACGAGCAGGACGCTCAGGACCACCGCGATCATGATCAGTGCCGGTGTCATGGCCGACAGCACGGCGGGCTGGGTGAACAGGACGATCACGCCCACCAGGACGGGGACGACCTGGCCCGTGAACCGTTCGAGGAACACGGCGCGGAGCGCGCTCGCGCCCGAGCGGTGGCCGTGGCTCACGGCGCGGTGGACGTCCCCGAGAATCCCGGCGGGCAGGACGGCGTTCAGGAACTGGGCCTTGTAGTAGTCGGTGACGGCGCTGGTCAGGGGCAGGTCGAGGCCAAGCCGGCGGGCCACCAGGCGCCATCGGGCCGCGCTCAGGAGGGTCGTCAGGAGGCCGATCACCAGGGCGATGGCGATGGAGCGGGGGTCGATGGCGTGCAGCGCGTCCACGAACGCGTCCGTGCTGTGCCACCAGAGCAGCGCGGCGAGGATGCCGAGCCCGATGAGCAGGCGCAGCCAGGGCCAGAGCCTCTTCACGACGTCCTCCGTGGGATGGCGAGCAGGTCGAGGTGGTGGATCTCGACGGTGAGCCCGCCGGTGGCGCATTCGGCCAGGCGGCGGCGCAGGTAGGCGTCCGCGGCGGGGGTCAGGTCGGGGCGCTGCTCGGTGGCTGCGGCGACCCAGCCGCGCAACCACGCCGAGATCAGCGCCGACTGGCCGGGGCCGAGCCGCCACGGGCTCGACCGCGTCCGGACGGTGGCGCCGCGCCGTCCGAACGCCTCGGTCGCGGCGGTGACGGCGTCCGGTCCGAGGAGGCCCCCGCGGCGCTGGTGCGCGTCGAAGGCGGCCGCGAGCTCGGCGTCCAGCGGGTCGGACGGGGACAGCCGGACGCGCCCGACGACCGACAGCGTCAGCAGCGCCGGGCAGGCCGCCGCGGCGGCGATCGTCTCGACGTCGGCGGCGGTGAGCACGTCCAGCAGCGCGGACGCGGTGACCAGCGACGCGCCGACCAGGTCGGACGCCTGGAGCGAGCCGACGTCGCCCTTCCGGGTCTCGATCGTCGCGCGATGCCCGCCGGCGGTGGTGTAGATGTTGGCGGCGGCCCGTTCGAGCAGTTCGGGATCGTTGTCGTGCAGGATCCAGTGCTGCGGGCCGCGCAGCCGCCCGGACAGCCAGCGTCCCAGCGATCCGGTGCCGCAGCCGAGGTCCCAGATGACGAGCGGCCCGTCCGGCGGAAGGGCGGCCTGGAGCGGGACGAGCAGTTCGGTGGCACGGGCCGCGGCGTCGGCGCTCTCGCGGAGCGCCAGCCATGACGGATCGAAGTTCATCGGGTCCCCCTCCGGAGCCTGGACAGGACGGTGGCCATGCGGCGGGCGGTGTCGTCCCAGCCGGGGAGGGTGTCACGGCGCAGGCGGGCGGAGGCGCGCAGGCGGCTCCGCAGGTCGGGTTCCACGAGCCAGCGGCGCAGCGCGGCGGCCAGCGCGGCGGGCTCGTCGGGCGGGACGAGGAGCCCGGGGACGGCGCCGGACGGGTCCCAGCCGAGGGTGTCGGGCACGCCGTCCACGGCGGTCGCGACGACGGGGACGCCGCGCGCGAGGGCCTCCGCCACGACCATCCCGTACGTCTCGGCGCGGGACGCGAGGACGACGAGGTCGGCGGACGCGTAGGCGTCGTCGAGGCGCTTGCCGGTCAGCGGCCCCTCCAGGCGGACGCGGTCGCCGAGGCGGTGCCGGGCGATCAGCCGCTGGAGGCGCGTCACGTGCTCGGGGTCGCGGCGCAGCGGGCCGACGCACTCGCACTGCCAGGGCAGATGCGCGACGGTGGCGAGGGCTTCGACCAGGATGTCGTGGCCTTTGCGGGGCGTTACGGACGCGACGCACAGCAGGCGGGTCGCACCGTCGGTGCCGGTCGCGAGCGGCGCCGACTCCGTTCCGGGGGTGACGGCGTGGACGCGGGACGGTTCGAGGCCGTGATGGGCGACGAGGTGCTCCCGTGCCCACGGGCTGGTCGCCACGACGGCGCCGACCGCCTCCAGCGTCCTGCGTTCGGCGGCGTTCAGGTCGGCCTGTCCGGGTTCGTCCGCCAGCGGGAGGTGGACGAGGACGGCGAGCCGCAGCCTTCCCGCCTCCGGGACGACGATCTCGGGGACGCCGCACGCCACCAGGCCGTCCAGTAGGACGACGGAGTCATCGGGCAGCCCGGCGAGCGCGCGGGCGAGACCGGCGCGGGCGGCGGAGTCGGGGCGCGGCCAGGCCCCCGGCACCGCCAGCTCCCGGATGGGACGTCCCGAGGCCGCCAGCCCGTCGCACAGCATGCGGTCGTAGTGGTTCCCGCCGCTCGGCACGTCGGCGTCGTCGATGTCGCCGGGGACGACGACGCAGATCTCGTGGGCGGCGGTCACAGCTCGCGCTCGTAACTCGCCCAGGCGACGTGCGACTCGTGCAGCGCCACCGTGATCCCGGCGAGGCCGCGCGCGTGCTCGCCGAGCGCGCCCGCGTGGACGCGGCCGGCGAGGCGGTCCGCGATGACCTTGGCGAGGAACTCCGTCGAGGTGTTGACCCCGGCGAAGTCGGGCTCCTCGTCCAGGTTGCGGTAGTTCAGCGCGGCCAGGACCTCGCCCAGCTCGCGGGTGGCGAGGCCGATGTCGACGACGATGCCGTCCGGGTCGAGGCCGGGGCGGCGGAACGTCGCGTCCACCAGGTAGGTGGCGCCGTGCAGCCGCTGCGCCGGTCCGAAGACCTCGCCGCGGAAGCTGTGCGCGATCATGACATGGTCGCGGACGGTGATCGCGAACACGGTGCTCTCCAGATGGTCGGGGTTTCAGTAAGTGATTCGGTGGCAGAGCGCGGGAAGTTCACCGCTCGCGAGAAGCGGCATGATCGTCGGCAGCTCGGCGAAGTCGCTCTCGCCGGTGATCAGCACGTCGAACGCGGGGTCGGCGAGGAGCCGCAGCGCCAGTGCCAGCCGGTCGGCGAACCCGCGGCGCGACCGGCGGGCGGGCGGCACCGCGCCGACCTGGCTGCTCCGGACGGTCAGCCGCCGCGAGTGGAAGAACTCCCCGAGCGGGACGGCGACCCGCCGGTCCCCGTACCAGCTCAGCTCCACGACCTCGCCGTCCGGCGCGAGCAGTTCCAGCGACCGAGCGAGGCCCGCCTCGGTGGCGCTGGCGTGGATCACCAGGTCGCAGCCCGCGTCCGCCTGCTCGGGAAGGACGAACTCGATGCCGAACGCCCGCGCGACGCCCTCCCGGGACGGGTCGGTGTCGACGAGCTGGACGTGGCACCCCGGGAACCCGGCGAGGACCCCGGCGACCGAGGAGCCCACCATCCCGGCGCCGACGACGGCGATCCGGTCGCCGATCAGCGGGGCGGCGTCCCACAGCGCGTTCACGGCGGTCTCGACCGTCCCGGCGAGGACGGCGCGCTCCGGCGGCACGTCGTCCGGGACGGGGCACACCGCGCTCGCCGGGACGACGTACCGGGTCTGGTGCGGATACAGGCAGTACACCGGGCGTCCGAGCAGGCCGGACGGGCCGTGCTCGACCACGCCGACGTTCAGGTAGCCGTACTTGACCGGGGCGGGGAACGTCCCGTCCTGGAACGGCGCCCGCATGACCGCGTGCTGGTTCGGCGGGACGCCGCCGCGGAAGACGATCGCCTCCGTGCCCCGGCTCACCCCGGTGCAGAGCGTCCGGACCACCACGTCCCCGGGACCCGGCTCCGGCAGCACCTCGTCGCGGATCTCCCCGCTACCGGGCGACCGGATCCAGAACGCGCGGGCTTCCCGCTCCATCCGTGCTCCTCCCCCGACTCCCCCGGCTCCCCCGGAGCCGCCGCGCGGCCCGCCGTTCACGGCGCGTGAACAGCCACACCACGTCCCGTCCGAACGACCACACCAGCAGGGCCAGTGCCGCCCCCACCAGCGCGCCCGTGTACGGGACGACGCCCGACGCCGCCGCGACCAGCGTCACGCCCTGCACCACCGCGACGGCCTTCCGCGCCATGCTGGGCCGCAGCTCGGCGCGCAGCCACGGCGCCGCCCAGGCCGCCGCGCCGAACGCGTACCGCATGGCGCCGATCGCCAGGACCCAGGCCCCGGCGGTCCACGCGACGTGCACGCTCAGCACCAGCACGAGGAAGGCGTCGACCTCCATGTCGAACCGCGCGCCGAGCCGCGACGCCGTCCCGGTGCGGCGGGCGACCTGCCCGTCCACCCCGTCCAGGACGAGCGCCGCCGACGCGACCGCGACGAGCGTCCACGTGTGCCCGCCACCGAGGAGATGCCCCGTGACCAGGGCGGAAACACCGCCGGTGAGGACGACCCGCGTCAGCGTCACATGATCGGCGGGGCCGAGCGCCCGCCGCCCGCGGAACGCCGCGCCGAGGACCGCCCACGCGGACAGCGCGTACACGACGCCCACCGCCAGGCCCACGATCCCGGGACGCAGCGCCGCCACCAGCGCGACCTGCGCGCCCGCCGCGCCCGCCAGCTCGGCCCCCCTGGTCAGCCGCGGCCCCTTCCCCCGAGGTGGCGCGGCGGCGCGCCAGACGACCCCGATCGGGCGCTGCGCGGTCATCGGGCGCGGCGCCGTCATCGGCCGCGTCATCGGCGGACCTCGCCGACCGGCGTCCCGCCGAGCGCGTCGAGCGAGTCGGGCGCGTCGAGCTGCGGGAGGTCGTGGCCGAGCCGGTCGCGCTTCGCCGTCAGGTACCGGACGTTGTCGTCGCTGACCGGCACGAGCAGCGGCACCCGCTCCGCGACCTCGATCCCGTACGACTCCAGCGCGCTGACCTTGGCCGGGTTGTTCGACAGCAGCCGCACCGACCGGACCGCGAGGTACCGCAGGACGCGGGCGGCCGGGCCGTAGTCGCGGACGTCGACCGGCAGCCCGATGGCGGTTGCGGAGTCGACGGTGTCGAGGCCCTGGTCGTCCTGCAGGATGTGGGTCCGGACCTTCGCCACCAGCCCGATCCCGCGTCCCTCGTGCCCGCGCAGGTAGACCAGGACACCGGCGCCCTCGCGGACGATCGCGTCCAGCGCCGCGCCGAGCTGGTCCCCGCACTCGCAGCGCGTGGCGGCGAAGATGTCGCCGGTCATGCACTCCGAATGCGTCCGGACGAGCACGTCCTCCCGGTCCCGGACGTCGCCGCGGACGAGCGCCATGTGCTCGTGCCCGTCGACCGGGTCCCGGAACGCGACGGCGCGGAACACGCCCCGCCGGGTCCGCAGATCCGCCTCCGCGATGTCGTTCTGCTCGATGCCCTGATCGCGCATCGCTCCCCTTCCTCGGCTCCGCAATCACCCGTGGTACGTGGCGGACGCACGCGGCGGTTGCGTTGTGAAACGGTTCGTACGATCCGTGGCACGGAGGGGAGGCACCTCAGGGTTCAGCGTAGGCGGGACCGGACCACCAAGTCGTGCTCGGCACGGCGGTTCGCCGCGACTTCCGGCAGGTCGCCGCGGTCGCGCTCGGCTTCGAGGCGGTCCAGGGCGGGCGCGCCGTCCGGCAGCGCGCCGTGCTCGGCGGCCCGCTTCGCCTCGATCAGGCCGGGCAGGTACGGAGGGCCGCCGAGCGGAGCTCGTCCGTTGAATGGCGGTGGGTGGAGTCTGGAGGACGGTGCGTCACCGGTCCACGCTCCTTCGCCGGATGGAGATCAGCAGGTCCTCGACCGCGGCGCGGTCGGGTTCGGGGGGCAGCGGGCTGCGGTCGGCGGCGGCGTCCAGGTCGGCGGTGAGGGCGGCGCGCCATGCCTCGATCTCGTCCCAGCCGACCTCGCCGCGGCGGACGGCGAGGAGCCGGTCGCGCAGGTCGCCGACGTCCACCCGCGGCTCGCCGTGCCGGACGAGATGCGCCCCGCTGACCAGCAGCCGCAGCATGTGCATGACGTGCTTCCAGCGCGGCGCGCCGCCGTTGCGCAGGTCGCCCTCCAGCTTGCGGAACTGGGCCTGGGCGTACCGGAGGAACGTGCGATGTACCCGCCGGGACAGGAAGGCCCGCCGGACGGCCAGCAGTTCCTCACCTTCCGGCGTGACCTTCTCCACCAGCGGCGACCACAGGCACTCCAGGACGGTCGGGTTCGCGTCCAGGGCCAGCTCGCAGAACCGCTCCAGCTCCCAGGAGAACTGCTCGGGCAGCGGGCCGTCCAGATGGGTGGGCGGCTTGGTGAAACGCCAGAACAGCGGGGCCGGCGCCGCGTACACGCCGCGCCGGTCGACGTCGCTGCCGTCCGTCGCCAGGCCGTAGGCGCGCGACCCGGTCACGACCGACAGGATCGTGTGGTCGCGGACGAGGTCGGGCGCGGCGTCAGGGCGGTCGGAGATCGTCACGGACGCAGCCTGGCGCAGCCCGCCGCCGGGTGTCGACTTGTAACGGTTGTCACGACCTGAGAGGGGTCCGCGATGAGGGCCATCATGCGGCGCGGACTGGGCACGGCGATGGCGGCCGTGCTCGTCGGCGGTCTGGCCGTCGCCTGCGGCGGCGGCAACGACGAGGGGGGCGGCTCCGACGGCGGACCCGTCGAGCTCACCGTCGACGTCTTCGGCGAGCCGGGCTACGACGCGCTCTACAAGCAGTACGAGCAGTCGCATCCGGACGTCACGATCAAGCAGCGCAAGGTGTCCAGCCTGGACGAGTACAAGCCCCGCATCCAGCCCCCGTCCGTTCCGCTCTACATCACCGAGAACGGCGCGGGCTACGACGAGACCCCGGACGAGGACGGCGCGGTGAAGGACGCGGGCCGCATCGGCTACCTCGACGCGCACATCCGGGCGTGCCACGACGCCGTCTCCGACGGTGTACCGCTTCGCGGGTACTTCACGTGGTCGCTGCTAGATAATTTCGAGTGGGCTTGGGGCTACGCCAAGCGCTTCGGGCTCGTCCACGTCGATTACGCCACGCAGCGCCGCGCGCCCAAGGACAGCGCGGTGGTACGCCGGGGTGATCAAGCGCGGCGGGCTCCCGGGCTGAGCTGACCGGGCTGAGCCGACCGCGCAGGACGGGCGGCACGGACGAGAAGGGGGCCAGATGGCGGGCAGGACCACGCGCCCGACCCTGGAGGAGGTCGCGACGCGGGCCGGGGTCGGCCGCGGCACGGTGTCGCGGGTCGTCAACGGCTCGCCGCGGGTCAGCCCGCGGTCCCGGGAGGCGGTGCTGAAGGCGATCGACGAGCTCGGGTACGTGCCGAACCGCGCGGCCCGCACGCTCGTCACCCGCCGGACCGACACCGTCGCGCTCGTCGTCGCCGAGTCGGACCAGCGGCTGTTCGACGAGCCGTACTTCGCCGGGATCATCCGGGGCATCGGCAACGGCCTCGCCGATACGGGGCTGCAGCTCCTGCTCGCCCTCGCCCGCTCCCCCGCCGAGTACGGACGCCTTGAGGACTACCTCACCACCCAGCACGTGGACGGCGTCCTGCTCACGTCCCTGCACGCCGAGGACCCGCTGCCCGCGAAGCTGGAGGCGGGCGGCGTTCCGACCGTCCTCGGCGGCCGCCCGCCCGGCCTGTCCCCGGTCAGCTACGTCGACGTCGACAACCGCAGCGGCGCCCGCGAGGCCGTCGCGCACCTGGTCGCCGCGGGCCGGCGGCGGATCGCGACCATCGCCGGGCCGCAGGACATGGGCGTCGGCATCGACCGGCTGGCCGGGTACCGGGACGCGCTCGCCGCGGCGGGGCTGCCCGAGCACGTCGAGTACGGCGACTTCGGCGAGGCCAGCGGCATCGCCGCGGCGGAGCGGCTGCTGGCCGCCGAGCCGTCCGTGGACGCGGTGTTCGCCGCCGACGACCCGATGGCGCTCGGCGCGCTGCGCGTCCTGCGCCGGCACGGCCGCCGCGTCCCCGGCGACGTCGCCGTCATCGGGTTCGACGACTCCGCCGCCGCGCCGCTGGCCGACCCGCCGCTGACGACCGTGCGCCAGTCGCCGGAGGAGATGGGCCGGGAGATGGCGCGGCTGCTGGTGTCGCGGATCCGCGGCGAGACGGTCGTGGACCCGGTGGTCATCCTGCGTCCCCACCTGGTCCTTCGCGACTCGGCCTGACATGATCGTTCCATGGCCTACGAACCGTCCGCCGCCGAACTCGTCCACCTGAGCCGCTGCGTCGCGCTCGCCGCCGAGGCCCTCGACGCGGGCGACGAGCCGTTCGGGACGGTGCTCGCGGCGGCGTCCGGCGAGGTCCTGTTCGAGGACCGCAACCGCACCGCGGACGGCGACCAGACCCGCCACCCCGAGTTCGAGGCCGCCCGGTGGGCGGCCGCTCACCTGACGCCGGAGGAGCGCGCGGCGGCGACGGTGTTCACGTCCGGGGAGCACTGCCCGATGTGCTCGGCCGCGCACGGGTGGGTGGGGCTCTGTCTCTTTATACACATCTCCGAGCCC
>NZ_VCKW01000282.1 GCF_005889715.1 Actinomadura soli
AGCCCGCCCATCTCCGCAGCCACGGCTCCGCCGCCCTCCCGACCGCGGCGGGATCCCGGTTCAGCTCGTGGCGCTCCCCCGCCAGCACCGTCACCTGCGTCGCGTCCGCCCCGTCCGGCACTCCGAACGGGTCGCGGTCGCCGTTGACGACGACGACCTCCACGCCCGCGGAACGCAGCTCGTCCACCCGTGTCCTCTCCGGGTTCCGCGGCGGGTGCAGCGGAAACGCCAGCGCGAGGACGCCCACCGCGCCCGCGGCCGCCGCCGTCCGGCACGCCACCCTGGCGCCGTTGCTCCGCCCTCCCTGCACGAGCGGAACGTTCCCGGCCCGCTCCCGCAGCATCCCGACGATCTCCAGCCACGCCTCGTCCTGCTTCGCCACCGGGCCGGGCGCGCGGCGGCCCGCGAGCCGGAACGGCTGCGTCACCCGCGCCACCGAGCCGCCGAGCCCGAGCGCGGTCTCCCGGACGGCCAGCAGGTCGGGCGCGTCGACGCTCCCGTTCGAGCCGTGCGTCAGGACCAGCAGGAACGCGGGGTGGTCCGCCTCGTCCAACAGCACCCCGGCCGGCCCGTGCGCCGTCACGACCTCCATCCGCCCACCGTAGCCCGCCCCTGAAACGATCACCGCGGCGGGACGCCCGCGCCGGACCGCGGTTAGCGCTCGGGCCGGTCGGAGGGGCCCATGGCCAGGCGGAGCCGTTCGGCGAAGCTCTCCTGCAGCAGAGGGCCCCACGCGTAGTCACCGGGGACCTGCACGGCCTTGCCGACCGCATCGTGCGCGTCGCCCGCGCGCCCGCCGTCCGGGGCGTCGGCGTGCCGGACGGCGAGCAGCGCGTACATGTGGTCGAGCGCGCCGAACGCCTCCCCGGCGAGGGCGGGCAGCGTCCCGTCCGACACGGCCTGCTCGACGACCGGCTCCCACCACAGGGCGGACGGGTCGCCGTCGTCCTCGTCGCCGCCGAAGTCGCGGCGGAGCCGCGCCCGCACCTGGCCCGCGGTCGCCGGGTCGGACAGCCCCCGGCGCCACACCTCCGCCGCCTCGCCGGCGCGTCCCCGCAGCGGCAGCGTCCGCGCCAGCAGCTCGGTGGCGAGGGGCCCGACCTCCGGGTCGGACGGATCCTCCCCCAGCGCCGCGCCGAACGACCCGATCGCCTGGTCGAGGTAGGCGATGCCCAGCGCGACGGCGAGCCGCGCGTACGCGTACGGGGCGGTGCCGCGGTCGATCAGCTTGAGCCCGGCGGCCAGGACCCGCTGCGCCCGCGCGGGCTCGCCGCGCTCCAGATGCCGCTGCGCGAGGTCGTGCGCGGCGGGCGGCCCGTACTCGGCGTCGCCCGTCGCGATCACCGCCTCCCAGTGGCCCCGCGCCTCGTCGAACGCGCCGGCGTCGTCGGCGATCCGGGCGAGCGCCAGATGCGCGGGCGGAAGGTAGGCCGGGTTGCCGAAGTCGACCACCACGCGCCACGCGGGCGCCGCCTCGGCGTGCTCGCCGGCCCGTTCGTGCGTGACCGCCAGATGGTAGGCGGCGCGCGGACCGTACTCGGGGTCGCCGGTGGCGATCGCCGCCCGGTCGGCCTCCCGCGCCCGCTCGACGTCCCCGGCGTCGTCGAGGACGACCGCCAGCCCGAGCGCGGCCTGCGCCCGGCAGGACGTCTCACCGAGCTCCAGCACCTTCTCGAACAGCAGCGCCGCGCGCCCGGCCTCGCCGTTCTCCGCGAGGCTCCGCGCCTCCTCGCACATCTGGGCCGGGTCGTCGGTCACGGGACTCATCAGTCTCTGCCCTCTGGGTCGGGGGTCCGCAGAGAGCCTAGCGATCCCCCGACCCGGCGTCTCGCGACGCCGCCGGTCAGTCTTCGAAGGCCCGGTCAGTCTTCGAATGCCTCGGGGGGCGGGCAGGAGCAGAGGAGGTTGCGGTCGCCGTAGGCCTGGTCGATGCGGCGGACGGGAGGCCAGTACTTGTCCCCGCGCAGGGCCGGGACGGGGTAGGCGGCCTCCTCTCGGGTGTAGGCGTGCTTCCAGTCGTCGGAGATCAGGCAGGCGGCGGTGTGCGGGGCGTTCTTGAGCGGGTTGTCCTCGGCGTCGTAGCCGCCGTCCGCGACCCGCTGGATCTCCCGGCGGATCCCGATCATGGCGTCGCAGAACCGGTCGAGCTCGGCGAGGTCCTCGGACTCGGTCGGCTCGATCATCAGGGTTCCGGCGACGGGGAAGGAGAGGGTCGGGGCGTGGAAGCCGTAGTCGATGAGGCGCTTGGCGACGTCCTCGGCGGTGATCCCGGTCTCCTTGGTGATCTTGCGGAGGTCGGCGATGCACTCGTGGGCGACGAGGCCGTTGCGGCCGGTGTAGAGGATCGGGTAGTGCGGGGCGAGGCGCGCGGCGAGGTAGTTGGCGGCGACGATCGCGCCCTCGGTGGCGGCGGTGAGGCCGTCCGGGCCCATCATCGCGATGTAGGCCCAGGAGATCGGCAGGATGCCCGCCGAGCCCCACGGGGCGGCGGAGATCGGGCCGACGCCGGTCTCAGGCCCGGCCTCGGCGCGCAGCGGGTGGTTCGGCAGGAACGGGGCGAGGTGCTCGCGGACGCCGATCGGGCCGACGCCGGGCCCGCCGCCGCCGTGCGGGATGCAGAACGTCTTGTGCAGGTTGAGGTGCGAGACGTCCGAGCCGAACTCGCCGGGGCGGGCCAGGCCGACGAGGGCGTTGAGGTTGGCGCCGTCGACGTAGACCTGGCCGCCCGCGTCGTGCACGGCCGCGCACACGTCGGTGATCGTCTCCTCGAAGACGCCGTGCGTGGACGGGTACGTCACCATGATCGCGGCGAGCCGCCCGCCGTGCTTGCCGATCTTGGCGTGCAGGTCGTCCAGGTCGACGTTGCCGCCGTCGTCGCACGTCACGACGACGACCCGCATCCCCGCCATGACGGCGCTGGCGGCGTTGGTGCCGTGCGCGGACGACGGGATCAGGCACACGTCCCGGTGCTCCTCCCCGCGGGAGGCGTGGTAGCCGCGGATCGCGAGCAGCCCGGCCAGCTCGCCCTGGGAGCCGGCGTTCGGCTGGACGGACACCTTCGCGTACCCGGTGATCTCGGCGAGGGCCGCCTCCAGCTCGCCGATCAGCTCGACGTACCCGGCGGCCTGGTCGACGGGCGCGAACGGGTGGACGTTCGCGAACTCCGGCCAGGTGATCGGCTCCATCTCGGCGGTGGCGTTCAGCTTCATCGTGCAGGACCCGAGCGGGATCATCGAGCGGTCGAGCGCGACGTCCTTGTCCTGGAGTTTGCGCAGGTAGCGCAGCATCGCGGTCTCGGAGCGGTGCGCGTGGAAGACGGGGTGGGTCAGGTAGGGGCTCTCGCGGCGCAGCGTGCCGGGGAGCGCCTCCGCCGCCTCGCCCGCCTCGGCGGCGCCGAACGCCTCCAGGACGGCGGTGACGTGCGCGGGCAGCGTCGTCTCGTCGCAGGCGATCCCGACGTGGTCGGCGTCCACGGGACGCAGGTTGACGCCGCGCTCGCGGGCGGCGGCCACCACCTGGGCGGCGCGTCCGGGCACCCGGGCCAGGACGGTGTCGAAGAACGCGCCGTGCACGACCTCCACGCCGCCCTCGCGCAGCCCAGCGGCGATCTCCGCGGCGCGGCGGTGCGCCCGCTGCGCGATCGCGGCGAGCCCCTCGGGCCCGTGGTAGACGGCGTACATGCTCGCCATGACGGCGAGGAGCACCTGGGCCGTGCAGATGTTGCTGGTGGCCTTCTCGCGCCGGATGTGCTGTTCGCGGGTCTGCAGCGCCAGCCGGTGGGCGGGCGCGCCGTCGGCGTCGACGGACACGCCGACGAGCCGTCCGGGGAGCTGCCGCTGGATGCCCTCGCGGACCGCCATGTAGCCGGCGTGCGGGCCGCCGAACCCGAACGGGACGCCGAACCGCTGGGCCGAGCCCACGGCGATGTCGGCGCCGGACTCCGCGGGCGGGCGCAGCAGCGTCAGGGCGAGCAGGTCGGCCGCGACGACCGCCTGCGCGCCGCGCTCGTGCGCCTGCGCGATGACGGGCTCCAGGTCGCGGACGGCGCCCGAAGCGCCCGGATACTGCAGCAGGACGCCGAAGACGTCGCCCTCGGGCAGCCCGCCGGACAGGTCGGCGACGACCACCTCGATGCCGAGCGGGACGGCCCGCGTCCGGACGACCTCGATCGTCTGCGGGAGCACGTCCGCGTCCACGAGGAACGTTCCCGGCTCCTTGCGCTTGGTGACGCGGTGCGCCAGGGCCATGGCCTCGGCGGCGGCGGTGGCCTCGTCCAGCATGGACGCGTTCGCGACCGGCAGCCCGGTCAGGTCGCTGACGGCGGTCTGGAAGTTCAGCAGCGCCTCAAGGCGCCCCTGGGAGATCTCCGGCTGGTAGGGGGTGTAGGCGGTGTACCAGCCCGGGTTCTCCAGGACGTTCCGCATGATCACGCCCGGGGTGATCGTCCCGTGGTAGCCGAGGCCGATCATGGAGGTGAGGACGGTGTTGCGGGCGGCGAGCTCGCGGAGGCGGTCCAGCGCGGCGGTCTCGCTCAGCGCGGGCGGCAGGTCCAGCGGGCGGGAGGTGCGGATCGCGGCCGGGACGGCGTCGTCGATCAGCGCCTCGACGCCCGCGTAGCCGATGGCGGCGAGCATCCTCGCCTGGTCGTCCGGCGACGGGCCGATGTGCCGGTCGGCGAACGCGGAGCGCGGATGCTGCGGCGCGGCCACGGGGGCGAAGAACTGGGCGGTCATGGAGAGCCTCCTGGCTGCTGCGGTCGCTCAGGTGGGCCGCCTGGCGCGCGGGCCGGCGGCCGGTCTCCCCCTCTGTCATCGGCACCTGAGAGCTTCACCCGCGCTGCGGGGTTTCCCCTTCGGTGAGCCGCCTTCCCGGGACGCGGGAATCGACGCCTGCTTTCCAGAGGTGCCTCGCCCGAGCGGTCCTTTTGCCTGAGAGGTTCCGGGGAGGTTGCCCCTTCGGCGCCCCACGCTGGCGGCGTGGGATCTCTCCCGCACAGGGTCGACGGCATGTCCAGGACAAACCCTACCCAAAGTTCGGTTCCCGCGATCACAGCAGGTGCCGCCGCGGCCGTCCCCGCAGGCCCGGCCGCCGTACCAGCAAGTACGATGTGCATTCCCACCTGGGACGGAACGAGCCTCGGGCGACGCGGACGGAGATGGTCCGTCGAGCGGAGCTCGTCCGTTGAATGGCGGTGGGCGGGGGGCTGGAGGACGGTGGCTGCGGGGTGAACGCGCGACGCCCCGGAGGGCGCAGGTCGACGGCGCGCCGCCGGTTCTGGGACGCTGATCGCGATGGCGGATGGTCAGGGCGGCGGTACGGCGTGACGCCCATCCACGACGAGACGGTGCACTCGCGGCAGGGCACGGCCGCCGGTGCGCCCGTCGACGAGCCCGCCCGGCCGGACCGGATCCGCCGCCCGGCCGACGCGATCCGCTTCGCGGCGTCGGTCGTCGGGCTCGCGGCGGTCATGCTGCTGGTGTCGATCGCGCAGGAGACGACGCACGGCCTGCACACCGACATCGCCGAGGGCGCCGCGCACGCGCCGCGCCTGCTGCTGTCGCTGGCGACGCTGGTGTCCAGCTTCGGCGTGCTGGCCGCGCCGATCGCGTTCGGGATCGAGCGGCTGTTCCACAAGGACGGGATGCGCGTCGCGATCGCCCTGCTCGCCGCCATGATCGCGTTCGGGCTCACGGTCGGCCTGGACGATCTCGTGGTGCGGGGGGCGCCCGGCGGCGTCCTGGACTCGCTGATCTGGGGCGGCACGGAGACCGCCCCGGTGCACACCGACATCGCGCCGGTGATCGCGTTCGTCAGCGCGGTCGGGATGGCGGGCCGCGCCCGCTGGCAGGCCGCGACCTGGACCATGATCGGGCTAGCGGCGCTGACGGGCCTCACCGCGTCCTACGCCTCGGTCGCCGCGCTCGCCGCCACCTACTTCCTCGGGCGCGCCATCGGCCACGGCACCCTGTACGTGGTCGGCACCCCGAACCCGCGCCCGCCGGGCCGGGCGGTGGTGGCGGCGCTGGAACGCCTGGGTCTTCGCCCGGAGCGGGCCGCGCGCATGGACGAGCCCGCCGACGGCGCCGAGGAGACCCGCCGGTACGGCGTCGTCCTCGCGCCCCGTCCCGGGAACGGAAGCGGCTCGCGGCTCCCCACGGGACGCGGCGCGCACGGCGACTGGGACCTGGAGCTGCACGTCCTCGACCGCGACCAGCAGACCGCGGGCCTGCTGTACCGGGTGTGGCGGCTGTTGCGGCTGCGCGCCACGACGACCGGGCGGGCGCTGCGCTCGCTGCGCCGGTCCCTGGAGCAGGAGTCGCTGATGGCGTACGCGGTGGACGCGGCGGGCGTCCGGACGCCGCGCCTGATCGGGACGTCGGAGGTCGGCACGGAGGCCGCGCTGCTCGCCTACGAGCACGTGCCGGGCCGGCGGCTCGCGGACCTGGACGACGAGGAGATCACCGACGGGCTCCTGACGGACGTGTGGCGGCAGTTCCGCGCGCTGCAGGAGGGGCGGCTGGCGCACCGCCGGCTGCAGGACGGCGCCATCCTGGTCGGCGACGACGGCAGCGCCTACATCACCGACCTGCGGGCCGGGGAGATCGCGGCGGGCGACCTGGCGCTGCGGCTCGACCTGGCGCAGGCCCTCACGACGCTGGCGCTGCGGGCGGGCCCGGAGAGGGCCGTCCGGACCGCGGCGGCCGTCCTCGGCGAGGAGGCCCTCGCCGCCGCCGTGCCGCTGCTGCAGCGGGTGGCGCTTTCCCGGACGACCCGGACCGCGCTCCGGCACGACCGGGACCTGCTGACCCGCATCCGGGAGCAGATCGTCCGGCTGAAGCCGGAGACGGAGGTCGCGCCCGCCAGGCTGGAACGCTTCCGCCCCCGGACGGTCTTCAGCATCGTGGCGCTGTCGGTCGCGGCGTACATCGTCATCCCGCAGGTGGCGAGCCTCGACATCGGGACGATGACGGCCACCGCGAGCTGGCGGTGGGTCCTCGTCGCGCTGGGCGCGGCGGCGCTCACCTACGTCGCGGCCGCGCTGATGCTGATGGGGTTCGTCCCGGAGAAGCTGCCGCTCGGGCGCACGGTCCTGGTGCAGCTCGCCGCGTCGTTCGTGAAGCTGGTGGCGCCCGCGGCCGTCGGCGGCGTCGCCGTCAACACCCGCTACCTGCAGCGCTCCGGGGTGCGGCCGGGCCCGGCCGTCGCGAGCGTCGGCGCGTCGCAGCTGGTGGGGCTGGTCACGCACATCCTGCTGCTGGTCCTCTTCGGGTTCCTCACCGGCTCGACGTCGAAGGCGACGCAGGACCTCGCGCCGTCGCGGGCGGTCGTCATCGCGGTGCTGTCGCTGGGCCTGCTCGCGGGCCTCGCGCTGACCGTGCCGCGCGTCCGGCGGGAGGTCACGTCCCGCCTGAAGAGCATGTTCTCCGGCGTGGTGCCCAGGCTGGTGGACGTCCTGCAATCCCCGAGGAAGCTGTCCACGGGAATGGGCGGCACACTCCTGCTGACCGTCGCGTTCGTGCTGTGCCTGGACGCCTCGATCCGCGCGTTCGGCGGGTCGCTGCCGCTGACGACCGTCGTGGTGGTCTTCCTCACCGCCAACGCGCTCGGGTCGGCCGCGCCGACGCCCGGCGGTCTCGGTGCCGTCGAGGGCGCCCTCACCCTGGCGCTGACGATCTCGGGGCTCTCCGCGGAGACGGCGACGTCCGCGGTCCTGCTCTACCGGCTGCTCACCCTGTGGCTGCCGGTCCTGCCGGGCTGGGGGGCGTTCACCTATCTGCAGCGCAAGGAGGCGCTGTAGTCATCCGGTGCGGCGCGCGCGGCGCCGGTTGGCCAGCTCGTCGTGCGGATGGCCGGACGGGTCGTCGTCGGCGGCGGCCCGCTCACCGGGTAGTTCCGCGAGACTGCCCTCCACCTCCTGCCACACACGTCCGAGCGCGATGCCGAACACGCCCTGCCCGCCCTGCAGAAGGTCGACGACCTCGTCCGGCGACGTGCACTCGTACACGCTGACGCCGTCGCTCATGAGCGTGATCTGCGCCAGATCCTGCACACCGCGATCGCGCAGGTGGGTGACGGCCGTGCGTATCTGCTGCAGCGAAACCCCGGTGTCGAGCAGCCGCTTCACGACCTTCAGGACGAGGATGTCGCGGAAGCTGTACAACCGCTGGCTCCCCGACCCGTGCGCGGGCCGCACGCTCGGCTCCACCAGCTTCGTCCGAGCCCAGTAGTCCAGCTGCCGGTAGGTGATCCCCGCCGCGGCGCAGGCCGTCGGGCCGCGGTAACCGACATCCTCCGGCGGCGCCGACACCCGCGTGTCGAAGAGCAGGCCCTGCTCTCCGGCGCGCTGGGACGCCATATGCCTCTCGGGGGTCGCCTTGCCCTCGCCGCTGCTCACCGCCACGCGGACCTCCGGCTCCAAATCATCCCGTGGCGCTTCGTCAAGGGGGTTTGACGAATTACACCACGGGTGTTCCACCAGCACGGTAGGTGCCGGTCAGGGTGGGGTCAACGTTCATCGTCGGCGCGTCGCATGCCCGGATGAACCGGCTTCACGTGGGCAAACGGTGCTTGTTGGCATTTACACTCCTCCTTCGGCCCTAGAGGGCCTCCATCGTCGTGAAATGCTGTGCTGTGTTCATTGCAGTGCCCTCCTCCTTCGGCCCTCGCGGCCTCCATCGTCGGGCACTGCGTGCGATCGCTGCATCGCTCCGTCTCGCCTGGCGGCTCGCTGCGCGATCAGGTTCTCGCAAGCTCGAACCTGCCTTCGGACGCGATCGCGACGCCCCAGGTTGTCGCGGGGTGGCGGTGGTGGCCGAGGTAGTCGCGAAGGCGGCTACCGCCAAGCGATCAAGCTCATCTTCAAGAATCCCCCGGAACAGGGACAACAAACCCACTACCCGCCTGCGATCGTGCGCGTCCACGCTATCTCGCTGCGAAGACCCTTCCCCGCAGGCTCGCCTGCGGGTCTCCCCCGAGCGCGGCCTTGACCGGTGTCAGCCGGCTCGGCCGAAGTCTTCTGGGGAGATCGTGTCAAGGAACTCGCGGAACTTCTCTACTTCGTCTTCTTGCTCGTCGGGGATGGCCACGCCGGCCTCTTCCAGGACGTCCTCGCTGGCGAAGATCGTGGCGCCGGTGCGGAGGGCGAGGGCGATGGAGTCGGACGGGCGGGCGCTCACCTCGACGCCGTTGGAGAAGACGAGGTCGGCGAAGAAGATGCCCTCGCGCAGCGCGGTGATGTTGACGGTGCGGAGCTGGACGCTGAGCGCGTCGAGGACGTCGCGGAACAGGTCGTGGGTGAGGGGGCGGGCGGGCAGGACCCCCTGCTGGGCGAAGGCGATCGCGGTCGCTTCGACCGCCCCGATCCAGATGGGCAGATAGCGGTCGCCCTCCGTCTCCTTCAACAGGACGATGGGCTGATTGGAGGGCATCTCGACCCGGACGCCGACGACCTCCATCTGCTTCACTGCGGCTCCCTGCTGGTTCTCGCTATCTCGATCACCACGTGCAGCGGATCGATTCGTGACCGAACCCTGTAGCCAACGTACACCCCGCCCCGGACAGCTCGTGATGCCGCGCGTCCGGCAAAATCCTCCGCGGCGTGCATGATCAGCGGTCGAGGCTTTCGTTCAGGCCGGCGGAGACCAGCGCGGCGTGCAGTTTGACCGACAGGGCGGCGATCTCGCGGGCGGTCTCGGCGGCCTGCTCGTGGGCGCCGCTGCTGCGGCGGCGCAGCTGCGGGGCGACCATCTGCTCGATGAGGCCGACCTGCCGGTCGGCGGCGGCCTTGACGGCGCGCAGGTGCCGGACCTCGAAGCCGAACTCGCCGAGCGCGGCGGCGACGCGCGCGATGTTGAGCGCGTCGCCCTCGTAGTGGGCGCCGGTGCGGCGGACGAGGCCGTACTCCTCCAGGCGGGCGAGGAGGGCCTCGTCGATCCCGGCGCCGTCGAGGAGCTGGCGGCGGGTGAGGCGGACGGCGGGGTCCTCGGCGGTGGTGTCGGCGGC
>NZ_VCKW01000283.1 GCF_005889715.1 Actinomadura soli
GTGGGGTGAGAATCTCGGCAAGTTGATCTAGGTTGTCCCGATTTGGGTCTGGACATATTCCGTGTTAATGCCTAGCTTGAATAGAGCACCGGTGGGGTCGCCGATGCGCCCGGAGTGGTGCGCGCGTGTCGATGTGGCCGTGGGGTAATAGCGGGCTAACCCACGTTGACCTGCGGAGATGCCGTGTGCGGCGGCTTATGCGGCAAATTCCGGCGTATCGTCTGTTGCAATTCGGCGACATCCTCTTGAAGGGCCGTGCGGCCTTAACATTCGACTGCCGCCTGCGTAGACTCCCGGGACCCGCGCTGCCGTGCGAGGCGTTCGAAATCATGACTCGCGGGGTAACGCGGTAAAGATCGTCTAATGACGGTCCAGATCGCAACACCCCTGTCGAGGAGGACGGATGTCTGCTGGGCTTTCCCTGTCAAGCCCGGCCAGCGCAGAAGTGGATCTCGGCGGCGGCGACCTCTCACTGGTCGTCGTCGTCGCTGTGATCGCACTGTTGGCACTGGCCGTCGCCGCGGGTCTCGTGCGCGATGTTCTGGCCGCGGGCCAGGGCACCGAGAAGATGCAAGAGATCGCGCGGGCCGTCCAGGTGGGCGCCAGTGCCTATCTGAAACGCCAGTTCCGGACGGTCGCGGTCTTCGTCGTCCTGATCCCGCTCGTCCTGCTGCTGCTCCCCGCGGACTCGACCGGTGAGCGGATCGGACGCTCGGTCTTCTTCGTCATCGGCGCGCTGTTCTCGGCCGTCACCGGCTTCACCGGCATGTGGCTGGCGGTCCGCGGCAACGTCCGCGTCGCCGCCGCCGCCCGGGAGAAGGACGGCGAGAAGACCGCGATGCGGATCGCGTTCCGCACCGGCGGCGTCGCCGGCATGTTCACCGTCGGCCTCGGGCTGTTCGGCGCGGCCGTCGTCGTCCTCGCCTACCAGGGCGACGCGCCGAAGGTCCTGGAGGGCTTCGGCTTCGGCGCCGCGCTGCTCGCCATGTTCATGCGGGTCGGCGGCGGCATCTTCACCAAGGCCGCCGACGTCGGCGCCGACCTGGTCGGCAAGGTCGAGCAGGGCATCCCGGAGGACGACCCGCGCAACGCGGCGACCATCGCCGACAACGTGGGCGACAACGTCGGCGACTGCGCCGGAATGGCCGCCGACCTGTTCGAGTCGTACGCCGTGATGCTGGTCGCGGCGCTGATCCTCGGCACCGCGGCGTTCGGCACCGAGGGCCTGGTGTTCCCGCTGATCGTCCCGATGATCGGCGTCATCACCGCGGTGATCGGGATCTTCGCCGTGGCGCCCCGCGACGGCGACCGTTCCGGCATGACCGCGATCAACCGGGGCTTCTTCATATCGGCGGCGATCTCGGCGGTCCTCGTCGCGATCGCCGCGTTCGCGTACCTGCCGTCGTCGTTCGCCGACCTGAGCGGCGTCACCGACCCCGAGATCAGGGGCCTGGACGCCGATCCGCGCATCGTGGCGCTCGGCGCCGTCGTCATCGGCATCGTGCTGGCCAGCGCGATCCAGCTGCTCACCGGGTACTTCACCGAGACGAACCGCAAGCCCGTCCAGGAGGTCACCAACAGCGCCCGGACGGGCCCAGCGACCGTCATCCTGTCCGGCATCTCGCTCGGCCTGGAGTCGGCCGTCTACACCGCGCTCGTCATCGGCGGCGCCGTCTACGGGGCGTTCCTGCTCGGCTTCGGCAACACCACCGTCGCGCTGTTCGCGGTGGCGATGGCCGGCACCGGGCTGCTGACCACGGTCGGCGTGATCGTGTCGATGGACACCTTCGGTCCCGTCTCCGACAACGCCCAGGGCATCGCCGAGATGTCCGGGGACGTCCAGGGCGAGGCCGCGTCCATCCTGGAGCGGCTGGACGCCGTCGGCAACACCACCAAGGCGATCACCAAGGGCATCGCGATCGCGACGGCGGTCCTCGCCGCGACCGCGCTGTTCGGCTCGTTCCGGACGACGGTGATCTCCGCGTTGGACGACGCGTCCGCCGACGCCAAGGACGCGCTCGGCGACTTCAGCGTGTTCAGCCTGTCGATCGACCAGCCGAACGTGCTGATCGGGCTGATCATCGGCGCCGCGGTCGTGTTCCTGTTCTCCGGTCTGGCGATCGCGGCGGTGGGCCGCGCGGCCGGACGGGTCGTGGTCGAGGTGCGCGAGCAGTTCCGCACCAAGCCCGGGATCATGGACTACACCGAGAAGCCCGACTACGACCGGGTCGTGGACATCTGCACCCGGGACGCGCAGCGCGAGCTCGCCACCCCCGGACTGCTGGCCATCATGACCCCGATCGCGGTCGGCTTCGCGCTCGGCTACGCGCCGCTCGGCGCGTACCTGGGCGGCGCGATCGCGGCGGGCGTCCTGATGGCGGTGTTCCTCGCCAACTCCGGCGGCGCCTGGGACAACGCCAAGAAGCTCGTCGAGGAGGGCCACCTCGGCGGCAAGGGCAGCGACGCGCACGAGGCCACCATCATCGGCGACACGGTCGGCGACCCGTTCAAGGACACCGCGGGCCCCGCCATCAACCCGCTGATCAAGGTGATGAACCTGGTCGCGCTGCTGATCGCGGACGCGGTCGTGACGTACGCGGGCAACACCGTCCTGCGCGTCGCCGTGACCGCGTTCTCCGTGGCCGTCGTCGTCGCCGCCATCCTGGTCTCCAAGCGGCGCGCCGACCCGATCGCCGAGCCCGCCGTCGCGGGCGGCGCCCCGGCGCCGTCCGCCACGGAGAGCGGCGAGGCGGAGGGCGGCGCGATCGAGGAGGGCGCTCCGGAGGAGGCGGCGGTCGGCGCCGACGCCAACGGCGCCCCGGCCGAGTCGGGCAGCGAGGAATCGTCCGCCAACAAGGCCTGACCCGTCCAACCAGTAAGGGGCCGGTGGCGACACGCCACCGGCCCCTTCGGTTTTGCTAGGGGGCGACGAGGGCCGCCAGGCCCCAGATGGCGAGAAGGATGGCGAGCATCGCGCCGAGCATGAGCGCGAAGCCCTTAGGCCCCGACATAGTCGACTTGCCGCCGCCGCCCGTCACAACGCCTCCAGCTTTCCCGTTGCTTTCGTCCGAGGACGCAATGCGTCGAGGTACAGCGTATGGCCGCCCCCGCGCAGCCACGACAACGCACCGCGTTGAGCGACAACAGCAACCACCACCGCAACCACGCAACAACCAAAACCGCCGCGATCGCGTCCGAAGGCAGGTTCGAGCGAAGCAAGAACCTGATCGCGCAGCGAGCCGCCAGGCGAGCCGAAGCGATGCAGCGATCGCACGCAGCGCTCGACGATGGAGGGCCGCCAAGGCCCGAAGGAGGAGGGCACTGCAATGAGCACAGCAGGCCCGCCAGGGCCGAAGGAGGAGAGAAATACAATCAAACAATGCCGACGCTCATCGTTCTCCGTCATGCCAAGGCCGTCGCGGGCCTGGGGATTCCCGACATCGACCGCACCCTCAACGACCGAGGGCGGCGCGACGCCGCGGCGACCGGGGAGTGGTTGCGGGCGAACGACCTGGCCCCCGATCTGGTGCTGTGCTCGACGGCCGCGCGGACGCGGGAGACGCTCGCGCTGCTGGACGTCGACGCCGAGGTGAGCTTCGAGTCCGGGATCTACGACAACGACGCGGACGAGCTTCTCGATCTCGTCGGCCGGTCGCCGGACGACGCCGGACGCGTCCTGCTGGTCGGGCACAACCCGTCCGTGCACCAGCTCGTCCATGATCTGGCCGGGGAGTCGCCGGACGCCTTCCCGACCTGCGCGCTCGCGGTGATCGACCTGCCCGGCGCGTGGCCGGACGTCCGGCCCGGCCTCGGCACGCTCCGCACCGTCCGGACCCCGAAGGGCTGACGCCCGGCCGCGCACGGCTTCAGGTGCGCGGCTGGGCAGCGGCCAGGGACGACTCGATGACCGTTCCCGTGTCGCGGCGGAGCGCCCTGATGGTGTAGCGGATCCCGGACACCTGGAAGAGGGCGTGCTGGACGGGCGTGAAGTCGTCCCCGGTGGCGCCCGACTTGATCTCGGCGCGGCGGCGGCGGGTGAGCGTGGACAGGTGGGAGTCGAGGTCGGCGAGCTCCTCGCTGAGCTCCTCGGCGGGCATGGCGGCCTTCGGGTCGAGGGTCTCCGGGTCCTCCAGCCGCTCGGCGGCCTCCTCCAGCTCGTCGGCGAGCCGGTCGAGGATCTCGGGGATCGGGCCGCTGTCCACCGACTCCTCGCGGGACAGCCGCGCGACGGCGATGAGGTGGTCGCGGGTGCGGTGCGCGGCGTCCACGGCGGTGCCGAGCTCGGCGATCAGCCCGGTGTCGGGGAGCCGCTCGTGGCCGAGCCGGGTCCGGGTCCGGTCGACGGCCTCCGCCGACCGTCCCGCCGCGCTGATCGTCTCGTCCGGCAGCCGGACGATCTCCCCGGCGAGCACGTCCGCCGTCGTCCGGACGAGGCGGGCGAGCGTGCCGAGCTGCCGCCCGAGCTGGACGGGCAGCCGTTCCAGGTGCCCGGCGGGCCAGAGCAGCCGGACGGCGAGGTACGTCATCAGCGTCCCGGCGAAGGTCAGCACGATCCGCTCGCCCGCGGTGAGCCAGTCGGCGGGCGTGGAGAAGTCCAGCAGCATCATCGCCAGCGGCGTCCCGCACAGCGCCCAGTACGTGTAGTTCACCGCGCGCATGGCGAAGCCGGCCAGCGCGAAACAGAAGATGATCACCGCGATGGCGGGCTCGTCGGGCGCGATCGTCAGGATCACGGCCGCGATGACCGACCCGGCCGCGGTGCCGCCGACGCGCTGGACGACGTGCTCGACCGTCTCGCCGTAGGTGGCGCGCAGGCTCAGCATCGCGGTGATCGTCATCCAGTGCCCGTGCGACAGGCCGAGCCCGGCCGACAGCGCCATCGACGCGACGGCCGTCACGAAGACGCGCGCCACCTGCCGGAACATCGGCGACCGGGTGCGGACGGCGCGGCGCACGCGGGCCCACACCGGCAGCGGGTCGAGCGTCTCCGGCATCCGGGGCGCGCCGAACCCGAACCGCAGCCCGCCCGCGACGATCCGGCGCGTGGACGCGACCTCGCCCGCGATGCGCTCGATCGACCGGCGCACCTGCCCGATCAGCGAGACCGCGACGAGGTCCTCGTCCCCGGCGAGCCCGGCGCGCCTGATGTGCTCGGCGGCCCGTCCCATCCGCCGGACGGCCGCGGACTCCACCCCGCCGAGCGGCGCCGCGCCCGCGCTCGCGACACCGCCGGCCAGCAGCCGCAGCCGCGCCGCGAGCACCGTGATCGCCGTCTGCGTCTCCAGTTCCCACTCGCGGTCCGGTGGATAGTTCTTCGCGGCCTCCATGACGGCCTGGAGTGTCACCGTCTCGTGCAGGACGCGTCCGAGCGCGTCGATCAGCCGCTCGGGCCGGGTGGGGTCGCCGTTTCCGGACCGGTACAGCCCGTAGGTGGTGCGCGCGGCGGAAAGCGCCTCGGACGCCGCCCGCCGCTTGACCTCCCAGTCCGGGATGCGGGTGACGTCGAGCAGGTCGGGGTTGGTGAGGTCGACCTCGTCCAGGGGGGTGCTGTCGGGTGTTCCGACGTCCTGCGCCACCGCGTCCAAAGCCTCAGCGACCGCTTCGGCGGCCTCGCTCAGCGCCGCCCTCAACGGACGCAGCCGCCGCGCGGGCCAGGGCGCCAGCAGCAGCCCGGCGGTGAGCAGCCCGCCGATCAGCTCCAGGATCCCGATGGCGACGACGTCGGCGGACGGCGGTCGGACCGCGCTGAGCAGCACCGCCAGCCCCGCCGTCGGCCCGATCCGCGGGACGGCGACACCGAGCGCGATCAGCGGCGGCACGACGAACACCGACAGCCAGGTGTGCCCGGCCAGCAGCCCGCCGACCGTGGAGCCGACCGTCACCACCAGGACCCCGACCGCGAGGTCCCGCGCCCGCGCCCCGTACGGCCCCTCCGGCGTGCGAAGCGCGACCAGGTACGCGCCGAGCGCGATCATCGCGCCCTGCGCCCCGTGCCCGGTCAGCGCCCCGACGAACAGCGGCACGGCCATGGCGAGCGCCGCGGCGAGCCCGTACATGGGCGCCGCCGACCCCCCGACCTGGGCGTAGGCCCCCCGCGCCCGCCTGAACATGATCGGTTTCTACCCAGCCAGGACGAGTCACGTCACGGCGGCTCGGAGCCGGGCTCAGCCGGAGTCACGGGTCGTGCGATCTCCTGCGCGGGGCGCCTCCGGCCGCCCGACCCGACGAGCCGGCCGCCGGACCTGACGAGCCGGGCGCCCACAGCGCGCCACGCCGCTGACCCGCACGGTCGCGGCGACCTCAGCCGTGGCGTGAGGATCGACCGGCACGCGACGGGGATTCCACGGGGTCGCCCCCCTGGGCGTCAAGAGCGTCGGCGGCTTCCACTTCCTCGTGGGAGATGCCCAGGAGGAAGAGGATCGTGTCGAGGTAGGGGAAGTTCACGGCGGTGTCGGCGGCCTGGCGGACGACCGGTTTGGCGTTGTAGGCGATGCCGAGGCCGGCCGCCTGGAGCATGTCGAGGTCGTTGGCGCCGTCGCCGATGGCGACCGTCTGGCTGATCGGGACGCCGGCTTCGCGGGCGAAGCGTTCGAGGGCGGCGGCCTTGCCGGCGCGGTCGATCACGGGGCCGTCGATCCGGCCGGTGATCTTGCCTTTGACGATCTCCAGGGTGTTGGCGGCGGAGTAGTCGATGCCGAGATCGTCGACGAGCGCGTCGGTGACCTGGGTGAAGCCGCCGCTGACGATGGCGAACTTGTAGTCGAGGCGCTTCAGCGTGCGGACCATCGTGCGGGCGCCGGCGGCGAGCTGGAGCTTGTCGCGGACGTCCTCGAGCGCGGCCGCGTCCAGCCCGGCGAGCAGCGCGACCCGCTCGCGGAGGGAGCCCTCGAAGTCGAGTTCGCCGCGCATGGCGGCCTCGGTGACCTTGGCGACCTCGTCGAGGCAGCCGGCGTGCTCGGCGAGCAGCTCGATGACCTCGCCCTGGATGAGGGTGGAGTCGACGTCCATGACGATCAGGCGCTTGGCGCGGCGGTGCAGGCCGCTCTGCTGGACGGCGACGTCCACCTGCTGCTCCGCGGCCTCGGTGGCGAGGCCCGCGCGGAGGGCGTCGGGGTCGGCTCCGGACACGTCCATCTCGATGCAGGTGACGGGCGTGTGCGCGAGCCGTTCGATGCGGTCGATGTTGGCGCCGTGCGCGGAGATCCGGCCCGAGATCCCGGCCATGGCGGCGGGCTTCAGCGGGGCGCCGAGGACGGTGACGTGCAGCCGCCCGCTGCGTTTCGGCGTCCGCTTGTTGCGGCCGGTGGAGAGCTCGATCTCCATGTCGAGGTCGTTCGCGACGCGTTCGGCGGCGTTCCACACGCGGCCGATGTCGGCGCCCTCGGAGTAGGCGAGCAGGACGCCGAGGACGAGCCTGCCCCTGATCACGACCTGCTCCACGTCGGCGACGGTGAGCGGGAACTCGGCGAGTGTGGTGAAGAGGCGCGACGTCACGCCGGGGCGGTCGCGTCCGGTGAGCGTGATGAGCAGCGTGCGCTGCGCTGACCCGTCCATAACTGTTCACAACGGTACCGGCCGCGAAAGGCGCTCCGTTCGTCCGACCCCTCCCGTAGCCTTCAGGGCAGGATGAGGTTCGAGTCGCCGAACTCGTGCCAGAGGTAGCGCTCGGCCAGGGCGGCCTCGTAGGTGGCGGTGAGCAGCTCGCTTCCGGCGATGGCGGTGAGCATCATCAGGTGGGACGACTTGGGTTCGTGCAGGCCGGTGAGGAGGCCGTCCACGGCGCGGACGCCTTGCTCGGGCGTCACGATGTGCTCGGTCCACCCTTCTGACGGCTGGACGCGTCCAGAGGCGTCCACGGACGTCTCCAGCGCGCGGACGGCGGTCGTCCCGACGGCGATCACCCGGCCGCCGCGCGAGCGCACGTGCTCGACCAGCGCGGCCGTCGGTTCGGGGACCTCGTACCGTTCGGCGTACGGCGGTTCGTGCGCCTCCGGCGACGCGACCCCGGTGTGCAGCGTGATCGGCGCCATCAGGACGCCGCGCGAGACCAGCCGCGTCACCAGCTCGGGCGTGAACGGACGGGCGGCGCTCGGCATCTCGGCACTGCCCGTCGACCGGTCGTTGGCGAAGACGGTCTGGTAGGTGGCGGCAGGCCAGTCGCGTCGGACGTACCCGTACCGGATCGGCACCCCGTGGCGCCGCAGGTAAGGGACGACGTCGGTGCTCAGCCGCGCCTGCCAGAGCCGGTCCGTTTGCCGTCCGACGAGCGTGAGCGTGGCCCCGCCGGGCAGCGGGATCCATTCGCCGGGGCAGCCGCCCGAGTAGGGGTGGCTGGACTTCCCGGTGAGGCGGCGGAGCTCGGTTATCCACAACCGCTCGTCCGGGCCCGGAACCGGGGTCGAGAAGTGGACACTGATCCTGTCGAGCCGGACGGCGGCCGGCAGCGTGGACGACGTGTTGACGACCAGCAGATCCCCGGGGGCGAGCAGTGCGGGCAGATCGCGGAACTCGTGATGGGAGACCTCGCCCGCGGCGCGGCGTGAGACGAGGAGCCGGACGCCGTCGCGGGTCCGGCCGCGCGCCTCGGGCGGCTCGTGGGCCTCCAGGGCAGCGGGGAGGGTGAATTCGACGGTCATTTCCTGACCTCCAGCCGGAGAGCGGCGATCACGCCGAACGCGGCGATCGCGGCGAACAGCGCTCCGGCGACGGCGAGGCCCGTGCCGAGCCTGTCCGCGCCGAAGCCGGCGACCAGCGCGCCCGCGACCCCGACCACGAGGGACGAGCCGAGGGTGTCGCTGATCTGCAGCGAGGACGAGTTGACGCCCTGCTCGTCCTCGGATGACAGGTCGAGGAGCAGGACGGAGAGGCTGCCGATGGCGAAGCCCATCCCGGCGCCGCCGATGATCCACGCGGGCGCGGCCAGCCAGCCCGACACCTGCAGCGCGACGGCGGCGGCGACGATCCCGGCGGTGACGAACACCGCGCCGAGCAGCGCGTAGAACTCGCGCGACCGCTTCGACCTGGCCTGGATCTGGGACGCCGCAGACCAACCGAGCGCCCCGACCGTCAGGACGATCCCGGCCTGCGTCGCGCTGAAGTCGTGCAGCCGGGTCAGCGCGAGCGGGATGAACACGTCGGTGCCGAAGAACGCGCCGGACAGCAGGCCCCGGACGAGGATGACGCTCGGCAGCCCGCGGCGGAGCCGGAGCGTCCCGGC
Source organism: Actinomadura soli (assembly GCF_005889715.1). GTDB lineage: Bacteria > Actinomycetota > Actinomycetes > Streptosporangiales > Streptosporangiaceae > Spirillospora > Spirillospora soli. The sequence goes on from NZ_VCKW01000283.1 coordinate 9,218, forward strand.
GGGCAGGAGCCCGGGCAGCCCGAACGCGAGGCCCGCGAGCCCGGCGACGACGGCGAGCGCCATCGTCCAGCCGGGCCTGTCCAGGCCGTACAGCAGGACGCCCGCCCCGGCCGCCACGGCGATGGCGGCCACGTAGCGGCCCTTGCCCGCCGCCGGCGCGGCGTCCACGGTCTTGATCCCGCGCAACGCGGGCACCAGCAGCAGCGTCGGAGGGATCACCAGCGGAACCAGCCCGAGGAACACCCACCGCCAGTCGACATGCTCGGCGACGACACCGCCGACCGCCGGGCCGATCAACGACGGGAGCACCCATGCCGCCGACAGCGCCGCGAACACCCGGGAGCGCAACTCCTCCGGATACACGCGGGCGATCACGACGTACATCGCGACCAGCGAGACCCCGGTGCCGAGGCCCTGCACGGCCCGTCCGGCGACGAACAGCCACATGGACGGCGCCGCGCCCGCGATCACCAGCCCCACGACGAACGTCCCGAGCCCGATCATGAACGGCCGGACCGGCCCCGACCGGTCCACCCACCCGCCCGCCAGGACCGTCGACAACAGGCTCATGATCAGCGTCGCGCTGAACCCCCACGCGTACAGCGCCAGACCGTCCAGATCGCTCGCGACCAGCGGCATCACGGTCCCAACGGCCATGCTCTCGAACGCCAGCAGCGTGACGACCATGACGATCCCGAACGTCGTCCCCCGAAACCCACCACCAAGC
>NZ_VCKW01000284.1 GCF_005889715.1 Actinomadura soli
CAGGGTGCCCTTGTAGACGACCTCGTAGCCGGACCCGGCGATCGCCCACACCGAGTACCCGAACGCCAGCAGCGCGATGACGGCGGAACCGGCCAGGCGCCGGCCGGAGAACGCGGTGCGGTCGGTGTAACCGGGGGTGGTGATCTGCCTCGCCATCGCGAAGCTCCTTCCGGGATGGCGCGCCGCCCAGTGGCGGCTTTACGGTGCCGATTCCAGCGTCTGCCGCCCGCCGGTATGGGCGTAGGGACCTTTGTCCTGTGGTGACCGCCGTCCGGCCCCTGCCTGCGGCACCGGGTCCCTTCAATGGGCGGCCATCGGGGGACGCGGAATCGGTGGCAGGGTTCAGCCGGTCGCCGCGGTGCCGTGGTGCGATCTGCGGCGCGTGTGCCGGAGCCGGGCCATGTGCTCCACCCGGGCGCGCAGGCGGGTGCCGGCCAGGCTGATGGCCTCGGGCATCGAGGCCGCCGAAGCGTAGGCGTTGACCGGCACGCCGTTGAGGTCGACCCGCAGCGAGACCAGGTTCGGCCGCGGCACGGCGGGATCCGGGAGGACGTTGAGGGTGATCTTGGCGTGCAGGACCGGGCGCGGGGCGTGCGCCAGGACGCGGGCGACGACGTCGCGGGCGTGCTGGATGTCCTCCTGCGGGACGTTCTTGATGGTGGTGACCTGGATGTCGAGTTCGTTCGGTGCTGTGTCGGGCACGGCGGCCTCCTTCGGGTGAATGGATCAGCGCCGCCAGCGTCGATCTTGCGCGCGCCTCCGCCCCAGGGACTTTCGTCCCGGTTCATGCCGCCGTACGGCCCGGGCGACGCCGCCGCGGAGCGACTTGGCGATCCGGCTCGGTGATCTGTCCAGGAGGGCCGATGGTCCCGTGTCCCGCGGACCGATGTCCCTCCTCGGGGACGGTCTGCGCAGGTCAGGCTGAAGGTGACCGAAACGGCGGAGACGCGAGGGGAGAGGGCATGAACACCGAGCCGATCACGGGGGTCGTCGTCGGCTATGACGGCTCTGAAGGCAGTGTCCGGGCTCTGGACTGGGCCGCTGATGAGGCCCGGGCCCGCGGCATGCTGCTGACCGTGCTGCACGCCTGGGGCGCCTACCGCGGCGGCCCGATCGCTGTGCCCGTCCTGGATGTGAGGAGGATCGCGGAGGGCACCCTGAACGGCGCCTTGGAGCATGTCCGGAAGGTGATGCCCGAGGTGAAGGTGCGGGCGGTGCTCAAGCGCTGGCCGGCGCCCGGCAGCTTGATCGAGGCGGGCGAAAGCGCGGATCTGATCGTGCTGGGCCCGCGCGGCCTGGGCGGATTCACCGGGCTCGTGCTCGGCTCGGTGGGTGCGCAGGTGGCCGCGCATGCCGCGTGCCCGGTCATCATCGTCCGCGGCGCCCCGGGCCCGCACTTGGAGCAGGAGCAGGGGCAGAGCGCTGGGCGCGTGGTGGTTGGCGTGGACGGTTCAGCGGCCTCGCGGGCGGCATTGGCGATGGGCTTCGCCGAGGCCGACGCCCGCGGGCTGTCGTTGAGCGCGGTCGTCGCCTGGGATCCGACGCCCGCGAAGGACCTGTCGGCGCTGGTGGACGAGGCGGGTCTGCGCCAGGCGGCCGAGACCGCCCTCGCTCGGATGATGATCCCGCTGTGCGAACGCCACTCCGGCGTGGAGGTGAAGACAGAGCTCGTGACCGGAGCTCCGAGGGAGGTCCTGATCGACGCGGCGGGCGACGCGCGCCTGCTCGTTGTCGGCTCGCGAGGGCTGGGCGGTTTCCGCGGCCTGCTGCTCGGCTCGGTCAGTCACGCGCTGGTCCACCACGCGCCGTGCCCGGTCGCGGTCGTCCGCGCCTGGTCCGGGACGGAAAAGGACGAAGGTCCCGGCCGCGGGTGACCTTGGGACGCTGAACCGCTACCCGGCCGCGTCGGACGCTGGAGACATGACCGAGAGGCTTATCGAAGGGCGCGTCTTCGCGCTGCTGACCGACGGCACCCAGACAGAGATCAGGCGGCTGGGCGACGCGGACCGCGAGGCGGTCCGCGAACTGCACAGCGCGTTGAGCGAGGAGAGCCTCTACCTGCGGTTCTTCGGCATCAACCGGGCCATGGCCGCCCAGGTCGCCGCACGCGTGTGCCGCTCGGACGGCGACGATCACGCGGCGCTGGGCGCATGGCTGGGCGAGGAACTGATCGGGGTCGCGGAGTACGAGCCGACCGGCGTCCCCGGCGAGGCGGAGGTCGCGATGGCGGTCGCCGACCGGATGCACCACCGTGGCGTCGGGACGCTCCTGCTGGAGCACCTGGGATCGCTGGCCCGCGCCAACGGCGTCGTCGCCTTCCGCGCCGATACCCTTCCCGCCAACACCCCGATGCTGCGTGTGTTCGCCGACGCCGGGATGCCCGTGCGGCGCCGGACCAGCGAGGGCGTGGTCGAGTTGACGATTCCACTGGTGTCCGACGCCGCCGGGTACCTGGACGCGGTCGGCGAACGGGAGCGGCGCGCGGACGTCGCCAGTCTGGAACCGCTGCTGCGGCCGCGGGTGGTCGCGGTCGTCGGCGCGTCCCGGCTCCGCGGGACGGTCGGCGCGGAGATCGTTCGCAACATCGTCGCCGGCGGCTTCGCGGGCGCCGTCTACGCGGTCAACCCGCATGCGGCGGGCACCGACCTGCACGGGGTACCGTGCGTCGCCGCGCTGGGCGACCTCCCGGAGCCGCCCGATCTGGCCGTCATCACCGTACCGGCGGACGCCGTCGTCCAGGCGGCGGCCGCGTGCGGGCGGGCCGGGACGTCCGCGCTGGTGGTGATCAGCTCCGGGCTGACCGCCGAGCAGGGCCGCGACCTGCTGGCGGCCTGCCGCGAGCACGGCATGCGGCTGGTCGGCCCGAACTGCCTGGGCATCGCGAACACCGCGATCGGGCTGGACGCGACGTTCGGCGCCCGTCATCCGGCCGCCGGCGCGGCGGGTGTGGCGGTGCAGTCGGGCGGCGTCGGGATCGCCCTGGTCGAACAGCTGTCCAGGCTCGGGGTCGGCCTCTCCACATTCGCCTCCGTCGGGGACAAGTACGACGTCAGCGCCAACGACCTGCTCATGTGGTGGGAGTCGGACGAGACGACCAGGCTGGGCATCCTGCACGTGGAGTCGTTCGGCAACCCCCGCAAGTTCGCCCGCACGGCCCGCCGGGTCGCCGCGAAGATCCCGCTCCTGACCGTCCTGGCGGGACGTTCCGCCCCCGGCACCCGCGCGGCCGCCTCCCACACGGCGGCCGCCGCGACCCCCGAACTCACCCGCCGCGCGCTGTTCGCCCAGGCCGGCATCGTGGCCACCGACGACCTGGGCGAACTGGTCGACGCCGCCGCGCTGCTGGCGACCCAGCCGCTGCCGGCGGGCCCGCGCGTGGCCGTGGTGTCCAACGCGGGCGGCGGCGGGGTCCTGGCCGCCGACGCCTGCGCAGACGCGGGCCTGACCGTCCCGGTCCTGGGCGAGGCCACCCGCCGGCGCCTGGCCGCGATGCTGCCGTCCTGCGCCGCGGTCGCCAACCCCGTCGACACCACCGCCGCCGTCCCCGCCGACCTGTTCCGCGAGACGATCGAGGCGGTCGCCGCCGACGACGCCGTCGACATCGTGCTCGCCCTGATCGCCCCGACCGCACTCGGCGACCTGCGAACCGCGCTGGACGGCGAGCCTGCCACCGGCCACAAGCCGATGGCGGCCGTGATCCTGGGCCAGCCGGAAACCGTCGCGATCACCGACGACCAGATCCCGTGCTACGCCTACCCGGAGAACGCCGTCCGCGCGTTCGCCCACGCCTGGTCGCACGCACGGCGCCGCGGCGTCCCGTCCGACGCGCCACCAGCCCTCTCCGGACTTCGACCGGACGAGACGTCCCGCATCGTCGGCGAGTTCCTGTCCGGCACGCCGGAGGGCGGGTGGCTGCCGCCCGCCGAGACCTTCCGGCTGCTGGAGTCCTACGGCCTTCCGCTCGCGCCATGGCGCTGGGCCCGCACCCAGGCCGAAGCGGTCGCGGCCGCCGGCGAACTGGGCGGCCGGGTCGCGCTGAAGGCGCACGTGCCCGGTGTGGTGCACAAGACCGCGGCGGGCGCCCTGCAGCTGGACCTGCACGGGGACAAGGACGTCCGCGACGCCTTCCGGTGGCTGGCGGGCCGCTTCGGCGACGACCTCGAAGGCGTGGTCGTCCAGGCGATGGCGGACGAGGGTGTCGAGGTGCTGTGCGGCGCCGTCCAGGAAGAGGTGTTCGGCGCCGTGGTCGTCTTCGGCGCCGGCGGCATCGACACCGACGCCCTGGCCGACCGCGCCGCCCGCCTGGCCCCGCTCACCGGCCGCGAGGCCGACGACCTGATCCGAGAGCCCCGCCTGTCCTCCCTGCTGCTCGGGCACCCCGCCCGCCCGGCGGGTGACGTCGCGGCGCTGCGCGACGCCCTGCTGCGGCTGTCCCGCCTGGTGGCCGACCACGCCGAGATCGCCGAACTCGACCTCAACCCCACGATCGTCCGCCTGGACGGCGTCGTAGCCGTCGACGCCCGTGTTCGTGTCGCGCCCCGCCGGACATGGGACCCCTACCTGCGCCGCCTCCGCTGACGGGAGGGACATCGTGCGACGTCACCACCCGGGAGCCGGGCAGCCCGCGGGCGCGGGCACGACGGCCGCCGATCCGCGCGAGCCGTTGCCGCTGCTCCGCAAGGAGCTGCGCACCGGTGACCGGGGGCTGTCGGGACGCGAGGCGGCCCGTCGGCTGGCCGTGTACGGGCCGAACCAGGTCCGGCGGCGGGAGAAGCGGTCGCTGTCCCGGCTGCTGTCCGCCCAGCTTCTGCATCCGCTGGCGCTGTTGCTGTGGGGCGCGGGCGCGCTGGCGTTCATGGCCGGGATGCCGGTGCTGGGCTGGGCGATCCTTGCTGTGATCGTGGTGAACGCCGTGTTCGCGCTGCTGCAGGAGCACCAGGCCGAGAACGCGGTGGAGGCGCTGGCCGCCTACCTGCCGGAAATGGCCCACGTGGTGCGGGACGGACGCAGGCAGGCGGTGGGGGCCGCCGCCCTCGTCCCCGGAGACCTCATCGTCGTGGAAGAGGGCGACAAGATCCCCGCCGACGCCAGGCTGACCGGCGGGGGGCTGGAGGTCGACCTGTCGATGCTGACCGGCGAGTCCGCTCCGGTGGAGCGGGTGGCGGCCCCGGCGGAGCCGGGCGTCGCCCTGGTACACGAGCCGAACCTGGTGTTCTCCGGGACGACCTGCACCGGAGGAGAGGCGAAGGCGATCGTGTTCGCCACCGGCGGGCACACCGAGCTGGGCCGTATCGCCGCGCTGAGCCAGCGCGCGCCTCGCCGCGACAGCCCGTTGGAGGCGCAGGTCAAGCGGGTCGCGTGGCTGATCGCGGCGGTGGCGGTCGGCATGGGCCTGGTGTTCCTGCTGATCGGCGCGCTGGTCGGGCTGCCGCTGACCGACGCGCTGATGTTCGCGATCGGGCTGCTGGTCGCCAACGTCCCCGAAGGGCTCCTGCCGACCATCACGCTCGCGCTCGCGGTCGGCGTGCGGGTCCTGGCGAAGCGGGGCGCGGTGGTCAAACGGCTCAGCGCGGTCGAGACGCTCGGCTCGACCAACGTCATCTGCACCGACAAGACCGGCACCCTGACCCAGAACCGGATGCGGCTCCAGGCCCACTGGACCCCGCAGACCGGCACCGTTACCGGTCCCGGAGCCCCGCCCGCCGAGCTGGCGCGGGCGATGACCGAATGCACCACGGTCTCCTACGGCGAGGACGGCGAGCTGCAGGGCGACCCGACGGAGATCGCGCTCGCCGAGGGAAGCGGACCGGGCCTGCCCGCGCGGCTGGCGGCCCGCGACGAACGCCGCCGCGCGCTGTTCCGTTTCGACGCGCGGCTACGGATGATGTCCACGGTCGCCCAGCATGATGGGCGCTTTCGCGTGTACGTCAAGGGCGCGCCGGAAGCCGTCCTGGCCCGGACGTCCGGTGCCGATCGTGACGCGGTCATGGCGGTGGTCGCCGATCTTGCCCAGCGCGGGCTGCGGGTGCTGGCGGTCGCCGTGCGGGACCTGCCGCCCGGCGCCGGCGCTCCGGCCCGCCGCGAGGACGCCGAGGCCGGGTTGCGGCTGCTCGGGCTCGCCGGCCTGTACGATCCGCCGCGCCCGCAGGTCGCCGGGGCGGTGCGGCGCTGTCACGACGCGGGCCTGCGCGTCCACATCGTCACCGGGGACAACGGCGCCACCGCGGCCGCCGTCGCCGCGGAGGTCGGCATCGGCGTCCCCTGCCTGCACGTGGTCGCCGAGTCCGAGCGGATCCACGACCACGAGCTGGACGAGCTGCTGACCGGCGACGCCGAGATAGTCTTCGCCCGGTCCTCGCCGGAGACCAAGCTCAAGGTCGCCGACGCGTTGCGGGCCCACGGCCAGATCGTGGCGATGACCGGGGACGGTGCCAACGACGCCCCCGCGCTGCACCAGGCCCACATCGGCGTCGCGATGGGACGGTCGGGCACCGACGTGGCCCGCGAGGCATCGACGATGGTGCTCACCGACGACAACTTCGCCACGATCGTCACCGCGATCGAGTCGGGGCGCCGCGTCTACGACAACGTCCGCAAGTTCATCCTGTACATCTTCGCGCACGCCGTCCCGGAGATCGTCCCGTTCCTGGTCTTCGCGCTGAGCGGGGGGCTGGTGCCGCTGCCGCTGACCGTTCTGCAGATCCTCGCCATTGACCTGGGCACCGAGACCGTCCCGGCGCTGGCGCTCGGCCGCGAGCCCGCCGAGCCCGGCATCATGAACCGCCCGCCGCGCCCGTCCCGGCAGGGGGTCATCTCCCGCGACATGCTGATCCGGGCCTGGGGCTACCTCGGCCTGGTCTCGGCGGCGCTGGTCATGTCGGTGTTCTTCTACGTGCTGTGGCGGGCCGGGTGGCACCCTGGCGATGCCACCGGTGAGGGCGCCGCGCTCCACCACGCGTACCTGACCGCCACCACCGCCACGTTCGCGGGGTTGGTCACCTGCCAGATCGGCACCGCCATGGCCGCCCGCACCGACCACGCCTCCCTCCGCGAGGTCGGCCTGACCAGCAACCCGCTGCTGCTGGCCGGGATCGCCTTCGAACTGATCTTCGCCGCCGCCTTGATCTACCTGCCGCCCCTGCAGGGCCTGTTCGGCACCGCCGCGCTGTCGTGGGACGTGCTGGCCATCATCGCCACGTTCCCCGTGATCGTCTGGGCCGCCGACGAACTGCGTCGCCGCCGCCGCGTCAGGGCTTTGTAGGGTGTTTCCGACCGGCCGGGCGTTCGCCCTGCTGGGCGGACTGCAGGAGCATGGCCGCGATGAGGCTGTCCAGCCAGGCAAGGGCGGCCGCACAGGCTGTGCGGGTGCCCGCGACGCCGCAGTGCTCGTCGAGCGGCGGTAGCAGCTCGCGGACTTCGGCGGCCAGCGGCTGGGAGACCGAGCGGATCAGTTCGTCACGCAGGACGTTGAACATCATGGCGGCTCGGTGCGCCCCGGCGGTGTCGGCACCGGCGGCGTGCAATTCCTCGTTCATGGCGGACAGGAGCCGCCAGGTGCGCAGCAGCCGGGTGGGCGCGGTCACCTCGTAGCCTTGGCGCGCTTCGCGGCCGTCGCCGATCGGGATGGTCATCTGCGCCGGGCGCGGCGTCGGGGCGGCCGGGTCGTGGCGGTCGGGTGGCTGGTGTCGGGCGATCATCTGTGTCGCCTCCTCGCGTTCGGAACCGAGTGTGGCCGGTTCGGGTTCAGGGCAGGCGGACGTGGCCGTTGCGGGCCTTCCACAGGAAGTACTTCTCGAAGGCGAGCTTGGCCGCGTGCGCCTGGGGGCCGGGGAGCAGCACGCCCGCCCGGCGCGGCGGGAGCATGCGGTCGGCGAGGATCATCACGCCGTTGTTGCCGGCGTCCATGACGCAGATGGCGGGGATGTCGCCGAAGCTCTTGTGGCGCGTCTGCTCGTCGCCGCGGATCCGGGCGGCGATGTTGGCGGCTGCCACGCGCGCTTGGACTTCGGTGGGGAAGCCGGTCTTGGGGACGCCGACCGGGATGGCCGTGGTCCACGGGACGGTCACGGCGGCGGCGATGCCGACGGCGTAGATGTTCGGGTAGGTGATCGCCTGGTAGGTGTCGTGCACGGGGACGAAGCCCTTGGCGTCCGCGAGCCCTGGGGTGGCGGCGATGACCTGCTGGCCGAGGAACGGCGGGATGATCACCGAGTAGGTGAAGTCGAGCGCGCCGCCGTCGTCCAGCAGGAGTTTTCCGGGGGACGCTTCGGCCAGTGCCGTGCCGGTGATGGCTCTGATGCCCTCCTTCTTGCAGAACAGCTTGAGGAGGCGTTCTCCGCCGGGCAGGCCGCCGATGCCGAAGTGGCCGAGGAACGGTTCGGCGGTCACGTAGGTCAGTGGCACCCGCTTGTTCAGCCCGGCCTTCCTGAGCTGGTAGGCGGTGTTGAACAGGAACTCGTAGGCGGCGCCGAAGCAGCCGGTGCCCTGGGTGGCGCCGATGACGACGGGGCCGGGGTCGTCCAGGAATCGTCGCCATCCTTGGCCCGCCTGCTCGGCGTCGGGCAGCGTGGTGATGGTGTGGACGCCGTTGGCGGTCTCCAGGCCGGGCAGGACGGCCATGTCGTTGCGGTAGCCGGTGGCGATGATCAGGTAGTCGTAGCCGTAGGTCCCGGCCGTCGTCTTCACCCGCTTGGCAAGGGGCGCGATCGCCTTGGCCTCGGCGTGGACGAACTCGACGCCGTGCGTCTCGAAGGTCGGCGCGAGCGGGAAGGTGATGTCGGCTCCGGTGCGCTTGCCGAACGGCACCCAGATGAGCGAGGGGTTGAACAGGAACCGGTCGGACGCCGACACCACGGTGACGTCCACGTCGCCGTCCAGGGCGTTCTTGACGCTGATCGCCGCGGTCAGCCCGCCGAAGTTCCCGCCGAGGACCAGGACCTTCTTGCGCATCGCGCTCACCTTCTCCGGGTAGGTGCCTTCACCTCCAGGTTCGCGCCGGGGCGGCCGGTTCGGTACGCGCGAAGGTCCCTTCTGGGCAAGGACGTTCGGTCCTGCCGGCCGGGCACGATCGCTCGCCCGGCTCAAGCCGGCGATGATGGGACGTGCGGTGTCCCCTTGAGGAGTTCGTCGATGCCGTCACAGATGCCTGCGCACAACGTCCCCAGGTCGGGGACGGCGTCGCGGTCGGCGGTGACCCCGAACGACAGGCCGCCGTCGTAGGAGACGACGCCGATCGAGATCCGCAGGCCGACGGCGATCGGGATGTAGGGGGCCAGCTCCAGCATCCTGCGGCCCATCACATACAGCGGGAGCGGCGGCCCCGGCACGTTGGTGACGATCGTGTGGACGAGCGGTTGCCGCAGCCGCAGCGCCGTATGAGCGGCCACGGCGAGCACTCCGGGAGCGGCACCGAGGAGGTTGACGAAGGCGTCAGGGCCGATGGCCTGCCCGCCGGTCTTCCAGGCGTCCATCTGCTCGCGGATCAGCCGGAACCGGCGCAGCGGGTCGGCCTCGCCGCACGGCAGGTCGACAAGGACGGCCGACACGCGGTTCGACAGGACGCCGCGCTCGCTGGTCGGCCGCACCGAGACCGGGACCAGGGCACGCACGACCGAATCCTGCGTGAGCATGCCGCGCGCGGCCAGCAGATCCCGGAACCCGGACGCCGCGGCGGCCAGCACGACATCGTTGACCGACCCGCCGAGCGCGCAGCGGATCCGGGCCACCTCGGCCATGTCAGCACCTAATGGCGGTGCATCGGTCAGGCCGGGAAGGCAGGATCGGTGGCTGATGAAGCCGACCGGTGGGTGAGCACTGTTCATCACCAGGCCCGCTGTGCGAGGTCGAGGGCTAGATCGTGCCCCCAC
>NZ_VCKW01000285.1 GCF_005889715.1 Actinomadura soli
CCCTCACCCCCGGCCCCGACGACGTCGCCATAGCCGAGGACAGCCTCGAAGCCCTCCTCCGCCTCCGCTACCGCGCCCGCATCGACCTGGGCCGCAGCGAAGACGACTACGACGCCCTCCTAGACGACCTCCTGAAAAACGCGTGATCTACCCAGGGGGGCGACCCCCTGGAACCCCCGTCACGGCCTGGTTTCCCAGGGGGGCGACCCCCTGGAACCCCCGTCACGGTCGAGCGACCGTCCAAGGATCGCCGTGTGAATCATCCAGGGACCCGTGGTGTGACTCGTCCAGGGACCCGTGGTGTGACTCGTCCAGGGGACGGTGTGCGTGGGGCTTATAGCTCCATGAGGAGTTCGCTCAGGGACTGGGCCACCGCGGTCGGGGGTTCGTGTTCGGTCACGGGCCAGCCGCGGAGGCGGGCTTCTCTGACCGCCTGGTCGTGGTCGGAGGAGGCGGTGCGGTCCGAATGGGTGCGGAGGTACCCGCAGGGCGCCTCCGGCCAATCTGGGGGCATGGGGACGTCGTTCTGCGGCGACTCGTGGTCGTGGCGCAGGGGGCGCGGCAGGTCGGCGTCGATGAAGACGTAGCCGGCGATCGGACGGTGCGCCGCGCGCTGCGCCAGGGCGATGCCAGGGAGCAAGGGGCCGGCGGTGCCGTGCGCGGCCAGGGCGAGCGGGGGCGCGGGGTCGGTCGCGGTGATGGTGAGGGAGACGCGGGCGATGTAGCGGGGGCCGGTGTCGTCCGGGACGTCCGGGGCGATCACGTCCAGGCCGTACGAGCGGAGCATCTCGGGCAGGTCGCCCCAGGCGGCCGCGGTGGCGTTCGGCTCGTGCAGCAGGACCAGCGTTCCCGGCGTCATGCCGGGCACCGTACACGGCGGCAATAGGGTTCTTCACGTGAGCGATCGTGATGAGCTGCTGCGGAAGATCAAGGACAAGGCCGTGGTGCACGGCGACTTCGTGCTGTCCTCGGGGAAGCGGGCGTCCTGGTACGTGGACCTGCGGCGGGTGACGCTGGACGGGTCGGCGGCGCCGCTGGTCGGACGGGTCATGCTGGACGAGACCGCCGACCTGGACTACGACGCCGTCGGCGGGCTCACGCTCGGCGCCGACCCGGTGGCGACCGCGATGCTGCACGCGGCGGCGGCCCGCGGACGGGCACTGGACGCGTTCGTCGTCCGGAAGGCGGGCAAGGCGCACGGGCTGCAGCGCCGCATCGAGGGCCCGGACGTGGCCGGACGCCGGGTGCTCGCCGTCGAGGACACGTCGACGACGGGCGGGTCCGTCCTCACCGCGGTGGAGGCGCTACGGGAGGCGGGCGCGGAGGTCGTGGCGGTCGCGACGATCCTGGAGCGCGGCGCCGCCGGGCGCATCGCCGAAGAGGGCCTCGCCTACCGGCACCCCTACGACGTCGCCGACCTCGGGCTGGACTAGCCGCGCCGGGCCTTGACGAACCATTCGCCGCGCTGACCGTCCGGCTTCTGCGGCTGGACCTTGCCATGAATGACGACCTGCAGCGCGCCGCCGTTGTACGCGACGACCTGCAGCGGCGCCTCCCTGTAGTTGCGGGTCTCGCCCTGGTTGAGCGTGCCCTGGGTGAGGACCTTGCCGCCGGTGTCGGCGACACGCACGACCACGTAGGTCGCCGGGCCGGTCACGCGGATCACCAGCGGCAGCGCGACCGTCGGCGACGACGCTGTCTCCGGGGACGGATCACCGCCGGTGTCCTCGGCGGCCGGGCGGCTCGCGCTCGACGAGGGGCCCTTCTGTTCGGGCTCGCCGGTGAGCGCATTGACCAGAGCCATGCCTCCGCCGACGAGAAGGGCCAAGGCGGCCATCACGGCGACAGCCGCGATCAGTATGCGCGCGAGACCCCTAGGGTCCGACCGATGACGTCCCACATGGGGAGGTTAGCGATAACTGTCACCGCTGAGCGACGGACGTGACTCTTCGGGGTCATTCTTATCTGGACCCCGGTCCGCTTTGCGGCCCTTCAGGACCTCTCGGATGATCGGGATGACCGACAGCACGAGGATCACCGCGACGCCCGGCAGGATGTAATGCTCGACGCCGGGAACCTCGGAGCCGAGGAAGTGACCGAGGAGGAACAGGCTGTCGGTCCAGACGACGGCGCCGACGCAGTTCCAGATGAAGAACCGGCGAGTGCTCATGCCGAGCATCCCGGCGAGCGGGTTGAGGAACGTCCGGACGATGGGGATGAACCTGGCCAGAACCACGGCCTTGGCCGGACCGAATCGGGTGAAGTAGTACTCGGCCTTCTCGACCCACTCGCGTTTGAAGATCCTGGAGTCGGGACGATCGAAGAGCTTGCGGCCGTAGCGGGCCCCGAGGAAGTGGCCCAACTGGGCGCCGGCGATCGCCGCGATCGGGCCGCCGATCAGCAGCCAGGGCAGCGACAGCGGCTGGAACTCCTCGCCGTTGATGGTCGAGACCGCCGTGAGGATCCCCGCCGTGAACAGCAGCGAGTCGCCCGGCAGGATGCAGCCGAACAGCAGTCCGGTCTCCGCGAAGATGATCGCGAGGACGCCGATCGTCGCGAACGTGCCGAAAAGCTGCAGCCACGCCTGCGGGTGCAGCCACTCGGTGATGTCGAGGGGAAGGGTCGAGAGATCCACACCGCGAGCGTACCTTTCCACACGCTCCGATTAGGCGAGATACTGAGCGCGGACGGCATGCCCGACCCGGAAAACCGCGTGACCTTGGCTCGTGCTTGGGTATGCGGACATCCGGGTGCTACCGCCCGCTGGACGCCCGGCGGCACACCTGAACGTCCTGATCCGGCGGCGCCGCGCCGGCGAGAACTCTGGCGACAGGCCGGATGACGACGTTCACTGCGTATGAAAGGACGCTGACCAATGCCCATCGCAACGCCCGAGACCTACGCGGAGATGCTCGACCGAGCGAAGCGGGACGGCTTCGCCTTCCCCGCGATCAACGTGACGTCCAGCCAGACGCTGAACGCGGCGCTGCGCGGCTTCGCGGAGGCCGAGAGCGACGGGATCGTGCAGGTGTCGACCGGGGGGGCCGAGTACCTGTCCGGCTCCACGGTGAAGGACATGGTCGTCGGCGCGAGCGCGCTCGCCGAGTACGCCCGGGTCGTGGCCGCCAAGTACCCGGTGAACATCGCCCTGCACACCGACCACTGCCCGAAGGACAAGCTGGACGGCTTCATGCGCCCGCTGATCAAGATCTCGCAGGAGCGGGTGGCGCGCGGCGAGGAGCCGCTGTTCCAGTCGCACATGTGGGACGGGTCCGCGGTCGAGCTGCACGAGAACCTGCGGATCGCGGCCGAGCTCCTCGACGAGTGCGCCAAGGCGCGGATCATCATGGAGATGGAGATCGGCGTCGTCGGCGGCGAGGAGGACGGCGTCGCCAACGAGATCAACGAGAAGCTGTACACGACGCCCGGCGACGCGCTCGCGACCGCCGAGGCCGTCGGTGTGGGCGAGAAGGGCCGCTACATCCTCGCGGCGACGTTCGGGAACGTGCACGGCGTGTACAAGCCGGGCTCGGTGAAGCTGCGTCCCGAGGTGCTCAAGGAGATCCAGGACGCGGTGGCCGCCGAGCACGGCAAGGACAAGCCGTTCGACCTGGTGTTCCACGGCGGCTCCGGCTCGACGCTGGAGGAGATCCGCGAGGCGGTGTCGTACGGCGTCGTCAAGATGAACATCGACACCGACACCCAGTACGCGTTCACCCGTCCGGTGGCCGACCACATGCTCCGCAACTACGAAGGCGTGCTGAAGGTCGACGGCGAGGTCGGCAACAAGAAGCAGTACGACCCGCGCTCGTGGGGCAAGGCGGCCGAGACCGCGATGGCCGCGCGGGTCGTGGAGGCGTGCGAGAGCCTCCAGTCCGCGGGCCAGAAGCTGAAGTAACGGGTTCGCTCTCGTTTGGCTCGCACTAGGTCGTCACGCTCGCCGCGGGGGCGGTGCGGTGAGCGTGACGGCGTCGGCCCGGAACGTGGGGGCGGCGGGGAGCGTGCAGGTCAGACGGGCGATGCGGGGGCATCGTCCCGGGGTGGACGTGTGCGTTGTTTCATGAAACTTGGGTAGTGTCGGGAGCGTGGCACTACCCCGCAACTACGAGTCACAGAACTGCTCGGTCGCGCGGTCCCTGGAGGTCGTGGGCGACCGGTGGACGATGCTGGTGATCCGCAGCGCCTTCCAGGGCGTGCGGCGCTTCGACGACTTCCAGGACGAGCTCGGCGTCGCGCGCAACGTCCTCACCGACCGGCTCGTCCGGCTGTGCGACGAGGGCATCATGCGCCGCGTGCCGTACCAGGAGCGTCCGGAGCGGTACGAATACCGGCTCACCCGCAAGGGCGTGGAGCTCTGGCCCGCCGTGATGACGCTGATGATGTGGGGCGACCGGCACTACGCGCCCGAGGGGCCCCCGCTGATCATCGGCCACCGCGGCTGCGACGGCACGCTGACCCCGCGCTTCACCTGCGATTCCTGCGGCGCGATCCTGGGACCCGGCGACGTGATGCCCCGGCCGGGCCCGGCCGCCTGACACCTATTGAGTTGCTTCACAAAACCTTTTGCGGTCCAATGAGTTTTATGAAGCAACTTGCAGGTCCGGGCGCCGGGGGCCGCCGGATCCTGGTACGCCCGTACGGCCTCGCCGACCGCGACGGCGTCCGCCGGATGTCGGACCGGCTGTCCGCCACCAGCCTCTACACCCGCTTCTTCTCCGGAACCCCGCGCATCCCCGACCACTACCTCCGCCTGCTCGACGCCCTCGACCACTGGGACCGCGAGGCCCTGGTCGCGCTGGACGGCGACGAGATCGTCGGCAGCGCCGAGTACGTCCGCCTCACGAAGCGGCCGTGGTGCGCCGACGTCGCCGTGCTCGTCACCGACCCGTGGCAGCGCCACGGCGTCGGCACCGCGCTGGTCGCCCGCCTCGGTGAGCTGGCCGAACGCCGCGGCATCACCGAGTTCGGCGCGGACGTCACGCTCACCAACCGGGGCGGCATCCTCTTCGTCCGGCACGGCTGGCCCGCGGCGCACCCGACCAGGGACGGCGCCGCCGCACGTTTCCAGCTCCCGCTCCCCATGCCGGCCTGATCCGCGCGGGCGTCGCGGCGGCGGGGCCGGTCACCTGCGGTGACCCGGGTTGATACGGACATGACAGCCCTGCTTACGATGACCCGCATGACCCAGAACCTGCTCGGCGGCGTGCCTCCGACCGAACTGCCGGACAACACCGAGGCCCGCACGGCCCTGGAGAACGGCGTCGACCCGTTCGAAGTCGCCGCGCGCCACCCCGACTATCCGGCCGCCTGGGCCGAGCTGGCCGACCGCGCGTTCGCGAACGGCAGCGTCATCGACTCGTACGCGTTCGCCCGCACCGGCTACCACCGCGGCCTCGATCAGCTCCGCCGGGCCGGCTGGCGGGGCCAAGGCCCCATCCCGTGGGAGCACGCCGCCAACCGCGGCTTCCTGCGCGCCCTGCACGCCCTCGGCCGCGCCGCCGCCGCCATCGGCGAGGACGACGAAGCCGAACGCTGCAAGACCTTCCTCCGCGACAGCAGCGAGACCGCCGCCGACACCCTCAACGCCTCCTGACCCCTCCGCCACCAGCCGGAGCCGCTTCCCGGGTGATCGACCGGGACGTCCGGTGCGCCTGGGCGGCCACTCCCGGAATGCCGGACACGAGGAACGGCCCGCCGCCCGCGAGGTCGCCCACCACGTGCAGCCGCGGGTCGGGACGGCCACCGACGACGATCCGGCCGGTGCCCGGATCGGTGACGAGCCCGCCGTCCGGATGGTGGGCGGCGCCCTGGCCGAGCAGGGACGAGACGAGCCGTTCCGCCGCCCGGGGAATCGCGTGCGGCGGCGGGTTCACCGCGTTGATCACGACATCGGCGGTGCGCTCGCCCGCCGCGTGCGCGACCCGGAACCCGTTTCCGGCCTCGATCTTCTCGATCCCGGAAAGCGACTCCAGCGTCCCCGCGTCGAACAGGTCCAGGAGGACGGCGGCGTTGCCGGGGACCATCGGCGAGACGAGGCCGGTGATCGTCCGGAAGTGGCGGGTGCGGAGCGGTTCCCGGTCGGGGACGGGGAGCAGCCGCCATGCGACGGCCCCGGCGGTGTGCGCGGCCTCCTGGAGGATCCGCCGCCCGAGGCCGGGATCGTCGACCATGGCGAGCTGTTCCCGCAGGCTATCGGCCGGGCGCCGGCTCGCCGTCGCGGTGATCCATGCGGCGAGGTCGTCCCAGCTCTCGCCGCGTTCCGCCAGCTCGGTGCGGATCAGGCCGGTGAGCCGTCCCAGCGTCACGGGCCCGTCCAGTGATCGCAGGTGCTCGGGCGTCAGGTGCCGGATGCCCGTTTCGACCGGACGCTGCCAGACGTACGGGAGCGTCCCGCTCCGCGACACCAGGCTGATCCTGCCGGTGTGCCCGCGCGCGGCCAGCGACGCCACGATGTCGACGGCGGTCAGGCCGCCGCCGATGACGGCGACGTCCCGTCCGGGCGGGATGTCGGCGAGGGTGCGTTCCAGCGGGTACGGGTCGGGGACGAAACCGGGCGCACCCGCCAGGCCGTAGTGGTCGAGGGGCGTTCCGCCGCCGACGCACAGGACGGCCTGGTCGGCGCGGTGCAGGCGTCCGTCCGCGGTCCGCACGGTCAGGCGCTCGTCCAAGGACACTCCGGTCACCGCCGTCCGGATCACCTCCGCCCGCCCGAAGCGGGTGAGGGCGGCCTCGGCGGTGTCTTCGAGGTATCGGCCGTACACGGCACGCGGCGGGATCGGCCGCCCGAGCCGTTCGTCGGCATACACCCCGGGGGATGCGTGCCCGCGGAGCCAGCGCGCGTAGTGGTCCCGGTCTCCGAACCGGATCGACATGATCTCCGGCGGGGCGTTGACCAGCACGGAGTCGAGATCGTCCTGGTAGGGACGGCCGCGCCAGGGCACCGGCGCCGGGTCGAACACGGTCACGGACGTCACCGCCGCGGGGTCCAGAGCGTCCAGCAGCCCGACGGCCGCGGCGCCCGCCCCGATGATCGCTAGTTCCATGCCGCCGAGCCTCGCCGCCCCGCCGCGCGCGTCCCATCCCTCCGGCCGGGGGACGCCCCCGGCCCCGGATCCCCCAGCTGAGGGGTACGCGCGCCGCCGTCCGCCGGGCAGACTGGATCCGTGATCGACCAGCGGGAAAGGCGCGCCCTCCTCGACCGGGCGGCGCACGCGCGCGACGCGTCCGACCTGTTCGGCGGCGCGTCCGCCCGGCTCCGCAGGCTCGTGGGCTTCCAGGCCGCCGCGTGGTCGGCGACCGATCCGGAGACCGGGCTGATCACCGCGCCGATGCGGGTGGAGAACCTCGGGCGCGGCGAGGAGTGCTTCGCTTACTGGGAGTGCGCGCTCCTGGAGGAGACCGTCATCCCGTTCCGGGAGCTGGCCCGCGCCGCCGTCCCCGCCGCCGGGCTCGTGGCCAGCACCGGCGGCCTGCCCGCGCGCAGCGCCCAGTACCGCAAGCTCCTCGGCCGCCAGGGCGTGGGGGACGAACTGCGCGCCGTCCTGCGGAGCGGTGACCGGCCGTGGGGCGTCGTCAGCCTGTTCCGCGAGAAGGGCCGCGAACCGTTCGGACCCGTCGAGATCTCCCTGGTCGCGAGCCTGTCAGCGCCGCTGGCGGGACGGCTCCGGGAACTCGTCCGGCCGGTGCCGTCCCCCGCGGCGCCGCAGGAGCAGAACCCGGGGCTGATCCTGTTCGACCCGTCCGGGACGCCCATCTCGATCAACGACGAGGCGCGCCACCACCTCGCCCGCCTCCCGGACGGCCCGACGACCCCGTCCCCGGTCGGCCCGCCCCTGCCGGTCTGGCTCGTCGGGACGGCCGCGCAGGCCCGCGCCGTCGCCGCCGAACACGACCGCGGAGCCGCCCGCATCCGGATCCGCACCCGCGACGGCCAATGGCTGGTCTGCCACGCGTCCTGCACGGACGGCCCGGACGGCAGGCCCGGCCCGACCGCCGTGGTCGTCCAGCCCGCCGCCGGCTCCGACATGGCGCCGATCATCGCGGACGCCTACGGGCTGTCCGCCCGCGAACTGGAGATCACCCAGCTCGTCGCGCGGGGGCTGTCCACCGGCGACATCGCCGCCGAGCTGGTCATCTCCCCGCACACCGTCCGCGACCACGTCAAGGCCGTGTTCGCCAAGACGCGCGTGTCCAGCCGCGGCGAGCTGGTCGCCCGGCTGTTCGCGGAGAACTACTGGCCCCGCCGCGCCGCCTCCTGACCGGCGCGAACGTTCGCCTCCGGTTTTCTTGCCGTCCAGGTGCGGGTACGCTTTGATCGCAAGAGGCCCCTTCGCGCGCTTGCGGCGACCGGGGCCTTCGTCGTGGGAAGGAAAAGTGGCATGCCTGCCATCGTTCTTGTCGGAGCCCAATGGGGAGATGAGGGCAAGGGCAAGGCCACAGACCTGCTCGGCGGGGACGTCGACTACGTCGTCCGCTACCAGGGTGGCAACAACGCCGGGCACACGGTGGTCATCGGCGACCAGAGCTACGCGCTGCACCTGCTGCCGTCCGGGGTGCTGTCGCCCGACGTCGTCCCGGTCATCGGCAACGGCGTGGTCATCGACCCGGCCGTGCTGCTGCACGAGATCGACGGCCTGCGCGACCGCGGGGTGAGCTGCGAACGCCTGCTGATCTCGGCGAACGCGCACCTGATCATGCCGCACCACCGGGCCCTCGACAAGGTCACCGAGCGCTACCTGGGCAAGGCCCGGATCGGCACCACCGGACGCGGCATCGGCCCCACCTACGCCGACAAGATCAACCGGATGGGCGTCCGGGTGCAGGACCTGTTCGACCCGAACATCCTCACCCAGAAGCTCGACCTGGCGCTGCGCGAGAAGAACCAGGTCCTGACGAAGGTTTACAACCGGCGCCGCATCGAGACGGGCCCGATCGTCCAGGAGTACGTGGAGTACGGGGAGCGGCTCAAGCCGTTCGTCGCCGACACGACGCTCGTCCTCAACGAGGCGCTGGACGACGGCAAGGTCGTCCTGCTGGAGGGCGCCCAGGGCACGCTGCTCGACCTCGACCACGGCACCTACCCGTTCGTGACGTCGTCCAGCCCGACGGCGGGCGGCGCGTGCGCGGGCTCCGGCATCGGCCCCACGAAGATCAGCCGCGTGATCGGCATCATCAAGGCGTACACGACCCGCGTGGGCTCGGGCCCCTTCCCGACCGAGCTGCTGGACGAGCAGGGCGAGTACCTGCGCACGACGGGCGGCGAGTACGGCGTCACCACGGGACGCGACCGCCGCTGCGGCTGGTTCGACGCCGTCATCGCCCGCTACGCCACCCGCGTCAACGGCATCACCGACTACTTCCTCACGAAGCTGGACGTCCTGTCCGGCCTGGACCGCGTCCCGGTGTGCGTCGCCTACGAGATCGACGGCGTCCGCGCGGACGAGCTGCCCACGACCCAGACCGAGTTCCACCACGCCAAGCCCGTCCTGGAGTACCTGGACGGCTGGCGCGAGGACATCAGCGGCACCGAGAAGTTCGAGGACCTCCCCAAGAACGCGCAGGCGTACGTCCGCGCGCTGGAGGAGATGTCCGGCTGCCGCATCTCCGCGATCGGCGTCGGCCCCGGCCGCGACCAGACGCTCTCCCTCCGTCCCCTCGTCTGACGTGCCGGTCGAGAACCCCGTGCCCGTCGAGAACCCCGTGCCCGTCGAGAACCACGGCCACCGCGGCGCCCGCGGCCTCCGCCCGGAGAACACCCTTCCCGGCTTCGCCCACGCCCTCGACCTGGGCGTGGACGCCATCGAGCTGGACGTGGGCCTCTCCGCCGACGGCACGGTCGTCCTCAACCACGACCAGGCCCTGTC
>NZ_VCKW01000286.1 GCF_005889715.1 Actinomadura soli
GGCCGGTGCGGGTGTGGATGCGCTGCGACAGGTCGGAGTTGTGCAGGAGCCCGAACTCGCGGTTGTTGATGAGCTCGTTCTCCTGGCGTTCGCGGAGCGCCTCGACGGTCAGGCGGAGCTGCTGCTCGACCTGGTCCATCGGCTCGTTGTAGAGGTCGGCGACGCGGGTGTGGACGCGCAGGACGGTCTGCGCCACGCTCAGCTCGTACTCGCGCGGCGAGCCCTCATAGTCGACGAAGGTGCCGGGCAGCGAAGGCTCGCCCTCGTGCCCGGACGCGAGGTCGATGGCGGCCTCGCCGTGGTCGTTGTGCGGGCGGCTCGGGCTGGCCCGGTACTCGTCGAGGTGCGCCTGCAAGGACGTGGACTGCCCTAGCGTCTCCTGGAAGTCGGACTCGCTCATGCTGAGGATCGTGCAGGCCGTCACGGCCTTGACCGTGTACTCCCACACCGCGGGCTCGTCACCCTCGGACGTCCCGACGAGGGCCTGCTCGCCGAAGAAGTCGCCGTTGGCGAGCGTCCCGTGGACGGCGTCGGCGTCGAACTGGCCCGCGCCGATCTGCTGGAGCTTGCCGTGCGCGACGAGGATGACGCGGTCGACGGGACGGCCCCGTTCGACGATGACGTCGCCGGGCTCGTACTCCTGCTGGGTGAAGCGGCCCGCGATGGCGTCGAGCGTGAGGTCGTCGTCGAAGCCGCGCAGCGGCGCCAGCTCGCCCAGCTCGCGCGGGATGACGCGGACGTCGGCGCCGGTCGTCACGAAGGTAACCCGCCCGTCGCCGAGGGTGTAGGTGAGGCGCCGGTTGACCCGGTACGTACCGCCGGCCGCCTGGACCCAGGGAAGCAGCTTCAGCAGCCACCGCGAGGTGATGCCCTGCATCTGGGGGACGGACTTGGTCGTGGTCGCCAGATTCCGTGCCGCTGCGGTACCGAGGCTCAACTGCTGCTGTTCTTGCTGCTGCTGTTCCTGCTGTTCGGTCACGTCCACACCACCGATTCGTCGCCGGTCTGCCAGGTTGCGGCCGGGTTCGGCCAACCGTGACGCTACAGACGGTAATCAAATGATCGCAATGAGCCAGTGGCCTCACCTCTCCTTTGCCGCGTCGCCACACAAGTCGCACCCGGCCGTCACAGCACCGCGAACACGGCCGAATATGCCTCGTAATTCATATGAACGGACGGTTATCATTGGGCCATGTCGTCCGCGTTCGCCGTCCTCGCCGAGCCCACCCGCCGCCGCATCCTCGACCTCCTGCTGGAGCGTCCCCGGCCGGTCGGCGAACTCGTCGAGCGGCTCGGGCTCACGCAGCCGGGGACGTCCAAGCATCTGCGGGTTCTGCGCGACGCCGGGCTCGTCCGGGCCCGGCAGGACGCGCAGCGCCGCGTGTACGAGGTCCGCCTGGAACCGCTGGCCGAGGTGGACGCCTGGCTGACGCCGTACCGGCGCGCATGGGCCGGCCGCCTGGACGCCCTCGAACGGCACCTCGACGCCGGAGACCGGCGCGGCAACGGGTGAGGCGGATCACCCTTCGCGAGCTAAGAGCGAGCTAGGAGCGAGCTAAGAGCGGGCCCCCGCCCCGGAGCCCACGGGTTCCAGGGCCTTCCGCTCTCCGGCCTCCTCGATCGGCACCCCGGCCGTCTCCGGGATCTTGATGATCGGCACGAGCGCGACCAGCCCGGCGAGCATCAGGTAGTAGGCCGGGACGTAGTTGGAGCCCGTCACGTCGATCAGCGACCCGACGAGGACCGCGGCCGTCCCGCCGAACAGCGACGTCGAGAGGTTGTAGCCGATCGCGAACGCCCCGTACCTGACCTTCGTCGGGAACATCGCCGGGAACGTCGCCGCGATCACCGCCAGGATCAGCACCAGCAGGCCCCCGACCATCGCGTACCCGAGCGCCACGCCGACCGGGTTCCCGGTCTGCATGAGCGCGAACGCGGGCCACGCCAGCACGATGTAGCCGACCGCCGCGGTGATCAGCAGCGGCTTGCGGCCGATCCGGTCCGACAGCGCGCCGAGCGGCACGATCACCATGATCATCACCGCCTCCACGCCGATGGTGATCAGCTGCGCGGTGGTGTCGTTCATCTCCAGGAAGTCGACGAGGTAGGACGGCATGAACGTCAGCAGCGTGTAGTCGGCGACGTTCAGCAGGAACACGATGCCGATCAGCATCAGGATGACGCGCCAGTAGTGCTCCAGCGTCTCCTTCAGCGGCGACTGGGCCTTCTTGCCCGCCTCCTCCATCCGCTGGAACGTCGGGGTGTCCTCGATGCGCGTCCGGACGTAGAGGCCGACGAGGCCGAGCGGCAGCGACAGCAGGAACGGGATCCGCCAGCCCCAGTTGTGCATCGCCTCCGTGGTGAGCGCCAGGTCCATCAGCAGGACGAGGCCCGCGCCGAGGATGTAGCCGGTCAGCGTGCCCATCTCCAGGAAGCTGCCGAAGAACCCGCGGCGGCGCGTCGGCGCGTACTCGGCGATCATCGTCGCGGCGCCGCCGTACTCGCCGCCCGTCGAGAAGCCCTGGATCAGCCGTACGAGGAGCAGCAGCAGGGGCGCGGCGATGCCGATCGTGCCGTAGCCGGGCAGGATCCCGATCACGAACGTGGAGCCCGACATCAGCATGATCGTGGTGGCCAGCACCCGCTTGCGGCCCAGCTTGTCGCCCATCGGGCCGAAGAACATCCCGCCGAACGGGCGGGCCAGGAACGCCGCCGCGATCAGCGCGAACGAGCGCAGCGACGCGCTGCCGCCCGCGTCCTCGGGAAAGAACACCGTGCCGATGATCGCCGTCATCACCCCGGCGCTGAACACGCCGAAGTCGAACCATTCGACGCAGTTCCCGATCGCGGAGGCGACGACGGCCTTGTGGACGGCGGTGAGGTCGCGCTCGTTCTCGTCCTTTGACAGCTCCACGGCACCCGGGCCTCCGCGGTCCGGCCCGCCGTCGGCCGGGACGTCGCGTTCCGGGTCGCTTCCGGAGCCTGCGTTCATCGGCGGTTCCACGGGCCGTGACGTGCCCCAAGATCCGCAGAGCTAACGCCGCGTATCTCCCCGATGACTCAGGGGCGTCGCCCGGTCACGACCTCCGCGAGTCGTTCGCCGCGTTCCTCTGGCCGGCCTTCCGGTCGGCCTTCTGGTCGGCGAAGTCGTCCGGGATCGTGGGGAGGACGGTGGTGCGCTGCGGATCGTCCTCCCTGATCACCTCCTCGACCTCCTCCTCGGGGAGTTCGTCGGTGCTCTGCGGGTCGCCTTCCATGAGCTCGTCGAGGGTGACGGTGGCCTGCGTGACGTCGGAGCCGTGCGCGTCCCCCTCGGCGAGCGGCAGGTCGTCCTCGGGGATGGACATCAGCGCCTGCGTCTCCTGCGCCTCCCGGGTGATGACGCCGCTGGCGAGGACGGTGTTGCGGTGCCGCAGCGCGCCGTTCTCGCGCAGCAGGTTGTCGACGTCGGCGCGGACGCGGGCGACGCGGCGGCTCGACCGGACGTGCACGGTGAAGCCGCCGGCCGCGAGGCCCAGGATGAAGGCGGCGACGGGTATGCCGACGGACCGCGGCGCCAGCGTCGCCACCAGCGCGACCGCGATCAGGGCGACGACCACTCCAAGCGCGAGGTAGTGCTCCTCGATCCAGTCGAGGACGGTGTTGACGCGCTTGGGGATTCGCACTCGTCTTCTCCTCCACTCGGCCTGAGAACGTGGACAACGACCGGGCGGCGGCGCGGTGTTCCATACGCGGCCCGCGCGGTGGTCCTCGTTCTCGGCACGGTTGCTTGGCGGGTCACCGCCGGGCTCCATGGCCGGGACGGTGTGGGCTCGCGCCGCTCGGGCGCCGCCTCGCCTCCCGCGGTTCCCTGACCGGCGGGGGGCTGCTCGAAACACTAACAGGACGTGACGCCCGCTCTCACGACCGGCACCTCGGGGCGGCGGTCCCGCGACCCCCGTCCCTGGTCCGGCGCCCTGTGACCGGCGCGTCGCGGCCGGCGCTCGGCGACCGGGGTCACGTCCGGGCCGGGATGCGAGCACCGTCCCGCGGCGAATATCGTCCATGGATATGAGCGAACACTTTGACGTCGTGGTCCTGGGCGCGGGCCCGGGCGGATATGTCGCCGCGATCCGGTCGGCGCAGCTCGGGCTGAAGACGGCGATCATCGAGGAGAAGTACTGGGGCGGCGTCTGCCTCAACGTCGGCTGCATCCCCTCGAAGGCGCTGCTGCGCAACGCCGAGCTGGCGCACATCTTCACCCAGGAGCAGCAGACCTTCGGGATCAACGTCGAGGGACGGGTCTCGTTCGACTACGGCGTCGCGTTCCAGCGCAGCCGGCAGGTGTCGGACAAGCTCGTCAAGGGCGTCCAGTTCCTGATGAAGAAGAACAAGATCACGTCCTACGACGGGCGCGGCACGTTCACCGACCCGAACACGCTGCAGGTCGCCACAGCGGACGGGTCGGCCGAGACGGTGACGTTCGGCAGCTGCATCATCGCGGCCGGGGCGCGCACGAAGCTGCTGCCGGGGACGTCGCTGTCCGAGCGCGTCGTCACCTACGAGGAGCAGATCCTCAGCTCGGAGCTGCCGGAGAGCATCGTCATCGCGGGCGCGGGCGCGATCGGCGTCGAGTTCGCGTACGTGCTGCACAACTACGGCGTGAAGGTGACGATCGTCGAGTTCCTCGACCGGATGGTCCCGAACGAGGACGCCGACGTGTCCAAGGAGCTGGCGAAGCGCTACCGCAAGCTCGGCGTGGACGTGCTGACGTCCACCCGCGTGGACGCCATCGACGACTCAGGCGACAAGGTGAAGGTCACGGTCACCGGCAAGGACGGCGCGCAGCAGGTCCTGGAGACCGACAAGGTGCTGCAGGCGATCGGGTTCCAGCCGAACGTGGAGGGCTACGGGCTGGAGAAGGCCGGCGTCGCCCTGACCGAGCGCGGCGCGATCGACGTGGACGGGCGCTGCCGCACGTCCGTCCCGCACATCTACGCCATCGGCGACGTGACCGCCAAGCTGATGCTCGCGCACGCGGCGGAGGCGATGGGCATCGTCGCCGCCGAGACCATCGCCGACGCCGAGACGATGGAGCTCGACTACGTGATGATCCCCCGCGCCACCTACTGCCAGCCGCAGGTCGCCTCGTTCGGCTGGACGGAGGCGCAGGCGAAGGAGCAGGGCTTCGACGTCAAGACCGCCAAGTTCCCGTTCAGCGCGAACGGCAAGGCGCTCGGCCTCGGCGAGGGCGACGGGTTCGTCAAGGTGATCAGCGACGCGAAGTACGGCGAGATCCTCGGCGCGCACATGATCGGCCCGGAGGTCACCGAGCTGCTGCCGGAGCTGACGCTGGCGCAGCAGTGGGACCTGACCGTCCACGAGGTCGCCCGGAACGTGCACGCGCACCCGTCGCTGGGCGAGGCGATGAAGGAGGCCGTGCACGGCCTCGCCGGCCACATGATCAACCTCTGAGCGGCTTTCGGGGCGCCGGACCGGTTCCGGCGCCCCGGCCGCCGTCAGCGGGTCACGGCGTGTTCCACCGGTTGAGGGCCTCATAGGCGGGCCGCCACTCGTTCTCGAACGCGGCGCGGGCGGGCTCCGGGAGCGGGGCGAGCGTCGCCGCGACGGTCCCGGCGTCGGCGCCTTCCACCAGCCACGGGAGGATCCGCGGCGCGTCGGGACCGATCCCGGCGGCGTGGGCCTGCCCGAACGCCACGAGCTGCTCGGGCGTCACGGCCTCGTCCATCAGGGGCAGCGCCGCGTCCTCCTCGTGCTTCAGGTGGGCGGTGAGGCCCGTGGTCAGCGCGGCGACGAGGACGTCCAGCGGCTCCGAGCCCGCGTCGATCGCCTCGATGACCGGGTCGATCCGGGCGTGCTCGGCCTCCATCGCGTCGAGGAGCGCGAGGTCGCCCGGGCGTCCGGCCAGCGCCTCGCGCATCACCGGCCACAGCACCTCGTCCTCGGCGGTGTGGTGGGCGTGCAGCGCCTTCTTGAACAGCTCCCAGCCGGGTGCGTCCGCGAGGAGTCGGCGCGGGTCCTCGTCCTCGCGGGCGGCGAGCTTCGCCAGGTGCTCCAGTTCCCGCCTGAGCGCGTTGTGCATGGCATACATCAAGGTCAGGTCGTGCTTAGCCATGATCCTCTCCTTCCGTCTCCGCAGTGACGAAGTAGGAGAGGGAAACGTGACCGTCAGGACGCAGAAGTCGTCGAGGACGGGGCCGGACGCGCCAGGCGGCTCAGCAGCCGCTGGCCCTGACGTGCGCTGATGTCCAGGCGCCGGCCCAGCTCGGCGCCGGTGATGTCCGGTTCGGCGTCGATGATGGCGAGCGCGCGGGCCTCGTTGTCGGTGGCGACGCTGCGCGGGACCCGCTGCCGCGGGACCTGCCGCCGCGCGGGCCGCCGGCGCGGGGCCTTCTTCGGCGGCTCCTGCTTCGGAGGCGGTTGCGGCGCCGGGGGTTCGGGCGCGGTGAGTTCGGTGACGCGGGCGAGGGCCTGGTCGAGCATGACGCCGTCGCGCAGCATCCAGGTGATGTCGGCGGGCGCCTTGGACTTCCACTTGCGGCCGTAGTGGGCGTCCAGCAGGGCCAGGGCGTGGCGGCGGCGCTGCTCGGCCACCAGCGCCTGCGGGTAGGACGTGATCTGCCACAGCACCATGCGGCGCCACAGCCGGAACGTGGAGAGCGGCGCCAGCAGCCACCGCGTGACCGGGATCCCCTCGCGGACGGTCCCGGCGGCGATCCCGGCGCGGCGCCGGATCGCGTGCCGGACGGCCTCGATGAACGTCACGAACAGGACCGGCATCGAGGCGTGCATCACCATGCCGGTCGCGTCGCCGTGCGCGGCGGACACGTTCAGCCACACGGTCGCGGCGGTGAACGCCATCGCCATCCAGCGCAGCGCCGGCATCGGCATGGCCAGCCACTCCAGCAGCAGCGCCACCGACACCAGCGCGAGGATGCCGAGGTCCACCCCGGCGGGGACGATCCACGCCTGGTCCCCGAACCACGGCTCGGCCACGTCCCGCACCGAGGCGAACGACCCGTACCCGCCCAGGCCGGCGAGCCCGGCGAAGAACAGCCCGCCGATCCCGGCCAGGACCTTCTGCGCCCGGGTCAGCGGGACGCTCGGATCGAACGCGGCCGTCCGCACCTCGCTGGTCATGACGTCCTCCCGCACAGAGGTGTCCACGCGATCACCAGAGGACCGTAGCGCGCCGACGCCCCCGTCCGGACGAATCAGCCAGAACCGCCCAGAACCCCCAGCTCATCGGGGCATGCGGTGTCGGGCGGGTTCAGCGCAGCGGGTTGAACGGGGCCAGTTCCGCCGGACGGCGCCCGGTGGTGATCTCCTCCGCGAGGAGGCTTCCGGTGGCGGGGCCGAGGGTGATGCCCCACATCCCGTGCCCGCCCCCGACGAAGACGTTCGGGGACCGGGTGGCGCCGATCAGCGGCAGCCCGTCCCGGGTGCACGGGCGGGACCCGACCCACTCGTCCTGCCGGGCGTCCAGGTCGGCGCCGCGCAGCAGCGGCCGGGCGGCCTCGACGATCGCCCCGATCCGGCGCGGGTCGAGCGGCGCCTCGGGGTCGCGGAACTCCATCATCCCGGCGACGCGGAGCCGGTCGCCGAGCGGCGTGCAGGCCACCTTCTGGGCGGGGAAGTACAGCGGGCCATCGGGGACGCGGTCCATCGGCACGCTGAAGCTGTAGCCGCGGCCGGCCTGCACGAGGGCGCGGACGCCGAACCTGCGGGCGAGACCGCCGAGCCACACACCGCTCGCGATCACCACGGTGTCGAAGACCTCGGGGGCGCTCCCGGCGGTCTGCACGGTGACGCCGCCCCGCCCGTCGCGGATGTCGGTGACGGCGGCGCCCGTCTGGATCTTGCCGCCGCGGTCGATGACGGAGTCGGCCAGCGCGTGCACGAACCGTCCGGGGTCGATGAAGCGCTGCCCGCGCAGCAGGATCGCCGCGCCGATCTCGCCGGACAGCGCGGGCTCCAGCCGCCGCGCCTCGTCGCCGCCGAGCACCTCGAACTCCAGGTCCTGGCCGGCCGCGCGGATGTGCTCGACCTCGTCCAGGAGGAAGCGGCGCTCCTCGGCCGTCCGGTAGGCGGCGAGGAAGGACCCGGCCTCGTTGGTCTCGGCCTTGACGCCGCCCTCGGCCAGCGCGTCGAAGCCCGGCAGCGCCCGGCCGTTGATCGGCACCAGCGACTCCATGGAGCGCCGCCACCGGGCCATGGTGCTGTTCCGCGCGAACCCCGTGAGGAACCTGAGCAGCCGCAGGCTGGCGGTCGGCGGGACGTACACGGGCGAGGACGGGCTGAGCACCGCGCGCGCCCCGTACGACAGGACGGCGGGCTCCGGCAGCGGGGTCGCCAGGCCGGGCGTCAGCCATCCCGCGTTCCCCCAGGACGCCCCGGCCGCCACGTCCCTCCGGTCGAACACGGTGACGTCGGCGCCTCGCTCCTGCAGGAACCACGCCGTGGACAGCCCGACCATCCCGGCGCCGACGACGGCGACGCGGCGCGGACCGGCGCTGGTAGCCATGACCACCCCTCCTCTTCAACGATGCCACTTCGATGGTGACCCCGTACCGCCCCGGCGCCCCTGTCCTTTTCGGCCAACACAAACCGATCGCATAGTGTGAAACGCACAATGATCACGGTGACGGACTTCGTCGACTCCCTCGGCCCGGGGCTGTTCCGGCTGGTGGCGGCAGGCCGCGACGCGCAGGTGCACGACGTCGTCCTGGCCGAGCCGGACGAGGCGGCGGGACGGCCGGGCGAGATCGTCCTCGGCGCCGGGGTGACCGCCGCCCCCGACGCCGTCGCGCTGCTCGAACGGGCCGGCGCCGCGGGCGCGTCCGGGGTCGTCCTGAAGGCGCCGCTCGCTCCCGAGGTCGTCGCCGCCGCCGAGCGGCTGGGCCCCGCGCTCATCGAACTGCAGCCGGAGACGTCCTGGACGCACGTGATCTGGCTCGTCCGCGCCGCCATCGACCACGCCCACGCCCCTCCTGGCGAGTCCGGCGACGACCTGTTCGCCCTCGCCGACGCCGCCGCCGAGATCGCGGACGCGCCGGTCACGCTGGAGGACGCCCGCTCCCGCGTCCTCGCCTACTCGGGGCTCCAGGACAGCACCGACCCGGCCCGCGTCTCCACGATCGTGGGCCGCCGCGTCCCGCCGCAGGTCATCGCCCATCTCCGGGCCTGCGGCGTGTTCCGCAGGCTGGCGCGGTCAAGCGACCCCGTCCTGGTCCCGGCGGGCCCGGACGGAATGCTCCCCCGCCTGGTCATCCCGGTCCGCGCCGGAGGCGAATGGCTGGGCTCGATCTGGGCCGTGGCCCGGACTCCGATACCCCCTGACCGCGTCCAGCGCCTCACCGACCTGGCCTCCATCGTCGCCCTGCACCTCCTGCGCCTTCGCGCCGAGACCGGGGTGGCGCGGCGCGCGTCGGCCGACCAGCTCCGCGCCGCACTGCGCGACGGCTCGGCGCCCGTCCCGGTACGGCCGCCGTGGCGCGTCGTGGCCCTGGGCGGCGAGACCGGCGACCCGCGCCGCCGCCTCGACCTGTGGGAGGCGATCACCCACCGCTTCGGCTGGCACCGCCCGCTGCTCACCGACCTGGACGGCACGCTCTACGCCGTCCTCACCGATCCGGGCGGCCCGGGCCGCGACGCCGGTTCGATGCCGTGGCTGGACCACATCCTCTCCCGCGTCCGCTCGCACGACCCCGCCCTGTACGCCGCGGCGGGCGGCCTCGCCCACACACCCGCCGACCTCCCCCGCTCCCGCTCCTGTCTCTTATACACCTCT
>NZ_VCKW01000287.1 GCF_005889715.1 Actinomadura soli
GCTCCCCCTGGCCCCTCCCCCTGACCGGATGACCGATGCGTGCTCTGCCTCTCGCCGTCACCCTCCCCGGGCTCGTTCTGATCGCCGGCTGCGCCGACGCCGGCAAGGCGGAGATGAGCGACCCGCCGACGGTGGGTGTGGGCGGGTCCCCCGCCGTCACCGCGGGGTTCGCGAAGGAGGGCTGGTTCGGGAGCGCGGACGGGCTGCGCGCGCGCGTCGAGGTCAAGGGCGTCGAGCGGCAGCCGGCCAAGGCGGTGCTGCGCTACACCGTGACGTCGCTGGACACGGCCACGAAGTCCGTCCCGTTCGCCATCGAGCTGCTCGACCCGGTCGGGCGCAGGCTCTACAGGCCCACCGGCTCGACGAGCGGCGCCGCGTTCGCGCCGGGCGCCGCCCGCGAGATGGTGGCGGAGTATCCGGTGCTTCCGCGGGACGTCCAGAAGGTCACGGTGATCACGCCGGGCACGGCGGGCGAGTTCACGGGGATACCGGTGACGAGCGGTTCGTCCGCGTCGCCCGGCGGCTCCGTGCCGTCCAACGGCTTCTCGCCCCCACCCGGGTTCTCGCCCCCGCCAGGTTTCTCCCCGCCGCCTGGGTTCTCGCCACCGCCCGGGTTCTCCCCGCCCTCAGGGAGCGGCGTGCCGACCTGGGGATTCGGGCAGCCGGACGACCTGGCCGCGGGGCCGTCGTCAACGCCGTCCGGCGGGTTCGATCCGTATGCCGCCTTTGCGCCGTCGCCGTTGCCGACGACGTCGAGGCCGAATTCGACGTCTCCCGGGGCGACGCCGTCCACCGGAACCACGCCGCCTCCGGGGGCCACGCCTCCGGTGACCGGCGCGGGCAATCCCGCCGACCTGTACGAGCTCACGGAGAGCGAGATCAAGGACGTCGCGTCCAGCGGCTCGGCCGTGACGGTAGACCTGCGCGCCGACGTGCTGTTCGGCACCGGCTCGGCGAAGCTGTCGAGCCGCGCGAAGGCCGTCCTGGACGAGGCCGCGCAGCAGCTCAAGGCGAAGGCGGCGGGCCCGGTGACGCTCGCCGGGCACACCGACACCAAGGGCGACGCTTCGCAGAACCAGAAACTGTCGCAGCAGCGCGCCGACGCCGTGATGAAGGAGCTGAAGTCGCGGCTCGGGAGCGGCTTCACCTACACCGCGCGCGGCAAGGGAGCGGCCGAGCCGGTCGCCAGGGAAGGCGGCGCCGGCGACGCCAGGGCCCGCGCCCGCAACCGCCGCGTCGAGATCTCCTACCAGCTCAAACAGACGACGCCGAGCGGGCCGATCTTGCCGGACGCGCCGAGCGGGTCGAGCGGGTCGAGCGCGCCGGGCAGCACGGGCGGATCAGGTGCCACGGGTGCGCCGGGCGCGCCGAGCGTCTTCCGGGCGCAGGACGGGAAGATCGTCGCCAGCCGCTCCGGCCGCTTCGGCACGGCGAAACGCCGCCTGGACGTCAAGCCGTTCTACCGGGACGGCGCCTACATCGTCGCCGTGTTCGAGATCGTGAACGAAGGCCCCGGAGCCACCCCGCAGGACGCCTCCTACGCGCACGCGGACTACCCGGGCGGCGTGTTCACGTCCTTCTCCATCCAGGTCCCGGGCGGGAAGGACGTGTACCGCGCCGTCCGCATCGGCCCCCGGACGCCGAGCGGCCCCAGCGCCTACGTCGACCCCGGACGCGCCGTGTTCCGCACCGCCGTGAACCAGCCCGTCCGCGGCTTCGTCTACCTGCCGGCGCCGCCGGGGCACGTCACGTCGGTCGCCCTCGACGCGGGGCCCTTCGGGAAGTTCAACCAGATCCCCGTCTCGTAGGCCCGCGGTGGACGGACACCGGGCGGCGATTGCCGATCTCGTGACGTGTGACGGACGATCTGAACGGATAGTTAAAGAGCACGGACACGGATCGTCTGGCGGAGGTCATCGATGGGTCTCGGTGTCAGTGTTTTCACGATCACGCTCGGGCTGATCCTGAAGTTCGCGATCAAGCCGGATGCGATGACCGACCCGGTGGACATCCACATCATCGGCGTCATCCTGATCATCGTCGGCGGGGCGACGTTCCTGCTCCAGCTGCTGATGATGTCCCGCATGCAGCAGCGCGGCCCGCGGTTCCCCTCGAAACAGCGCGACGAGCGCATGTACGACGGGGACAACCCGCCCCGCCCCTGAACCCCCTGGGCCGACCGTGAACCGCTAGCCCGACGAGCCCGAAGGGCCGGTGCCGCGCGCGGCACCGGCCCCTCCGACAGTCCGTTGCCCGTTCAGCCCCAGGCCAGCATGCGGACCGGGTCCTCCAGCATGGCGCCGACGTCGCGGAGGACCCGCGACCCCAGCTCGCCGTCCACGATCCGGTGGTCGAACGACAGCGAGAGCGTGGTGACCTTCCGGATCGCCAGCTCGCCCTCGTGCACCCACGGCAGGTCGCGGATCTGGCCGAACGCCAGGATCGCGGCCTCGCCGGGGGTGAGGATCGGCGTCCCGGCGTCCACGCCGAACACGCCGACGTTCGTGATCGTGATCGTCCCGTCGGACAGGTCGGCCGGGGACGCCTTGCCCGCCCGCGCCTTGTCCGTCAGCTCCTGCAGCGCGCGGGCCAGCCCTGGCAGGTCGAGGTCCTGCGCCTCCTTGACCTTCGGGACGATCAGGCCCCGGTCGGTGGCCGCCGCGATCCCCAGGTTCACGTACCGCTTGACGACGATCTCCGCGCCGGACGGGCCGTCCACCCACGTGGAGTTCACCTGCGGGTTCCGCGCCACGGCCGTGAGCAGCGCCCGCGCGACCAGCAGCAGCGGGGAGACCTTCACGTCCGCGAACTCGGGCAGCTCGCGGAGGCGTTTCACGGTCTCCATCGTCCGGGTCACGTCCACCTGGAGGAACTCGGTGACGTGCGGCGCGGTGAACGCCGAGCCGGACATCGCCGCCGCGGTCGCCTTCCGGACGCCCTTGACCGGCATCCGCTCCTCGCGCGCCCCCGCCTGGGCGGGCACGGCCGGCGCCGCCTCGGGCCGCGCGGCTCCGGACTGCGCGGCGAGGACGTCGTCGCGGGTGATCGAGCCCTGCGGGCCCGACCCCGTGATCGTCGCGAGGTCGATCCCGAGGTCCTTCGCCATCTTCCGGACCGGCGGTTTCGCCAGCGGCAACCCGTTGTCCACAGCCTGTGGACGAGCCGTCGGCGGCGGCGGTGCCTGCGGCGCGGGCGCCGGAGCCGGCGGAGCGGGAGCCGGAGGAGCGGCCCGCTGGACGGGGGCGTCGGCGGGCGGCGGCGGTGCGCCGTTCGCCTGCCTGCGCGGGCGCCGCTTCGTCGCCCCTTCCTTCACGCCGTACCCGACGAGCACGGGCGTGCGCTTCGGCGGCGACTCCGGCGACACGATCCCCGGCTCGTTCGCGGTCGGCACGCCCTCCGTCTCCTGCATCGCCGCGGCCTGCGCCGGAGGCTCCGACACCGGCGTCGCCACACCGCCCTCGGCCTCGGCGTCCACGGAGATGATCGGGGAGCCGACGTCCACGGTCGCGCCCTCGGTGACCATCAGCTCCGTCACCACGCCCTCGAACGGGCAGGGCAGCTCCACGATCGCCTTGGCGGTCTCGATCTCGACGATGGTCTGGTTGATCTCGACCGTGTCGCCGGGCTGGACGTGCCACCTGACGATCTCGGCCTCGGTCAGGCCCTCGCCCACGTCCGGCAGGTTGAAGATCTTCGGCTGGCTCACCGGCGTCACCACGCGAAGGTCCGGTCGACCGCGTCCAGGATGCGGTCGAGGTCGGGCAGGTAATGGTCCTCGTTACGGGACGGCGGGTACGGCGCGGAGAACCCGCCGACCCGCAGCACCGGCGACTCCAGCCGGTAGAAGCACCGCTCGGTGATCCGCGCGGCCAGCTCGGCGCCGAACCCGCTGAACACGGGCGCCTCGTGGACGACGACGCAGCGTCCCGTCCGGTTCACCGAGTCGACGACGGTGCCGATGTCGAGCGGGTTGAGCGAGCGCAGGTCGATGACCTCCAGCGACCGCCCCTCCTCGGCGGCCGCGGCGGCGGCCTCCAGGCACGTCTTCACCGACGGCCCGTACGCGAGGACGGTCGCGTGCTCGCCCGGCTGGACGACCCGCGCCTCGTGCAGCGGCGCCCAGTCCGCCGGCGCCGACTCGACGTCCACCTCGGCCTTGTCCCAGTACCGCCGCTTCGGCTCGAAGAAGATCACCGGGTCGGGCGAGGCGATCGCCTGCTGGATCATCGCGAACGCGTCCAGCGGGTTCGAGCACGCCACGACGCGCAGCCCGGCGGTGTGCGTGAAGTACGCCTCGGGCGACTCCGAGTGGTGCTCCACCGCGCCGATCCCGCCGCCCCACGGGATCCGGACGACGACGGGCAGCTCCAGCGACCCGAGCGACCGCATCCGCAGCTTCGCGAGCTGCGTGATGATCTGGTCGGCGGCCGGGAACACGAACCCGTCGAACTGGATCTCCACCACCGGCCGGTAGCCGCGCAGCGCGAGGCCGATCGCCGTCCCGACGATGCCGGACTCGGCCAGCGGCGTGTCGATGACGCGTTCCTCGCCGAAGTCCTTCTGCAGCCCGTCGGTGATGCGGAACACCCCGCCGAGCTTCCCGACGTCCTCGCCCATGACGAGGACTTTCGGGTCGTTCTCCATGGCTTTGCGAAGGCCCTCGTTCATGGCCTTTCCGAGGGTGAGCGTAGTCATCGGGACTCCTCCTCGAACGACGCCAGATAGGCGGCGAACTGCTCCTGCTCCTCGGTCATCAACGGATGCGGCTCCGCGTAAACGTTCTCGAACATCGCCAGGGGCCCGGGATCGGGCATCGACAGGCACCCGTCGCGCAGTTCCCTGCCCATCTGCTTGGCCTCGTCCTCGACCTTTTCGAAGAAACCCGTCTCCGCGAGGTCGTTGCGGACCAGATACGCCTTGACGCGTTCGATCGGGTCTTTCAGCTTCCACGCCTCTTCTTCGGCCTTCAGCCGGTAGCGCGTGGGGTCGTCCGTCGTGGTGTGGGCGCCCATCCGGTAGGTGAACGCCTCGATGAGCGTCGGGCCCTGGCCCGTCCGGGCGTTCTCCAGGGCCTTCCTGGTCACGGCGAGGCAGGCGAACACGTCGTTCCCGTCCACCCGCAGGCCGGGGAACCCGTAGCCCTGCGCCCTGCGGTAGAGCGGGATCCGCGACTGCTTCTCAAGCGGCTCGGAAATGGCCCACTGGTTGTTCTGGCAGAAGAACACGATCGGCGCGTTGAACACGGTCGCGAAGACGAACGACTCGTGCACGTCGCCCTGCGAGGTCGCCCCGTCGCCGAAGTACGCGATGGTCGCGGCCGCCGACGGCGTGCCGAGGACGCCGTCCCGCTGGACGCCCATCGCGTAGCCGGTCGCGTGCAGCGTCTGGCTGCCGATCACGACCGTGTACAGGTGGAAGTTGTGCTCGGTGGGGTCCCAGCCGCCGTGGCTGACGCCGCGGAACAGCCCGATCATGTTGAGATGGTCCACGCCCCGGCACCAGGCGACGCCGTGCTCCCGGTAGGTCGGGAAGACCATGTCGTTCTCGGACAGCGCGCGCCCGGAGCCGATCTGCGCGGCCTCCTGGCCCAGCAGCGAGGGCCAGAGGCCCACCTCGCCCTGCCGGGTCAGCGCCACGGACTCCAGGTCGAGCCGCCGGACGATCACCAGATCGCGATAGAGGTCGCGTACCTCCTCGGCGCTGAGGTCCAGGGGGTAGTCGGGATGCTCGACGCGCTCCCCCTCGGGGGTGAGCAGCTGGACGAGTTCGGGCTCGGCCGGCTCCGGGGTATCGGGCACGCCTCGCACGGAGTCGATCGTCATCGATGACACTCCTCGTTCGGGGCCGGCGCGCGGGATCGCCGCGCGAGCGGCCGATTTCCACGGCCCCGGCCCCCGGTAAGGGACGAAAGCCGCTTATGCCATCGTGGCAGACCTCACACCCCGCGATGCAAGTCCTACCGTCCTCCAGCCCCCGCCCACCACCATTCAATGGACGAGCTCCGCTCGGCTCATCACCGGGACACCTACCCCCACGCCGGACCCTTGACGCAAACGTGACGCACACCACCCGGCCGGGCGGCGATGCGCCGCCTACTCGCGGGAGAGTGCCCTGGTCACGCCCGCCGCGACGGTCAGCCCGAGGACGAGCCCGGCCGCGACGATGAAGTTGGCGATCCACTGGTAGACGCCCTCGGGCGCGAACGCCATCTCCTGCCCGAGCGTGCCGATCGGCAGGATGAGGTCCAGGGTGTAGAAGAACGCGTTGAAGTGCGGGCGCTGGCCGTCGTCCAGGACGGCCGGCTTGTGGAGCGAGAAGACGATCGTCCCGAACGCGAGCAGGCCGATCAGCCAGCTCGCCGCGCGGAACGGGCGGTAGCCGTAGCCGACCAGAGCGTCCTGCAACCAGCCGACGATCTTGCGGGAGGGGCCCTGCGTCCTGCGGCGGTCGCGGGCCTTGGCCAGCAGGACGTATCGGCCGTCGGCGTCCAGGCCGAGGGCCCGGTAGGTCTGGGCGAGGCGCTCGTAGGGCTGCGGGGCGTAGCCGTCGGTGTCGCGGCGCAGCCAGTCGAGGCGCTGGCGGGCGGTCAGCGGCGGTTCGAGCGTCTCGTACTGCAGGCCGTCGAGCTGGAGGCGCTCCGGCCAGGACGCGGCGTCGTCCCGCAGCAGGTTGATGCGGGCGTAGGACAGGTCGGCGGTGCCCTGGATCGGCTCGGCGGTGCGCAGCAGCAGCTCCTCCGCCTGGACGCGCTGCAGGCTGAGGGCCGTCCCCTGGTCGTGCCGCAGCCGGGCGTCGCGCAGGCTGAGCTGGCCGGTGACGCGGGCGCCGGAGAAGCTGACGGCGCCGATGGCGGTGAAGCCGTCCGAGCAGTAGATGTCGGTCTCGACGGTCAGGTCGTCGGCGTTCAGCGCGGTGCGCCCCGGCGCGGACAGCCGCGCGCCGACGAACGACAGGTACCCGCCGACGCTGGCGCCGCGCAGCCGGACCTCGCCCTCGGCGGTGAACCCGCCGTCGCAGAACACGTTGGCGGCGACGTCCAGGCGGCTCGCGTACAGGGCGGGCCCGGACGGGTTGCTCAGCCGCGCGCCCCGCAGGATGAGCTGGCCGCCGATCCGGGCACCGGGCAGCCGGACCTCCCCGTTCGAGGTGAACCCCTGGTCGCAGTAGACGTTCGCCTCGACCGTGAGACGGTCGGCGAGCAGCGCGTCCCCGCCCGGGTTGCTCAGCTGGACGCCCGACATGTTCAGGATGCCGGTGATGTTGGCCCCGTCCAGCCACAGCCCGCCGGAGATCCGGCTGCCCTCCAGCCACAGATGCCCGTCCACCCGCGTCCCGGACGCGATCAGCCCCGGCAGCCGGCAGCGCATCAGATGGACGCTGTTCATGCTCGCCCAGTACAGGTGCGGCGCCTCGTCGAACGAGCAGCCGGTGAGCGCCAGCGGGACGCTCACGTCCGCGTGGCCGAGGTTCAGTGAACCGGTGACGCGGGCCCCCGCCAGCCGGACGGCCGCGACCTGCCCCGGCTCCGGCTCCAGCGCCCCGACGAGCAGCGCCACGAGGACCTCGGCCCTGACCACCCGGTCATGCCCCCAGCGGTCGGCCTGCCCGGTGTCGTCGAACGAGGGGTCGCCGGACGACAGGTCGACGGATTCGCCCTTCGGGAACGCCTCCCACAGGCGCCGCTCCGGCGGGGTCAGGTCCTCGACGTTCATTGGGCGGCTCCGGGGGTGCGGGTGGACGGGGCGGGGTGGGCCGTGATGGGCCATGGTGCCGTACGCTTCAGGATCGTAAGGAAAACCGCTGATGAGTGAGGGGGCTGCCGTGGCGCGTGTCGTCGTCGACGTCATGCTCAAGCCGGAGATCCTCGACCCGCAAGGGCAGGCCATCGCCCGGAAGCTGCCGCAGCTCGGGTTCGACGGGATCGTCGCCGTCCGGCAGGGCAAGCGGTTCGAGGTGGAGCTGGAGGGCGAGGCCGACGAGGCGGCGCTGGAGCGGGTCGGCAAGATCGCCGAGACGCTGCTGGCGAACCCCGTCATCGAGAACTACGAGCTGCGCGTCCTCTAGCGTTCCAAAAGGCTCCGCACGTATCAGGCGTTCTCGCTGTTCCGGGCGCCCTGACGTGGAAATGGCGGAGAATGCCGTTCGATTCCGGATGGCATTGGTGCGTTCCAGACGGTGGTCCGGCTTAGAGCGTGCCAACGAGATGCCTGTGAAAGACCCGCGACTATAGCGATTACGGAAGATTCCGCCGGGGAACTGTTAGCTGCGTCGAGTCGTCGAGCACGCTCCGGGACCGGGGGAACGGTCGGCAAGCCTGGAGCGGACACGAGGTGTCCGGGTGGATATGAGGTTCTCGCTCTCGCTGCCCTGCGAGGCGCTGAGCATCCCGGTGGTCCGGCGGGTGGTGGGGGACGCGCTGCGCGGGCTGGGCGTCTCCGAAGACTGCGTTGACGACGTCCTGGTCGCCGCCTCCGAGGCGTGTACGAACGTCGTCCAGCACGCCCGCGCCACCGGCGACTACGAGGTCGCCGGGCGGGTGGACGAGGGCGTCTGCACCCTCGCGATCATGGACCGGGGCCGCGCGCCCAGGCCGGCCCCCGAGGAGCGGGGGATTTTGAGCGAATCCGGGCGCGGCATTAAGATCATGCGTGCGCTGGTGGACGATCTGGACATCGACTCCATGCCGGACAGGGGCACCGTCGTCCACCTGCGGAAGCGGCTGACCTGGCGTGACGGGGCCCTGGTACGGCGCCTCGACCGCAGCCTCATGCACAACGCCGGGTAGATTGGTACGCGCGCGGGGGAGAATCGACGCGCATCGGGGTGATCGGCGGTACGACCCGCCCGTCCCGGCCGCCCCTCATTTCGGAGGAACAGAAGAGATGGACGCTGCCCGGGTCGGGATCATCACCTTCCCTGGTTCGCTCGACGACAAGGACGCCGCACGCGCCGTGCGGCTGTCCGGCGCCGAGCCGGTCGCCCTGTGGCACGGCGACCACGACCTGCGGGGGGTCGACGCCGTCGTCCTGCCCGGCGGGTTCTCCTACGGGGACTACCTGCGCGCCGGGGCGATCGCCCGGTTCGCCCCGCTGATGACCGAGCTGGTCGCCGCCGCCGGCGCCGGCCTCCCGGTCCTCGGGATCTGCAACGGCTTCCAGGTACTGTGCGAGTCGCACCTGCTGCCCGGGGCGCTGCTGCCGAACGCGGGCCTGCACTTCGTATGCCGCGACCAGCGGCTCCGGGTCGAGAACGCCGCCACCGCATGGACCGCCGACTACCGGGAAGGCCAGGAGCTCGTGATCCCGGTCAAGAACCGCGACGGCCGCTACACCGCCGACCGCGAGACCCTGACCGAACTGGCCGACACCGGCCGGATCGTCGCCCGCTACGTCGACCTGAACCCCAACGGCTCCCTCGACGACATCGCCGGCATCTGCAACGAGGCCGGAAACGTCGTCGGTCTCATGCCCCACCCCGAGCACGCCGTGGAGTCTCTGACCGGCCCGTCCACCGACGGGCTCGGCTTCTTCACCTCGATCGTCAAGAGTTTGGTCACCGCATGAGCGAGCAACGGCCCCAGCCCCCCGCGCGAGCGACCGGGGAGTCCCCGGACGAGCCCTCGATGGAGTGGCTCGGCGAGCTCAAGTCCGACGCCGACGACCCCGAGCTCCAGCCGGTCGACCCCTCGGTGACCCAGGCGTTCGAGGCGATGCTCGAAGAGGCCAAGCC
>NZ_VCKW01000288.1 GCF_005889715.1 Actinomadura soli
ACCCAGCCCGCCCCGCCTCCAAGGCCACCTGACCAGCCTTGGCGGCGTCACCGAGGTCATCATGCACCAGGCGCTCCATGCCCTGCCGACCGCCGGCGTCCTCATGGCCGAGCATGGGAACCAGCGTCTCGCCATCAGACACACTCCAGACGCCATGAGCCCCAAGAAACCCAGCCATACGGGCGATCTCATACATGCCACGCGAGCGTACACACCCACCACCCACAAACCGCCGCGACGCAACGAAGGAGTGCCCTCGCGCGCAACTCCCTGAGCGTTTCGGAGAGTTTGGCGAGGTCCGCGGGGTGGTCCGTGGTGATGCCTCGTACCGTCGTCTCCATGTGCCCGCCGGACGACCGTTGTTGCGGACGAGGTGAATGGTGACGTTGGCGACCTCAACGTCCACCCTCCGGCCCAGGAGCCGCTCGACCCGGACGTGCCGTGAGCGTTCCTTCATCACCGACTGGCCAGTTGGCTGCGCGGCCGAGTGCCTGCAGCGGCGCCAGGCCGTTCACCCCCTTGCTTCCCGCAGCTCAGATCGGCGAGAGGCTGATTCGACAAAGCGTAGAGACTCCCGACCTGTTCAGCCCAGGTTAACGAGCGACCTTGCTAGGGCCTCCCAGGCGGTGTGGCGCGAGCGCGCCTCGGTGAGGAGGAGTTCGCGCAGCTGTTCGCGGGTCTGACCTCGGGTTTTGATGGCGTGGCAATTGGGGCAGAGCGCGATCATCTGGATCGGGTGGTCCCGGCCCCAGTTCGCGCGGTCCTCGACATGATCGACTTCCAGGATGGGCTCGCCCTGGTCGGTGACGTCGTCAGGCTGGCCGACGCACACCGGGTTCTCACAGCGACCGAGGCTGCGCAAGAGTACCGCTTTCACTGCAGATGAAGAACGTACGGGCGTTTCGCTAGTCGTTCGGCTTGTGCGGTTATGGTCGCCACGTGCCTCGGCGGCTTCGACATTATGGCAAAGACGTTGGTAGGCCTCAAGGTCGCTGTGGCCGTGCCGCGTGCCATGGTCCGAATGCACAGGCTGAAGACCCACATCCTTGAGCAGCGCTTGGGGGACCGCGCCGTCGAAGAAGCGGTGGCCGAGTTCTGCGATGGCTTCACCGCGCGCCTCCTCGGAAGAGGCGGCCAACTCGTACGCCCAAGGCAACAGCCCACCGTGCGGGTCGTGTTCTTCCATCCAGCTGAGAGGCTCGCCGTGCGCGGCCGGAATGGGCCCGGCGTGACCACGCAATTCCCACAGGTCGGTGTGTGCCAAGGCGAGGATTGGGAACTCTGGCCGGGGCCTTGAACGCGGCTGACCGTACTCACGCAGGAGACCACGAAGTTCAGCGTGAGCGTCGGTCCAGGAAACCAGCCGTGGGTTCCGGTTTGCGGCACGACCCAGGGCCCACAGAAGAACGATTGGCTGATGCCTGGCCGGCCCGTCCGCCGTACTGGCGACGCGCAGCCCTCGCAACTGAGCTATGAGCCGCGATAGAGGCGGAGGAGGCTCATCGCTGATCACTTCGAATCCCAGCCGAGAAAGGAGCCTGCCGACGGTCTCGTGTCCGCCGGAGAACTCCCGGGCGCTTAGCGGCCTGCCCGCGACGGAACGGTAGGCCACGCCCACAATGGCCGTGGAGTCGTAATAGGCGCCGTTGTAGTGCAGCAAGTACCGGCGCGCAGGGTCGAAGCCGTACTCCTCGCGGAACCGCTCGCGCCCCAAGCGGTCGCACTCGGCGATCGCATCCAGCACAGCCTCACGCGTGATGGGCGAGAGATCCATAAATGGAGGGTATGCCCGAGTAGCGACACTTTGCCAAGGTTGCGGCCAGACCACGTCCCACCGCGCGAGAGTCCTCGGACGGCGCCACCTCGTCCGCGCAAGCGCCACAGACCCTCGCTGTCGCGACGGCAGCGGTGCCTAATCCGGGAGATTGTTGTGCGGTCACTGCGGCGACTTGCAGGGAGCCGGGTGTGCGGGGCTGAACTCGAGCGGCCTCGGCTTGCCAGAGCCCACTTGTCGGGAGGCTCGTGGGAGTGTGTTCAGGGGCGCTGGGTAACGTTCCGTCTCACGGTCGAATGACGACCGAACGACCAAAAGGCCGGGTCTCCATTGGAGAACCGGCCTCTGACCTGGCGGTTTTCTGTCGGGGTGGCGGGATTTGAACCCACGACCTCTTCGTCCCGAACGAAGCGCGCTGCCAAGCTGCGCTACACCCCGGTGGTGGCTGCCCGGGAGTCGTACGGTCTCCCGGCGCCTAGTCCACCTTAGCGGATGTCCGGGGGTGGTGCGTCCCCATTTACCTGGGCCTCGGGCGGCGGGCGGTGAAGCCGGTCATGGCGCCGTTGGGGGTCAGGTGGATGTCGGTTAGGTCGGCGTCGGTGAGCCAGGTTCGGAGGTCGGTGAGGGTGCCTGAGGGGCCGAAGATGCCTTGGCGGCGCATGAAGGTGTACAGGGTCTCGGTGCGGCGGGCTGTGTTCCGGACGAGGGTTGTGCCGCGGAGGGTGCCGCCTGGGCGGAGGACGCGGGTCAGTTCGTGTACGGCCGTTGCCGGGTCGGGGAGGCAGTGGAGGCCGTTGTAGGTGACGCAGAGGTCGAAGATGGAGTCTGGGAAGGGGAGGGCGTAGATGTCTGCCTGGAGGAGGGTCTTCGTCTTGCGGCGGGCGCGGGTGAGCATCGTCCAGGAGAGGTCGACGCCTACGTGGCGGGGGTTGTCCCGGACGGCGATGCCGCCGCCGCAGGGGATGTCGAGGGTGAGGGCGGACGGGTCCTGGGCCGCGATCGC
Organism: Actinomadura soli; assembly: GCF_005889715.1. GTDB lineage: Bacteria > Actinomycetota > Actinomycetes > Streptosporangiales > Streptosporangiaceae > Spirillospora > Spirillospora soli. The sequence continues at coordinate 2,778 of NZ_VCKW01000288.1, forward strand.
CTGGTGGAGGTGGCGGATGTCGTAGTCCCACAGGAGGCGGGCCGCGGGGCGTGCGAGGACGCGGTTCTGGACGAAGAAGTCGTAGAGCGTGACGGACAGGCGGCCGGTTTTCCAGCGGGCGCCGTCGTTCATACGCGGGGGACGAGGGTGAGGAGAGACGCCTCGGGTGGGCAGCAGAAGCGCATGGGCGCCTTGGGGGACGTGCCCAGGCCGGCGGAGACGTGGAGCCAGGAGCCGCGGTGCCGGTGCAGGCCCTTGACGCGGGGCCGGTCGATGCCGCAGTTGGTGGCGAGGGCGCCGTAGAAGGGGACGCAGACCTGGCCGCCGTGGGTGTGGCCGGCGAGGAGGAGGTCGTAGCCGTCGGCGGTGAACCGGTCGAGGTTGCGGGGCTCCGGGGAGTGCATCACGCCCAGGTGGACGTCCGCCTGCGGGTCGACCGGGCCCGCGATCTTGTCGTAGTGGTCGCGGTTGATGTGGGAGTCGTCGATGCCGCCGAACTCGACGTCCAGCTCGCCGACCTTGAGGCGGCCGATGCGGTTGTTGAGGTCGAGCCAGCCGGCGGCCTGGAGGGACGAGCCGAGCTCGCGGTACGGGAGGTCGGGCTCGCGGCGATGCCGGTCGTAGTCGGACTTGCTGGTCCGCCAGATGTAGCGGAGGGGGTTCTTGAAGATCGGGGAGAAGAGGTCGTTGGACCCGTAGACGAAGACGCCCGGACGGTCGAGGAGGGGGCCGAGGGCGTCCAGGAAGGGGCCGATCGTGTCGCGGTGCGAGATGGAGTCGCCGGTGTTGACGACGAGGTCCGGCTCCAGGGCGTCCAGCGAACGGACCCAGCGGATCAGGCGGGACCGGCCGGGCGTGAGGTGCGCGTCGGAGATGTGCAGGATCTTCACCGGCGTGCGCCCAGGCGGCAGCACGGGGACGTCGATGCGGCGGAGGCGGAACCAGTTCCGCTCGATCACCGAGGCGTACCCGAAGGTCGCGGCGCCCGCGCCCAGGAGTGCCAGGGGCACGGCGTAGAACTTTCGCACGCCTCCCATGCTTCCAGAGAATTGCACCGCGTGGTAATCCCGATGAGGCTCCCGGTGCGGTACGGGCATGATGTGGTGCATGACCTTGAAGGAGAAGCTGGAGACCGACCTTTCGGCCGCGATGAAGGCGGGTGACAAGGTGCGCACGCGCACCTTGCGGATGGCGCTGACGGCGGTCAAGAACGAGGAGGTCGCCGGCAAGCGGTCGCGGCAGCTGTCCGACGACGACGTCGTCCGGGTGCTGACCCGGGAGGCGAAGAAGCGGCGCGAGGCGGCGGCCGCGTTCGGGGACGCCGGGCGCGAGGCGCAGGCCCAGGCGGAGCGGGACGAGGGCGAGGTGCTGGAGGAGTACCTGCCCGCGCAGCTCGGCGACGCGGAGCTGACGGCGCTGGTGGCGGACGCGATCTCCGAGACCGGTGCGGCGGGGCCGCGCGCGATGGGGCAGGTCATGAAGGTCGTGAACCCGAAGGTGGCGGGACGCGCCGAGGGTGGACGCGTCGCCGCCGAGGTGAAGCGCCAGCTCGTCCAGTAAATGGCGTTAGTCGCCCCAGGGGGGCCAGCCGCTGCCGGGGCCGTCGTTGCCTCCGCGGCGGCCCTTGCCGTTGCTCACGTAGAGGATGACGGTGGTCCCCGGCGGGACCTGGCTGCCGGCGGACGGTGAGGTGGAGACGACCGTCCCCTTCGGCTGGTTCGAGCGGACGGACGCGGGCGCCACGCGGGCCTGCAGGTCGGCGCCCTGGAGCGCGGCGGTGGCGGCGGCGACCGTGGCGCCCTTCACCTGCGGGACGCGGGCGGTGTCGCCGAAGTCGCGGGTCGGGGTCCGGAAGCCGGGGGCCGGGTCTCCGGCGAGCGCGCTCTGCATGCTCTGCTGCCAGATGCCGCCGGGAATGCCCGCGCCGTACACGCCGTACACCTTGTACTGCCAGGGGCCTCGGAAGTCCCAGTAGGCGGTTGCGGCGGCGAGGTTCGGGGTGAAGCCGGCGAACACGGCGCAGGAGTGGCTTTCACAGGTGCCGGTCTTGCCCGCGGCCGGACGGCCGATGCCGCGTCCCGCCGCGGTGCCCTTCGTGAGGACGCCCTGCAGGATCGAGTTGACCTTGTCGGCGACGTCCACGTCGAGGGCCTGGTGGCAGTCCTGCTTGGGCAGTTCGACCTTCTTGCCCTCGGGGTCGACGACCTCCGTCACCGAGACCGGCGCGCAGTACTTGCCGCGGGCGGCGAAGCCGGCGTAGGCGGCGGCGAGGTGCACCATGTCGACGTCGTTGACGCCGAGGACCTGGGACGCGATCGGCAGCAGCGGGTTCCCGTTGCCCTGCTTCATGCCGAACTCCTCGGCCATCTTGACCGCGTTGCAGACGCCGACGCGCTTCTCCAGATGCGCGTAGAAGGTGTTGACCGAGTGCCAGGTGCCGGTCTTGAGGTTGAAGTTGCCCGATTCGCTGTCGCCCGCGTTGGACACCGTCCAGGGGCCGCCGCCGATCAGCGCGTCCTTGACCTTCTTGCCCTGGTACATCCCGGTGTACTTGCACGGCTGGAAGCCGCCGATGGTCGTCGTCTCGGGCGAGTTGATCGTCGTGCTGACCGGGATGCCCTGGTCGATCGCGGCGGCCAGCGTGAAGATCTTGAACGTCGAGCCCGCGGACACGCCGTTGCCGCCGCCGTGCCGCGAGTCGGCGGGGAGGTTGATGGTCGTCTTGCCCTTGCCCGGGCCGAACCGCTTGCTCAGCCCGATCGCCTTGACCTTGCCGGTGCCGGGCTCCACCATCGCCTCGGCGGCGACGCGGTTGCCGCCCGGCGGGACGGTCGAGCGCAGGGCCCTGTCGACGGCGCGCTGGTCCTGCATGTCGAGCGTGGTGCGGATCGTGTAGCCGCCCCGGTTGAGCTTGTTGACGACGTTCTGCTGATCCTTCGGTTCGAGCTGCCAGTACTTGCCGTTCGACAGGATGTTCAGCAGGTCGTACTTCACGTATTCGCAGAAGTACGGCACCCTGCTGGTCTCGCACCCGCCGACCGGGTCGGTGCGGTTCAGCTCGATGGGCTTCTTGGCCTCCTCGTCGGCCTGGGCCTTGCTGACGTGCCCGAGCTGCGCCATCCGGTAGAGGACGACGTCGCGCCGCTTACGCGCGTCCGTCGGGTTGCGGATGGGGTCGTAGGCCGTCGGGTTCTGCGTGATGCCGGCGAGCAGCGCGGCCTGGCCGAGGGTCAGTTCGGACGCCGGCACGCTGAAATACCGCTTGGCCGCTGCCTGGACGCCGTACGCGCCGGCGCCGAAGTACGAGATGTTGAGGTAGCCCTCAAGGATCTGGTCCTTCGTCATGCGCTTCTCGATGTCGAGCGCGTAGCGGAGTTCGCGGAGCTTGCGTCCGACGGTGGGCGCGGTGGCCTCGCGGTACTCCTCGGGCGATTTGGCGGCGTCGACGAGGAGGTTCTTGACGTACTGCTGGGTGAGGGTCGAGCCGCCCTGCGTCTGCTCGGACTCCACGTTGGACGCCAGCGCGCGGATGGTGCCCTTCAGGTCGAGGGCGCCGTGCTCGTAAAACCGCGAGTCCTCGATGTCGATGATCGATTGCCGCATGATGGGCGCGACCTGGTCCAGCCGGACGGATTCGCGGTACTTGTCGAAGAACGTGGCGATCTGCTTGCCACCCGAGTCGTACACCACCGTCTTCTCGGACGGTGGTGTCGTCTTCAGTTGGCTGTCCATGTCCTCGAAGTTGTTGGCGGCGTCGCGGGCGGTCAGCCCCGCGCTGCCGACGGCGGGCAGCGCGATGAACGCGACCAGGACGCCGGCCACGACTCCGGCGCCGAGGAGCCTGAACAGCGTCGACGCCGCCTTCATCCGATCCGTATTCGCAACGCGCACGCGGTCTAGGGTACGCGGGATGACCAGTGCATTCGGGACAGGGCCCCCGTAGCCATACCTTCCGGGCCTGGGACGTCGCGACGTTCGTCCGTTATGCCCTCAAGATGACAACCCGCGCCGTGTCTGGCGCGTCAACTACAGGTAACTAGTCCGTTCCGGTGATATGGCCCTGGTGGGCTATATCGAGAATGGGCCCATCGGGGGCTGTTGAAACGTCCCTCGCTTCCGTAAGTTCTTCCCCACGGCTTTCGTTTGGCGGCCTGACGTCCGCGCCCGTCCGGCCAAGGAGCGCAAATCGACACACAGACCCTAGGGGAGTGGGGCCAAGATGTGGATCACGGATTGGACCGCCCGCGCCGCCTGCCGTAACGCGGATCCGGACGCCCTGTTCGTGCAGGGAGCGGCGCAGAACCGGGCCAAGATGATCTGCCGCGGTTGTCCGGTGCGCACGGAGTGCCTTGCCGACGCCCTCGACAACCGGATCGAGTTCGGTGTCTGGGGCGGCATGACCGAGCGTGAGCGCCGTGCACTGCTGCGTCGGCGGCCGGACGTGCGATCGTGGCGCGACCTGCTGGAGACCGCGAAGGAGGAGTACGAGCGGTCGGTCGACATTGACGAGCAGGAACTCGTCGCCAGCTGACCCGATCCGCCGCGAGGCGATCGTCCAGTTGTCACGGGCGTGGAGCGGCCCGTACGGCAGAAGTTGAAGTACCAGCTCGGCCGAATAATGCGTTGTGGCAGGCCCGCGCCCGGGTGGGCGCGGGCCTGCCAGCGCGCTCCTGATCGTCCTACGGGCGCCTCCAGTCGCTCGTCCTGCCGCGTGCGGGCGTTCCGTTGTGATCGTGCGTCCGTCCGGCTATCCGTGACCAGGTGATCGTGGACGTCGAATGCGCGGACCACGTCCGGCGCGGATCCGACCGGAGGCCGTCTTGCCCGCCGCGCCGACCGCGAATGCCATTCGCGCGATCAGCCGCCCATGTTTATTTCCGCAGGTCAAAGCAGGGTTAGTGGGGATGCCTCAGGCCGGGGGTGTCTCGGACCGGGGTGTTACGGGTGTAGGGCGGCGTTGAGGAGTTGTTCGGCGGCGCCGCGTGGCCACGAGCGCTCGGACGGGCGCGGCGGTGTCGGACACCTCGACGGCCGCGGGCGTTGTGGAACGGGCAACCGCGCAGGACGCTCCCGGACGTTGGCGCCTCAAAGAGGGCGAGCAGGCGTTCGCGCGGAGCCAGGCGCTCGTCGTCCAGGACACGTTCCCGCGCCAGCGGCGCCTCGGTGTCGAAACGCCGCAGGTAGACCTCGACCAGCGCGTCCTTGCTGGGGAAGTGCTGGTAGAAGGTGCGTTTCGAAACGTGCGCGACCTCGGTCAGGCGTTCCATGCCGGTGGCGTTGATGCCCTCCTGGTAGAAGAGCCGTACTGGACGCGTACCTGGCGTCCCTCGACGTCGAGTTGAGCGCGGAACATCATGAGCGGTTGAGCGCTGTCAGCGGCGTCGCCATGGGGCAGCCGCATGAAGCGATCGCGGCCCAGCGCGAAGCGGTCCTCGGCGGCCGCGCGACCCGTTTCCGCCGTCCAGCCGTCCCAGTGGCCTAAAGAGTTCACCGGCGGCCCGACACCGGACCGAGTCCGGTCGAGCACGGCCCCGGCAGCGCCCTGTACCGGCCGCCGGACCCGGTCGATCTCCGCCCTCGGCAAGCTCACCTACCGCTGACCGCCTGCCCAGCCGTGATGCGTGTGTTCTCTTCATGAATCCGTCCCTTCACACAGCGGTGGATGTGCCGCCCGCGGCTCCGGTGGCCGATGCGTCAGCCCACCCGACCGCGAGCAACACCCGAGATTCGTGTCCGGGTGCTCGCTGGATGACCGATCGCTGGGGTGGGTGGACGTGATGTGGTGGTTCTGCTGGCTCGGGCTCCGAGAGGGGAGGTCCGGGGATGCGGACGCGCATTGCCGAGGTGGACGTTCTCCGCGGGTTCGCCCTCTTCGGTATTTCGATTGTGAACACCGTGGGGATCACGGGGATGCCCGTGGATGGGAGGAGTGGCGGAGCGGCGTATTGGGCCTACGAGACGCTCTTGCATCAGAGGTTCTTTCCGATTTTCTCGTTTCTGTTCGGGGTTGGTTTCGGATTGTTTCTGGAGGCTGCCGGGGAGAAGGTTTGTCGTCCACGGGTGGCGATGCTGGCCCGGCTCGGGTTTCTGGTGCCCTTCGGTGCTCTGCATCGGTTGCTCCAGCCCGATGAAGTACTGCTGAGTTACGCGGTCGTCGGCATCGTCGTACTGCTGCCCGCATCGTTTCTTCCCGGACGTGCCGTCCTGGCGCTCGGGGCTGTGGTCACTGTGGCTGCCGTGCTGGTCACGGGGGGCGGGAGCGTGCTGATTCCGGGGCTGTTCCTGCTTGGGTACGCGGCGCAGCGTCACGGGATTGAGAAGCTTCTGGGGCTGTCTGGGCGCTGCTTGGCCGCTGTGTTTGGGGTTGGTCTTCTGCTTGCAGTCGTTCTGAATGTTTGGCAGGTCGGTAATGGCTCAGGGTCCGGGACGCGGCTAGCGGCGGTCGCGGGTCTGGCGACCGCAGCGACGTACGTGGTTTTGATTCTGTTGTTGCTGCGCTCGCGTGCTCGGGGCGCACTGGAGGTGCTGGCACCGCTCGGGAGGATGGCGCTGACCGGATATATCGGAGCCACACTGATGATCGTGCTTGCCGACCATTTCGCTGATCTGGGGAAGGATCCCGCCTATGGGATGGCCGTCTCCTTGGGGATATGCGTTTTCCTTGTTGAGTTGGCGTTCAGCTCATTGTGGCTGCGGTATGCCTGGTATGGGCCTTTGGAGTGGGTGTGGCGCTGCCTCACCTGGTGGGACGTCGTCCCGATCAGACGTCGGCGTGGACGGGCGGCCGTCGAGGGCGGATGACGTCGGACGTCCCTCGCGGGCAGGCGCGGGCAGGCGCGGGTGCGCGTGGTCAGGCGGCGGCGGTCGGGGAGGAGGAGGTGGG
>NZ_VCKW01000289.1 GCF_005889715.1 Actinomadura soli
GGGGTGGTCGGGGGTCTGGGTGCGGTACTCGTTGATCTTGGTGTTCAGTTTGGTGAGGTTGCGGCTGTAGTCGCGGGCGGCCAGCCAGAACTTGTAGATGATGATGAGCTCGAAGGTGAGCAGGCCGGCGGCGCTGGCGGCGACCACCGGGATGATGGCGCCGGAGATGGCCGCGGCGGCGATGGGGGCGACGATGAAGACGCCCATCTGGAACTCGATGCCGCTGAACAGGTGCGGGCGGATGCGTCCGGCCATCAGGACGTTGCGGACGCGGATGTACCAGGGGAAGCGGCGGTAGAAGCCGCTCTGGAGGGCGGCGTTGGCGGGGTCGTCGCCGACGACGCGGTCCTCCATGTCGGCCTCGGGGTCGTCGGCGAAGGCGCCTTCGGCGGAGCGGAGGTCCTCGTCGACGTGGCCGTCGGCGCGCTGGGCCGCCGCCTCCAGGGAGTGCGCCTCCGCGCGGGCCGCGGTGAGGGTGTCGCGCATCTGGGAGCGGATCTTGTAGATCTCCAGGGCGTCCATGTAGCGGAGCATGTCGAGGAACACGACGGCGAGGGCCGTCCAGATGTACGCCTCGTTGCCGGTGGCGTGGTACTGGCCGCCCATCAGGGCGATCGCGCAGGCCAGGACGCGGACGCGGTCGAAGATGTAGTCGAGCCAGGCGCCGAACACCGAGCCGGTGCCCTTCAGGCGGGCGATCTTTCCGTCCATGCAGTCGAGGGTGAACGACAGGTGGTACAGCAGCGCGCCGGCGAGCAGCCACGGCCAGGAGGCCACGGCGAAGCAGGCGCCGGCGGCGAGGCCGAGGACGAGGGCCCCGACGGTGAGCTGGTTCGGGGTCACGCGCGTCCGGTTGGCGGTCAGCTTGACCAGCCTGGACGCGAGCGGATCGACCAGGAGTACCGTCCACCAGGCGTCACGCGCCTTGTACGTCCGTTGCCGAACGTCGTCGAGCGTGAAGTTCGCCATGGAGTGCCCTTTCGTCGTCGGAAGCCGTCCGATGGTATCGGCTGTCCGGTTGTGGTCTCCGGCATTGTCTCCGACTCGTGATTGTGCGTGCGGATGATCATCGTCACGGTGGGTAGTCTTTGGTGATGCTTGTCCGGCCGGTCCTGTTTCATCTGCCTTTCGCCTGCGTGCTGGCGGTGGCGATCGTGGTTCGGGTCATCGCGGTGATGGGGTATCCGTCGCCGATGTGGTTCGGTGACTCGCCCGGATACCTGACGGCGGCGGTCGAGTTCGAGCCCAGTGAGACGCGTCCGTCCGGGTACGCGCTGCTCCTCTGGGCGATCAAGCCGTTCCACAGCTTCACGCTGATGGTGTCGGTCCAGCACGCCATCGGGGTTCTCACGGGCGTGCTCGTTTACCTGCTGGTCTGGCGGGCCGGGCGGGCGGCCTGGCCGGACGGCAACGGCTGGGTGGTGGGGGTGTTCGGGGCGCTGCTGACGGTCCCGGTGCTTCTGCCGGTGCACCAGATCGCTCTTGAGCACATGCTCATGTCGGATTCGTTCTTCGCGTTCCTGCTGCTCGCGGCGGTGGCGGCGGTGCTGTGGCGGCGCCGGACGACGTGGTGGCTGGCCGCGCTCGCCGGGCTGCTCGCGGGCTGCGCGGCGATCACCAGGACGGCGGGGCTGCCGCTGATCGCGGTGATCGTCGTCGCGATGGCGCTGCGGCGGGCGGGGTGGCGTGCCTGCGGCGTGGTCGTGGCGGTGTTCGCGATCCCGGTCGCCGGCTACATGGTCTGGTTCCATTCGGCGTACGGCGAGTACAAGATGGCCAAGGCCGAGCAGGTCTGGCTCTACGCGCGGACCGCGACGTTCGCCGACTGCGACGTCATCAGGCCGCGTCCCGAGCTGCAGATCATGTGCCCGGAGCGCAGCGACCCGCGGATCTCGCGGCCGTTCGCCGCCATGTGGACGGCCGACTCCGCGTTCCGCGACATCCCCGGCTGGATCTACGGGGAGCAGGGCAACAGGCTGGCGGGCGAGTTCTCGCGGGAGGCCATCAAGGCGCAGCCCCTCGACTACGCGAAGGTCGTCGTCCATGACACGCTCCGGGCGTTCGAGTGGGAGCGCAAGCCGTATCCGACGCCGTGGACGTGGCGGCAATACGAGTTCCCCGAGGGCGAGGCGTGGGCCGACGAGCAGGCGGAGATCGCGGCGAGGTACGACCCCGGTGGTGGCGGCAGGACGAGGGTCGTCGAGCCCTGGGCCGGGCGGATGCTGAGTTATCAGGACAATGTAGTGCTGCCGGGCACTGTGCTGGGTGTTCTGCTGGTGGGCGGGCTCGGCGGGGCGCTGCTGCACGCACGGGCGCCGGGTGGACGCTGGCGTCTGCGTCGCGCCGTCCGGCACTGGGGGACGGGTGCCCTCCTCCCCTGGGGGACGAGCCTCGCACTGCTCGTGATCCCGGCGGCGACGGCCGACTTCGACTACCGGTACGTGCTGCCCGCCGTCCCGTTCGCCTGCGTGGCGCTCGGGCTGGCAGTGCTTCCGCCGCCCCGGCCCGCGCCCGCCCCGCCCGGCGACCTGGAAGAGGACAGCCGGGAGAAGGTGGACGCGGAGCGTGGCTGACGCCGCTCAGCCGGACGTGCCGAAGACGCGGTCGACGGTGCGGGCCGCGGCCTTGCCGTCGTCGAGCGGGCAGAAGCGGGCGACGAAGTCCCGGTAGCGGTCCTGGTGGCCGGCCGTGGCGGACTCGACGTCGCGGATCGCGTCGATCAGGTCGTCGGACGTCTCGACCAGGGGACCGGGCGCCTCGGCCTCGAAGTCGAAGTAGAAGCCGCGGAGCCGGTCCCGGTAGTCGGCCAGGTCGTAGGTGAAGAACAGCATCGGACGGCCCGTGTTGGCGTAGTCGAACATCACCGACGAGTAGTCGCTGATCATCACGTCGGAGATCAGGTACAGCTCGGTGATGTCGGGGTACAGGGACACGTCCCGGACGAAGCCGTGCTCGTCTTCGGCGACGCCGTCCACCACGTTGGTGTGCAGCCGGACGAGCAGGACGTGGTCGTCGCCGAGGGCGGCGCGGGCGCGGTCCAGGTCGAGGCGCATGTCGAACTTGTACCGGCCGCGGCTGTAGTACTGGTCGTCGCGCCACGTCGGCGCGTACAGCACGACGCGCTTGCCCTCCGGGATGCCGAGACGTGCCCTGACCTGCGCGGCGACGGCGTCGGCCGCCGGGCTGTGCAGCAGGTCGTTGCGCGGGTACCCGACCTCCAGCATCTCGCCCTTGAACGAGAACGCGCGGCGGAAGATCTCCGTGCTGAACGGGTTCGGCGACAGCAGATGGCTCCACTCGGAGACGGCAGGGCCCGCGGACTTCGACTGCAGCGCCGTCTTCATCCCGGGCGTGTAGGCGAAGTGCACCTCCTTGATGTCCTTGCCGATCTTCTTCAGCGGGGTGCCGTGCCAGGTCTGCAGGACGATCTGGTCCGGGTGCCGCCGGAACGCGTCGCCGAGCCGGTGGTTCGTCACGATGTAGCGGGACGTGGCGAGCGCCTCGTTCCACTCCCTGCCGTTCAGCCGGACGCCCCGCAGGCTGCTCGGCAGCTCCACCTGCGCGTCGTTGACCACCCACAGCTGCTCCAGATCTGCGCCGCGGCGCAGGAGTTCCTGGTGGACGGCCTTGGGGCTGTCGGAGTACTGCCGTCCGCCGAAGCAGGAGAACACGACGGCGTCGCGCAGCCCGTCCCGGTCGACGCGGCGGCGGGCCTCCTCGCGGTGCTTGCGGCCCTCGCTCTTCTCCTCCTGGGACACGTCGCCGGTCACCGACACCGCGAGCCGCCCGTCGGTGCCCTCCAGCTCGTAGCCGCGCCGCGCCACCTCCAGCGGCTCCGGCAGGTGCTTCTGCGCGGGCGCGGACAGCCGGACGGTCAGCGCCCGGCCGCCCGGCGGGCGGAACAGCACGTCCCAGCGGCCGGGGCGGAGCGGGAGGACGCCCGCGACGCCCGGCACCGCCGCCACCGGGACCTCGGCGCGCAGGACGCCCGACGACGGGTCGGCGACGACGTCGAACGCGTGGTCCTTGCGGCGGCCCCGGCCGCGCAGCACGATCTGCCCGCCGTCGTGGGCGGTGTGCGTCGCGGTGAGCGTCAGGGTGCCGTCCGGGCGCCAGGTGCAGTCGCCGACGACGAGGCGGGTGGTGGTGCGGCGGACGCGCAGGTAACCGCTCGGGCCGCGGCCCGCGGCGACCTCCAGCGTGCCGAACGTCCGCTCGACGTCGTCCACGCCCTCGGCGAGGACCAGCGGGCGGCCGCCGGCGGAGACCGTCCAGTCGCGGGTGTCGTCGATCCGGTCCGGCGGGATCGGGGAGCCTTCGAGGGCGGCGGTGTCGACGCGGGCGCTGAACCGGCTGCCCGTCGCGGTGACAGGGACGGGGACGCGGTCGTCGCCGAGCGTCAGCTCCAGCTCGCGCGGCGGCGCCCCAGCGGCCGTCACCTCGATGACGAGGGCGTCGCCGTCCCAGCGCAGCGCGGTCGCCCGCACGGCGACCCGCTCGACCTTGACGACGAGCCGGCCGTTCTCGATCAGCGGGACGACGCGGACGTCGTCGGCGACGTAGCGGTACGGCGGGTGCGCGCCGCTGCCGGAGCCGCCGCCGCGCAGCGGCCCCCGCCGGAACACACCCGCGTTGAACACCGACGCCTCGACGTCCCAGTCGCCCTCGACCCACCGGCCGTGATCGCGGAGCCGCCCCACGTCGAACCCGAACTCGAACCCGGAGAAGCCGGACTTCTTCCCCGGCTTCGGGATCTGCCGGGCCCGCACCACGATCCTCCGGGCGGCCGACCGCAGCGTCATCGTCTTCACCGACGTCCAGCGGCGCCGCGAGCTGACCGAGTTGATGAACGCCTCGCCGGTGACGGTGAGCCGGTCGCCGTCCCAGCTCACCGCGTGGACGCGGCCCCTCAGCCGGACCTCGTCGCGGGCCCGGTAGACCTCGCGGGGGACGCCGAGCTTGGAGTCCTTCCAGTACGGGTACACGACGTACCGGCGCAGCGGGTCGCGGACGATCGACGGCGACGCCTTCCCCCGCTCGTACCGGACGACCTTCACCAGTTCGGACGTGTGCCCGGCGGTCGCGAGGTGCCACTTCAGCCGGGTCAGCGCGGGCGCGCCCGCGAGCACCTTCGCCGAGACCCCGGACGCGTAGGCGGCGGCCTGCGCGACGACCTGGTCGCGTTCCTCGGCGGGCACGTCGGGCAGCGCGTCCAGGAACACGCGCAGCTCCTTGTCGACGGCGATGAGCTGGAACCGCTGCCGGGACTTGGCGTGGCCGTTCTCCTCCAGCCAGGTGGTGGCGAGGGTGACGGCGCCGAACCCGTCCGCGATCTCCTGCGCCTGCGTCGTCTGGGCGAACCGGTGGTTGTGGCGGTGCAGGACGACGTCCGGCAGCACGTCGATCGCCGTGGCCAGATGCAGGGCCTGGATCGCCGTGGGCAGGTCGTCGTACCGGCCGATGTCGGGGAACGCCAGCTTGTTCGCCGTCCAGAAGGACCGGCGGAACAGCTTCCCGAACGCCGTCCGGTAGCGGATCAGGTCGGGGCTGCGCCGCAGGTCCGTGCCGGTGGCGGGGTCCGCGACCGCCCCGCACGGCCGCCACTGCGACACCTGGCCCGTCCACGTGCGGACGGCGTCGCGCCCGATCGCGATGTCGGACCCGGACCGCTCCAGCGCCGCCGCCAGGACGGCGACCGCGTCCGCCGGAAGCTCGTCGCCGCCGTCGACGAACAGCAGGAACTCGCCGTCGCTCTCCTCGACGCCCAGGCCGCGCGCGGCGCCCCGGCTCAGCGCGCCCCGCCGGACGATGCGGGACCGGTCGTCGGGGAGGGCCGTCTCGGCGGTGGCGCCCGCGCCGTCGTCCATGACGAGCACGTCCAGCCCGGTGTGCGACTGGGCCGCGAGCGACTCCAGGGTGGCGTCCAGGGAGTTCCCGGCTCCATGGGAGAGCACGATCACGCTGATCCTGCTGGCGGGCAAGCGGCCCACTCCTTCGATCACTCGGCCGGCCGGGCGGCGTCGCCGGGCCGGAGAACGGCGGGGGTCTGCACGGCGGGCGCCGCCCCCTGGACGGCGCGGAGCCCTGGACGCGCGGAGCCTCTGGACGCGCAGAGGCGCGCGGAAGGGAAGCGTGCGCTTGCGGGGTGCGACGGGCCTTCGACCCGGATGGTACTGCGGGAGCGCGCCCGCCGCAGGTCAGCGCGGCGGGTTCGGGATCTTCTCGCCGAGGAACATCCGCCGGACGGCGCGTTCGGCCGCGTGCCCGTCGTCCCACGGGCAGAAGCGGGCCTGGAAGTCGGCGCGGTCCTTGGCGGCGGCGTCGCTCCACGCGGCCCGGGACACGAACGCCTCGACCAACTCGTCCTCCGTGGTGGCGACGACACCGGGCGGCGTGGCCATCAGGTCGAAGTTGACGCCGCGGGTGAGCCGGTAGGTCTCCCAGTCGTTGGCGTAGATCACGATCGGCTTGTCGAGGTTCGCGTAGTCGAACATGACGGACGAGTAGTCGGTGAGCAGCACGTCCGACGCGATCATCAGGTCCTCGACGGAGGGGTGCCGGGACACGTCGATGACCCGGCCCTCCGGCCAGCCCATGTCCGCCGCCATGTTCTTGATCTTGTAGTAGTAGTGCGCCCGCAGCAGCAGCACGTGGTCGTCGCCGAGCTGCTCCACGACCCGGCCGATGTCGAACATGGGGCTGTAGCGGCGCTGGTAGTCGCGGTGCGTCGGCGCGTACAGGATCGCGGTCGCGCCGTCCGGGACGCCGACCTCGTCGCGCAGCCGGGCCCGCTGCTCCGCGTCGTGCCCGGCGGTCACCAGCCGGTCGTTGCGCGGATAGCCGATCTCCAGCATCTCGTAGCCGCACGGGAACCCGCGCTGCCACGCCTCCGTCGACAGCGGGTTGGACGAGACGAGGAAGTCCCACCGGTCGGACCGCTGGATGAGGGCCTTGAAGTCCATGTCGTTGGCGCCGACCGGATACTCCATCTGGTCGAGGCCCATCTTCTTCAGCGGCGTGCCGTGCTGCGTCATCAGGTGGACCTGCCCCGGCCGCTTCACGTAGAAGTCGGGGAAGTTGACGTTGTTGACGAAGTACTTCGCGCGGGCGAGCGTCCGGTAGTAGTCGGCCGACCCGGCGACGACGTACTCGACGCCGTCCGGCATGGTCGAGCGCGCGCCCGGCTTCACCACCCAGACGGGGGTGATGTGCGGGGCCAGCTCGCGGACCTTCTCGTAGATCGCCGCCGGGTTGCACGCGTACCCGCGGTACCAGTACGCGGCGAACACGGCGAGGTTCTCGTCGATCGGCAGCTTGCGCTGCATCTGGTAGTAGCGGTCCTTCGCGAGCTCCTTGGAGGCCCGCACGCCGCGCTTGCCGAGGCGGCCGACCTTGCGGGTGCGCCGCTTGGTCGTCTTGACCCTGGACTCGGTCGCCCGGACGCGCAGGAAGCCCTTGTAGTCGTTCGCCTTGATCGCCCGGTGCTTGTCGGCGAGGTAGGGCTTGTCCTCGGGCTCGGGCGGGACGTGCCCCTCCGGCTCGTGCCGGTTGTACGTGGCGGACATCTCGGCGAAGAAGCGCGGCTTCTCCGACTCGTGGACGCGGTCCTCGCGCTCGATGATGACGAGCAGGTGCCAGATCGTCCGGTCGAACATGAGGTTGCGGAACGGGTCGGCGGCAGGGCCCATCCCGTCCATGAACTCGAAGATGCGGTCGTACTGCGCGAACGCGTCGAAGTGCTTGGCGCCGGTGGTCTTGGTGATCGCCCCGTGGCGGCGCTGCCGGTAGATGTAGCAGACCCGGTCCAGCAGGCTGAGCCGCTCGGCCGCCATCAGGATCGGGTAGGTGACGTTGACGTCCTCGTAGTAGCCGCCGCTGAACCGCAGCCCGAGGTCGAGCAGGAACTCCCGGCGGATCGCCTTGTTCCACGCGGTCATCATCATCTCGAGGACGCTCGGGCGCTCTTCGAGGGTGAACACGTCCGGCGCGGGCGGCTCGCGGAACAGGTGGTTGATGATGCTCCGCTTGACCTTGCCGTTCCAGTACGAGCGCGCGTAGTCGAAGACCAGCACGTCGGGACGGGTCTCGGCGAGCCGGTCGTAGATCGCGCGGACGGCGCCCTCGGTGGCGTGGTCGTCGCTGTCGAAGAACCAGACGTAGTCGCCGGTGGCCATGTCGAGGCCGATGTTGCGGGCGTGGCCGAGCCCGACGTTCTCCTCGAGGTGCCGCACCCGGACGCGCGGGTCGCGCTCGGCGAACTCGTCGAGTATCTCCCCGCAGCCGTCCGGCGAATGATCATCGACCGCTATGACCTCAAGGTTCGGAATGTCTGGGTCGAGGATGGAATCGAGGCACTGCCGGATGTACCCCTGCACTTTGTGCACGGGCACGATGACGCTCAAGGAGATGGTGTGGTCACTGCTCACGCGTTGGCCAATCGACTACTCGGTGAATCTGGACTATACCCGCAAGTGTAGGGAAAAACTTATGTCGCGACTTGTGACGGCTTCAGAAGCCAGCGGGCTTTGGGCTCAATGGCCCATCGGGTCAGGCGCACAACGGGGGTCGTGGCGAGGACCACGCCGAGCGCGAGACCGCCGGCGGTGACGAGGACGAGCCCGGCCGGGCTCTGGAGGAAGCGGCCGTCGAGGACGCCCCCGTAATGCAGCGCCTGCACCACGAGGCCGTGCAGCAGGTAGACGTACATCGTCCGCGTCCCGAGCCGCGTGTACCAGGCCCGCCCGCGCGGGACGGCCGCGAGGAACGCCGCGCCGAGGACGACGGCGAACACCATCGCCAGCAGCCGGTACGACATGCCCTCCAGCAGGCCGAAGCCCATCTGCTCGTAGCCGCGGTTCCAGAGCCGGACCCCGTGCTCGATCTTCGGGACGACGGTCCCGCGCTCCCAGACGTAGGCGGCCGGGAGCGCGGCCAGCAGCACGGACGCGCCCGCCCACCGCGTCCAAGCGCGGCTCCGCAGGGCGTCCACGGGCCCCGGCCCGCCCCCCGCGGCCCCGGCTCCGGTGCCGACGGTCAGGCCCAGCACGAAGAACGGCAGCAGCCCCGCCGCGCGGCACAGCGTCGGATCGGAATTGAAACTCCAGCTCCCGGCGATCAGGCTCAACGCGACCGCCGTCGCGACCGGGTAACGCAAATGCGACCACAGCGGCGCGCTCAATCGCCACAGCACGAGCGCGACGAGAAACCACATGAGGTACTGCGGCCGGAAAGCCCCGAGCAACTGGAAATCGTCGACGTTGAGGAAAGTCAGCAGCCGGTACAGAGCATTGAAAATCGCGAACGGCACGATCAGCGTCGGGAAAATGCCGCGGAATTTGTCCGTCGAGCGCATGAAGCCGCGGGAGAAGTAACCGGAGACGAACACGAACAGCGGCATGTGGAACGCGTAGACGACGGTGTAGGCCGCGTTCGCCGCGCCGCTGTCCTTCCGGAACACCTCCCAGAAGTGGCCGAGCACCACCAGCATGATCAGGAAGAACTTGACGTTGTCGAAGTACGCGTCGCGCGGGCGGGGGGCCGGGACCGTCCGGTCGCCGGTCGCTCCGGAGCCGGGCGCGGCGGCGTCCGGCACGGGCGTGCCCGGCCCGGCGCCGGGGAGCCCGTCGCCGGGCGGCGGTGGCGGGTGGTGGGGTG
>NZ_VCKW01000028.1 GCF_005889715.1 Actinomadura soli
GACACCCTGCGTCCCCACGCCCCCGGAGCCACCCCATGAGGTGCCCTGTCTGCAGCTCTGACACCACTACCGCCCTCCCCGCTTGTATGCGCTGCGGAACAAGCCTCGCAAGTGCGCACCACGACCGCGACCTGCACGCGCTACAAGCCGCGTGCGCCGACCTCGCCGCCCGTGTGCCTCCCGCCGCCCGCGCGGCCGCGAACGCGGCGGAGGCAGCACGCACGGCGACTGCGGCGGAGTCGGTCTTCGCGGCGGAAGACGCGGCGGAGATGGCGGAGGAGGCGGCACGCACGGCGGAGGCGGCGCAAGTGTCGGAGGCGGCAAGCGCGGTAGTAGCGGTGTCCCAGGCGGCGGTGGTGGCGGCACGTGCGGCGGCGGCGGCGGAGACGGCATCCGCGGCGGAACAGGCGGCGGAGGCGAAGCGGGCGGTGGCAGAGGCGGCCAACGCGGCGAACCGAGCGGAGAAGGCGGTGCATGCGGCGGCGGACACAGCGAACGCAGCGGAGCAGATGGCGTATGCGAAGGAGACAATGCGGAATGCGACGGATGCGGCGGTGCGGGCCTTGGAGGTGGCTGAGCATACTTTCATCGCGTTGTCCCGCGACCAGTCCCCAGCGCACGCGAGGGTGGCCGGTGTGGCGCGGTCGCCAGGGGTGTTGACGCGGCGGGTGCTGGCCGCTGGGTGCGCATTGCTGCCTGCCAGCGACCGGGGTCGCTACGGCGAGGAATGGCTGAGCCTGCTCACCGAGGTGCCGACCCGCAGGGCGCGGGCTCGCGAGGTGCTGTCCATCCTGCGCGGTGCGCCGCGTCAGGCCTGGACGTTGCGTCGTCCGCTCAAGCACGTGCCGCCCGCCTGACCGAGCCGCGCCGCGCCTACGCCGACCCTCGACGAGTATCTCCGGAGAAAGTGCAGGCTCCTTCTCGCGAGGAGACCGGGGTTAGGACGGGTGGAGGGTTGTTTGTTCGTAGAAGGCCAGGGCCTCGCGGATGCGGGCGCGGAGCCACATGTGGGGGCGGTCGTTGTCGTAGCGCTGGTGCCAGGCCAGGACGATTGGGACGGGTGGCAGGTCGAACGGCATCGTGCGGGTGCGGAGGCCCAGTTTGTTGAGGGTTGGGCGGCACATGTGTTCGGGGACCGCGACCATGAGTTCGCTTTCGGCGACCAGGTAGAGGGCTGCGGTGCTCGTGGGGACGGATGCGACTACGCGGCGGCGTAGACCTAGGGCGTCGAGGGACGTGTCGATTGGGTCGCTTAGCCTTCCGCGGCGGGAGACGATGACGTGATCGGCCTCGGCGAAGCGTTCGGCGGTGAGGTCGAGCGCGGCGCAGGGGTGGTCGGGGCCTATGGCGGCGACCAGGCGGTCGTGGCCGATGGTGATGTGGTTGATTTCCGGCACGTCCGGTTCGGTGGAGCCGATTTCCAGGTCGACCTGGCCGTGGCGTAGCTCGTTGGTGTCGCTGCTGGCCTCGGCGAGGAGCCGGATGGCCACGCCGGGGGCCTGGTCTCGGACGGTGGCCAGGAGTGCCGGGCCGATCGCCGTCGTGACGGCGTCGTGGCCGCGGACCGAGAACGCGCGGTCCAGGTTCACCAGGTCGAGGTCGTGTTCGGGGCGGAGGACGCCGCGCGCCCGCTGGACGAGGTCGTGCACCTCGCCGCGGATCTCCAGGGCGTAGGGCGTCGGGATCATCGTGCGGCCCGCGCGGACGAGGATCTGGTCGCCGGTGACGCGTCTGATCCGGCCGAGGGTGCGGCTCATCGCCGGGGCGGACAGGTTCAGGCGCTCCGCCGCGCCCGCGACGCTGTTGTGCTCCAGCAGGGCGTCCAGCGCGGTCAGCAGGTTCAAATCCAAGTGCACGAGAGTAAATGTAGCCCTATCAAAGATGCACTGGCCATTACGACTGGTCGCTCTTAGTGTCGGGGACGAGACGAAAACCCCCGGTAGAGGAGCGAGGCCATGGAGATCTGGCAACTGTCCGCCACCGAGGTCGCGCGCCTGCTCCGTACCGGGGCCGTGTCGTCGGTCGAGGCCACCCGGTCGGTGCTCGCGCGGATCGCGGACGTCAATCCGGCGGCGAACGCCGTTGTCGAGGTGCGGGAGGACGAGGCGCTCGACGCGGCGCGGAAGGCGGACGCTCGGCTGCGGCATGGGCCGGCGACGGGTCCGCTGCACGGCGTGCCCGTGACTTTCAAGGTGAACACGAATGTCGAGGGGCTGCCCACTACCGAGGGCGTCGCCGCGTACAAGGATCACATCGCCACCGAGACCGATCCGCAGGCGTCGAGCTGGCTGGACGCCGGGGCCATTCTCGTGGGACGGACCAATTGCCCGCCTTTCGCGACCCGGTGGACGACCGAGAGCGACCTCTACGGCGCGACGGTCAACCCGTGGGACCCGGCGGTGACGCCGGGCGGGTCCAGCGGTGGGGCGGCCGTCGCGGTGGCGCTCGGGATGGGCGCGCTGGCGCATGGGAGTGACATCGGCGGGTCGATCCGGTATCCGGCCACCTGCTGCGGTGTCGTCGGGTTGCGGCCGACGCCCGGACGGGTTCCGGCGTGGGCGGGGTCGCCGTCGCATGACCCGCCGATGGCCGTGCAGGCGTTCGTCGAGCAGGGGCCGCTCGCCCGGACGGTCGCCGATCTGCGGCTGGGGTTGCGGGCGATGGAGGCCTACGATCCCCGGGACCCGCGAGCCGTTGCCTATGCCAGCCGGATTCCGGTGTCGGCGGAGCGGGGGCGCGTCGCGGTCGTGACCGATCCTGGTGGGCCGGGGTTGCGGGGGTCGTCCACGGCGGAGAGCGTCGAGGCAACGCGGACGGCCGCCGGATGGCTGGCCGACGCCGGTTACCAGGTCGACGAGGTCGAGCTGCCGCTGTTCGGCGAGGCCGCGGAGCTGTGGTGGAAGCTGGCGCTCACCGAGTTCGCGATCGGGATGGTGGGCGAGGTCGAGCGGGTCGGTGACCCCGGTTTCCGCCGGTTCTTCGACCTCATGTTCGCCGTCTACTGGGACGCGTTCGGTGAGGTCGATCTTGCGGAGTTCGTGGCCGGGTGGGCGCGGCGCGGGATGCTCCGGCGGCAGTTCTCGGTGTTCGCGGACCGGTATCCGCTCGTCCTGACGCCCGTGTCCGGCGAGGCGCCGTTCCCCATGGGGTCGGACGCGGAGTCGGTCGAGCGGACGGCCGAACTGATGGGGCGGCAATGGCCGCTCATGTCCGTTCCCGTGCTCGGGTTCCCGGCGCTCGGGCTTCCCGTCGAGAGCGGGGGCGGCGCGCCGCTCGGCGTCCAGGTGATCGGACGGCCCTTCGAGGAGGACGCCGTGTTCGCCGCCGCCGAGGTCATCGAGGCCAGAGCCGGAATCGCGACCCCCATCGACCCGTCCCCCATCGGAAAGAGCCACGATGTCGCTGCACTCGGATGACCGCGTGAACCCGTCCCTCGCGGGCGGCAACCCGGCCCTGGCCGGCGACCGGGAGCTGGTGCCGCAGGTCGCGGCGGCGGTGCGGGCGGCGGGAGCGCGCATGGTCGAGCGGTTCTCGACCACCCCGCGCCTCGCCGGACGGGACGAGGTCGTGGCGGGCATCTACGCCAACGACGCGGCGTCCCTGGAAATCCTGAAGCCCGCGCTGACGCGGATACGCCCGGGCGTCGGCTGGGTCGACGACGAATTGGAAAGCGGGGTGCTCCCGGACGGGGAATGGTGGGTGACCGACCCCGTCGAAGGCAATATCAATCATGTTCACGGCATGACGGACTGGGGCGTCACGGCGACGCTCGTCCGCGACAACGTGCCCGTGGTCACGGCGGTACATCTGCCGTTGGTCGACGATACTTATACGGCGGTTCTGGGCGGCGGCGCCTTTCTGAACGGGGAGCCGCTGTGCCATTCCCCGAAGGCCGGGATCGACGGGGCGCTCGTCGGGACGGGACAGGCCGCGCCCGGCGAGTCGGCGGAGACCTTTCTGCGCATCGGGGCGTCCGTCACCGCGATGCTCAACGCCGCGATGGTGATCCGGGTGTCGGTGCCGGCGACGCTGCAGCTCATCCAGATCGCCGCCGGCCGGATGGACGTGTTCTGGCAGTTCAGCCAGGTCCGCTCCGGCCTGCTCGCGGGCGCGCTGCTCGTCGTCGAGGCGGGCGGCGTCGTCTCCGACACGCGCGGGCGGCCGTGGAGCCTCGACAGCGACGACTTCCTCGCCGCGACCCCGACGCTGCACGCCGCCGCCGTCCAGACCCTTTCCGCCATTACATGAAACGACAGACAGGAAGGCGTTCGGCCATGCGTAGAGTCCCGCTCGGTGCGTCCGGTATCGAGATCAGCGAATTCGTGTTCGGCGCCGGGTCCATCGGCGGGGTCGGCACGTCCACGAGCACGCGCGGATTCGGGCTGAACGCCGAGGAGGGCTTCGAGCGGCTCGACGAGGCGTGGGAGCTCGGGATCAACATCGTGGACACGTCCGACTCCTACGGGGGCGGCGAGAGCGAGAAGGTCGTGGGCCGCTGGCTGCACGAGCGGCGGCCCGCGGACGCGATCGTGTCGACCAAGGTCGGGCTGATCAGCAACCCGGACGGCTCCAGGGCCAGGGACCTGTCGGCGAAGCACATCGAGCGGCGGCTGGCGCGGAGCATCGAGCGGCTCGGGCGGGTCGACCTGTACCTGTCGCACGTCCCCGACCCGGGGACGCCGATCGCGGAGACGCTGGAGGCGTTCTCCGCCGCGCAGGACGCCGGGGCCATCGGGGCGTACGGCGTCAGCAACGTCGACCACGCGCTGCTGGAGGACATCCTGCGGACGGCGGACGCGAAGGGCCTGCACCGGCCCGTCACCGTCGAGAACCGGCTGAACCTCCTCGACCGCGGTGACGAGGCCGAGCTGCTGCCGCTCGTGGTGGGCGAGGGGCTCGGGTACACGCCGTTCTCCCCGCTCGCGGGCGGGGTGCTGTCCGAGCGGTACCTGGACGGGGCGCAACCGGAGGCCGGGAGCCGCATCGCCGTCGCCGGCCACCTGTACTACAAGGGCTTCCATTCGCCGGACAACCTGGAGAAGGTCGCCGCGCTCCGCGAGGTCGCGCGGGAGCTGGCGGCGAGCGTCTCCGGGCTGGCCCTCGCGTGGCTCCGCGACCATCCCGCCGTCACCGCGCCGATCGTCGCGCCGCGCACGTCCGCGCACTGGGACGCCGTCCGCGAGGCCATGGAGATCCGGCTGGATGAGAAACAGCACGCCCGCATCTCGGACATCTTCCGATGAACAGGCCGGCGATCAGCGCCGAAGGGCTCGAAGCGAGCGCCGAAGGGCTCGAAGCGATCGAGACGGCGTCCGTTGACGAGCTGCGGGCCGTGCAGCTCGAAAGGCTGCGCTGGACGGTCCGGCACGCCTACGAGAACGTGCCCCACTACCGGACGGCCCTGGACGCCGCCGGAACGCACCCGGACGACATCCACGCCCTCTCCGACCTGCCCAAACTGCCGTTCACGACCAAGGACGACCTGCGCTCGAACTACCCGTACGGGATGTTCGCCGTCCCGGCGGAGCGGGTGGCGCGCGTCCACGCGTCCTCGGGGACCACCGGGCGGCCGACCATCGTCGGTTACACGCGCGACGACCTGGAGACGTGGGCGGGCGTCGTCGCGCGCAGCATCCGCGCGGCGGGCGGGCGGCCCGGCGACCGGCTGCACAACGCCTACGGCTACGGGCTGTTCACCGGCGGGCTCGGGCTCCACGCGGGGGCGGAGCGGCTGGGCTGCGCCGTGATCCCGGTGTCGGGCGGGATGACCGGACGGCAGGTCCTGCTGATCCGCGACCTGCGGCCGGACATCATCACCGTCACCCCGTCCTACATGCTCGCGCTGATCGACGAGATGGAGCGGCAGGGCGTCGATCCCCGCTCGACGTCGCTGCGCGTCGGGATCTTCGGCGCCGAGCCGTGGACGGAGGAGATGCGGCGGGAGGTCGAGGGGCGCCTCGGCATCGACGCGGTCGACATCTACGGGCTGTCGGAGATCGTCGGGCCGGGCGTGGCGCAGGAGTGCGCCGAGACCAAGGACGGCCTGCACCTGTGGGAGGACCACTTCTATCCCGAGATCGTCGACCCGGTGACGGGCGAGACGCTGCCGGACGGCCGCGAGGGCGAGCTGGTGCTGACCACGCTGACCAGGCAGGCGATGCCGGTGCTGCGGTACCGCACCCGGGACCTGACCCGGCTGCTGCCGGGGACCGCCCGGCCGATGCGCCGGATCGCGCGGATCTCCGGCCGCACCGACGACATGATCATCCTGCGCGGGGTGAACCTGTTCCCCACGCAGATCGAGGAACTGCTGCTCGGCACGGACGAGCTGGCGCCGCATTTCCAGTGCGTGCTGACGCGCCGGGGCGCTCTCGACGGGCTGACCGTGCGCGTGGAGCGGCGCGGCGCCGTGGCCGCGGGCCCGGTGGCGACGGCGGCCGGGGAGCGCGTGCGGGCGCTGATCAAGAACACGATCGGGGTCAGCGTCGAGGTCGAGGTCGTCGAACCCGGCGGGATCGAGCGGTCGGCGGGGAAGATGCGGCGCGTCATCGACGAACGTCCAGCCCGGTAAGGCCCGGAGAGGAGGGCAGGCATGGGAGCGAGATCGAGCCGGAATGGTTCCGCGGGGATCGCCGTGCGGTTGCGCGGTGTCGGCAAGAGATTCGACGGCGGTGTGGAGGCGATCAGGAATCTGGACCTTTCCGTGGGGCCCGAGGAGTTCGTCTCGATCGTCGGGCCGAGCGGCTGCGGGAAGTCGACCCTGCTGCGCGTCATCGCGGGTTTGACGCCGTGCGCGGACGGGTCGGTCGACGTCCATGGTGAGGCCGTCACCGCGCCCCGGGCGGACGTCGGCATGATGTTCCAGCGGCCCGCGCTCCTCGCGTGGAAGACGTCGCTGGAGAACGTGCTCCTGCCCGTCCGGATGCGCCGCAGGGTGAAGGACGACGACGTCCGCGAGGCCATGCGGCTGCTCGCCCTGTTCAATCTCGAAGGGTTCGAGCATCACTTTCCCGAGCAGCTCTCCGGCGGGATGCGGCAGCGGGTCGCGCTGGCCCGGCTGATGATGACCGGGGCCGGTGTGCGCCTTCTCGACGAGCCGTTCGGCGCGGTCGACGAGCTGACCCGGGAACTGCTCAATCTCGAACTGCTGAAGATCCATGAACGGACGGCGTCGGCCACGCTCTTCGTCACGCACAGCATTTCCGAGGCCGTCCTGCTGTCGGACCGGGTCGTCGTGATGACGCCGAGGCCGGGAACGGTCGCGGCGGACGTGACCATCTCGCTGCCGCGGCCCCGCTCGCTCGACATGGCCTATTCCCCGGAGTTCCAGGAATCGGCCCTGCGGGTGCGGGACGGGCTCCAGCTCGTCCAGGCCGAAGGGGGTTGATCGCGGTGAACGGGAAGCACGGCGCGGCACGGCGGATGTCCGGACGCGGCCGGGTGATCGCCCCGGCGGCCCTGTTCGCCGCCGTGGTCGTCCTATGGGATCTCGCGCACACCCAGGGCTGGGTCAGCGACCTGATCCTGCCCCGCCCCTGGGACGTCGTCGTCGCGGCCTACGAGCTGTTCTCCACCGGGCTCGTCTGGGAGCACCTGCTCGCCACCTTCTACGAGACCCTCGCCGGGTTCGGCGTCGCGGCGGTGCTCGGGATCGGCGCGGCCATCGCGGCCGGGTCGTCGCGCCTGGTCAGGCAGATGGTGTACCCGTACGCGGTGACGCTGCAGGTCCTGCCGATGCTGTCCATCGCGCCGATCCTGATCTCCGCGTTCGGGTTCGGCTACACCTCGAAGATCGTGATCGCCGGGATGATCGCGTTCTTCCCGGTGTTCGTGAACGCGCTCACGGGGCTGCTCGCCCCGGACCCCGACGCCGAGGAGCTCTTCCGGTCGCTCCGCGCCGGCAAGAAGCGGACGTTCCTCAGCCTCCTGCTCCCCACCGCCGCGCCGATGATCTTCGCGGGGCTGCGGATCGGGCTCACGCTCGCGCTCGCGGGCGCGGTCGTCGCCGAAATCGTGTCGTCGCAGAAAGGGCTCGGATTCCTCGTCCAGAGGTACAGCTCCCAGCTGAATCAGGACGACGCGTTCGCCGTCGTACTGGTCCTGACCGCGATGGGGCTGCTGCTCTACGGCGCCATCGGCTTCGCCGACCGCACCATCGTCTTCTGGCGGCATGCCGCGCGGATGACGTCCAAGACCAGGAGCCGGGAGAGAAGCGTCCGGCGGCGGCTCGGCGAAACGCCGTCGCGGCCCGCCGGGTCCGCCCCCTCGAACCATTCGGCTTCGGAGGAGAAGGTTTCATGAAAAGAACGCTGTCGAACCTGATGGCCGGGGCAATGGCGACCGTCCTGGCGGCCACCGCCTTGTCCGCTTGCGGAAACGCGGGCAAGACCTCGGGCGGCGCGGACGGCACCCTGACGCTCGCCACCCCCGCGCCCAATTCCCTGTTCACCTTCAACGCGGTCATCGCCGACAAGCTCGGATTCTTCAAGGCCGAGGGCATCACGGTGAAGCTCGCCCCGGTGAACGACAACATCCCGATCGCCGGGCTCGTGGAGAACAGCAAGGCGGACGTCGGTCTCGTCGCCGCCACCGACGCGATATCCGCGGCCCTCAAAGCGGACGGCCTGCGCCTGGCATACGACGAGCGCACCGGCGGGAACGGGTTCCTCATCGGCCTCGTCGTCCCCGAGAAGAGCCCCATCAAGAAGGTCGCCGACCTCAAGGGAAAGAACGTCGGGCTCGCCTCCCCCGACCAGGACCGCGCCTATCTCACCGCCGCGCTGAAAAAGGCCGGGATGAGCATCGACGACGTCACGACGACGATGGTCGGGCCGGGCAGCCCCTCGGTCGCGCAGACGCTGGAGTCCGGGCGCATCGCGGCCTACGCCGGGACGCTCACCGACTTCTTCGCCTTCGACGAGGCCGGGCTGCCGGTCAGGGACATCACCCCCGAGGGCCTCGAAGGCATCCCCGTCGGCGGCTACATCGTGCGCGCCGAGACGCTGAAGAAGAGCGACGTGCTGGTCAGGTTCTTCCGGGCCCTTGCCAGGGGGACGTATGCCGGCCTAGAACGTCCCAAGGTCGCGGAGGCGGCCACGCGCCAGGTCGCCCCCGAGCAGTGGAGCGACCCCGACCAGGCCCGGGGACTGCTCGACGCCCTGTCCAAGACCCTCGTCCCCTTCGACAAGCAGAACTTCGGAGAGATCAAACCGGACCGCTGGGGCAACGCCCAGAGCCTCCTCCGCGAAGCCGGTGTGATCGACGGCTCCGTCGACCTCAAGCAGTTCCTCGTCACCGACATCCTCCAGAAGGTCAACGGATTCGATCGCAAGGCGACCCTGTCCACGGCCGACACCTGGCTGACCAGAAACGGGAGCACCACATGACGAACATCGCCATCCTCGGGTCCGGACGCGTCGGCGGCACCCTCGCCGCCAAGCTCGCGGAAGCGGGCCACAAGGTCGCCATCGGCAGCCGCGACGCCGCCGGAGTCTCGTCCAAATGGGCCGGTAAGCCGGTGACGGTCACCGGCATCGCCGACGCGATCGGGGCCGCCGAGGTCGTCGTCAACGCGACGCCCGGCGACACCTCCGTGGAACGGCTCGGCGCCCTGCGCGACGCCCTGGCCGGGAAGATCCTCGTCGACGTCGCCAACGCCACGGTGCGCCGCCCCGACGGGATGCCGGGCGGCCTGGTCTACCCCGGCGGCAGCCTGGCGGAGCATCTCCAGGAGGCGCTGCCCGGCACGAAGGTCGTCAAGACGCTCAACACCATGCTGTTCACCGTCATGGTCGACCCGCACAGCCTCAAGGTGCCGCCGACCGCGTTCCTGTCCGGCAACGACGCCGGCGCGAAGGCGACCGTCGCGGCGCTGCTGGGCGACCTCGGCTGGCCCGCCGACTGGATCGAGGACCTCGGGGACGTCGGCACCGCGCGCGGCCCGGAGACGATCATGCTGATCGTCCCGTCGATCCTGCGCAACCACGGCATGGTCCCGTTCGCCCTGAATGTCGCTCGCTAGGGCAGGGTGTCCCCATGGCTGAAGACCTGCACTGGCTGTCCGCCGTCGAGGCCGTCCGGCGGCTCCGCGACGGGGAGCTGAAGCTCGCCGAGTACGCCGAGGCGCTGATCGAGCGGACCGGGCGGCTGGCCCGCCTGAACTCCTACATCTCGCACGAACCCGACCTCATCCGGCAGTCGCTCAAGAACGCTCCAGAGCGTCCGGGCCCCCTCCACGGGCTGCCGTTCGCGCTCAAGGACATCATCGACACCGCCGACCTCCCCACGACGGCGAGCACCCCGGCCCTGCGCGACTCGCGCCCGCGCCGCAACGCCCCGATCGCGCAGGCGCTGCTGGACGCCGGAGGCACGCTGATGGGCAAGCAGGCCCTGGGCGAGCTGTCCTTCGGGATGACGGGCAACAACCCGGTGTTCGGGACCGTCCGCAACCCCTACCGCGAGGACCACATCCCCGGCGGAAGCAGCGGCGGCACCGCCGTGGGCGTCGCCGCCGGGCTGGTCCCCGCCGGGATCGGCGCCGACACCGGCGGCTCCTGCCGCATCCCGGCCGCGCTGTGCGGCTGCGTCGGGTTCCGGCCGACGCACGGACGCTACGACGGGCGCGGCGTCGTGCCGATCTCGTCCACCCGCGACACGACCGGGCCCCTCGCCCGCTCCGTCGCGGACGTCCGGCTCGTCGACGCCGTCTGCGCCCCTGCGGGCACGGACCCCGGCGCGTCGGCCGACCTGGCGGGCCTGCGGCTCGGCGTGCCCCGCGGGTTCTTCTACGACGATCTCGACCCGGACGTCGCCGCCGCGACCGAGCGCGCGTTGTCCGCGCTCGCCGAACGCGGCGCCGTGCTCGTCGAGCGGGACATCACCGACCTGGCGCGGCTCAACGAACCCGCCAGCTTCACCGTCGTCCTGTACGAGGTGGGCCGGGAACTGTCGGCCTACCTCTACCAGCACGCCTCGCCCCTGACACTGCGCGAACTGGTGAGCCAGGTCGCGACCCCCCAGGTGCGGGCGACGCTCGAATCCATCCTGGACGAAGACCAGATTCCGGGCGCCGACTACCGCGCTGCCCTCTCCGTCCACCGCCCGGCCCTCCGCGCCGCCTTCGCGGCCTACTTCGCCGACAACGACGTCAGCGCCTACGTCGTCCCCACGACCCCGTTGCCCGCCCGGCCGCACCTGCCCTCCGGAGAGGACGTCACGGTCGAGTTGAACGGGGCCACCGTCGACACCTTCCTCACCTACATCCGCAACACGGACGCGTCGAGCACCGCGGGCCTGCCCTGCCTGTCGATCCCTTCGGGGCTGTCCCGCGACGGCCTCCCGATCGGCCTCGAACTCGTCGGCCCCGACTCGTCCGACGCCCGGCTCCTGGCCATCGGCGAAGCGGTCGAACGCACGCTGCCGCCCCTGCCGCGCCCTTCCCTGTGACACCCCAGGAGTTGAACCCGACGATGAACGCGAACAAGCCGGTGCACGACGACAAGACGGTGCACGACAACAAGCCGGTGCACCGCGACAAGACGGTGCACTACGAGCGGCGCGGCCGGCTGGCGCTGATCCGGCTGGACCGGACGGGGACGTCCAACGCCATCGATCCCCCCACCCTTGAGGCGCTCGGCGCCGCCTACCACCGGGCCGACAACGACGACGCCGTCGCCGTCGTCCTGCACGCGGAAGGGCCCGACTTCTCCGTTGGGCTCGACCCTAAGAGCTTCCTGCCCACCCTCCAGGCCCGCACGTACAGCGCGGACGGCCCCGGCCGGATCAACCCCTTCGGGACGTCCACCCGCCTGTCGAAACCGCTGGTCGTGGCCGTCCAGGGAACGGTCGGGGCCATGGCGCACGAACTCATGCTCGCCGCGGACGTCCGCGTCGCCGCGGACGGCACCCGCTTCAGCCAGGGCGAGGTCAGCCGGGGCACCACCCCGGCGGGCGGCGGCGCGCTCCGGATGGCGGCGGAGGCGGGATGGGGCAACGCCATGCGCTGGCTCCTCACCGGCGAGAGCTGGGGCACCGACGAGGCCGTCCGGCTGGGGCTCGTCCAGGAGGTCGTCCCGCTCGGCGATCAGCTGCCCCGCGCCATCGAGATCGCCGAGAAGATCGCCGCCAACCCGCCGCTCGCGGTCCGCGCGACGCTCGAACTCGGCCGCCGCGCCCGCGAGGCGCACGCCCAGCAGGTCTACGCCGACCTGATCCCGACGCTCTACCGGCTGCTGGACACCGCCGACTTCGCCGAACGCCTGGCCGCCCTCAAGGAAGGCCGGGACCCGGTCTACACCGGCCGGTAGGCGGGCCCGTGGAGGAGGGCCCGTGGAGGGGGCGCGGCTGCTGTATCGTGAACGATCTTGAAGTTGGGGGCGTATGACGGCTCGGAGTTTCCGCATCGCGGGTGAGCGGGACGTGCGGCGGCTCGGGTTCGGGGCGATGCACCTGCCGACCGAGCCCCGCCGGGCGCGGGACGGCGCGATCGCCGTGGCCCGGCGCGCGGTCGAGCTGGGTGTGACGCTGATCGACACGGCGCACCTGTACGGGTGGGGCGCCAACGAGGAGCTGCTGGCCGAGGCGCTGCACCCCTACCCGGACGACCTGCTCATCGCCACGAAGGTCGGCGTCGCGCCGCCGGACCCGCCGCGCGAGGCCGACCTCTGCGGGCGGCCGGAGTTCCTCCGCGACCAGGTCGAGCAGGGTCTGCGCCGGTTGCGCGTCGAGCGGCTCGAACTGCTCCAGCTGCATCGCGTCGATCCGAAGGTGCCGCTCGCCGACCAGCTTGGCGCGCTCCGCGAGCTGCAGCTCCAGGGCAAGATCGGCCACCTCGGGCTGTCCGAGGTGACCGTCGGCCAGCTCGACCGGGCGCGGGAGATCATCGACGTTGTGAGCGTGCAGAACCGGTACAGCGTGCTCGACCGCGAGCATGAGGGCGTCCTCGACGCCTGCACCGCGGCCGGGATCGCCTTCCTGCCCTGGCGGCCCGTGCATCCCGCCGCGTCCAGCGGGACGGCCGGGATCGCCGCCGTCGCCGCCGAGACCGGCGCCACCCCGGCGCAGGTCGCGCTCGCCTGGCTGCTCGAACGTTCCCCGGTCGTCCTGCCGATCCCGGGCACCGGCTCGATCGCCCACCTGGAGGAGAATGTCGCGGCGGCGGACCTGCGGCTCAGCGACGACCAGCTCCGACGCCTCGACCGGCTGGGCCGCTAGCCCGTGCGGGGGTGGAGCAGGTCGTGCGCGGCCTGGGCGAAGGCGCGGACGCGCGCGGTGGTGCCATCGGACCGCCACAGCAGCCCCCAGCGCACGGGCGGGGCATCGTCGAGAAGGACGTAGGCGACGTCGGGCCGGGCGTAGTAGCGCCTGGTCTGCGCGCCGACCGGGAAGACGCCGTGGCCCGCGCCGACGAGGGTGAGCAGCTCGTTGAGCGTCGAGGCGGAGGGGCCGGGCTCGATCGGACGTCCCGCGGGCGTGTTCTGCGGGGTGCGGTCGTTCCGCAGGGATTCGGGCAGCGAGCCGGGCAGTTGGAGGAGTTTCGTCCTGGCCAGGTCTTCCACGGAGACCGTCTCGCGGCGCGCGAACGGATGCCCGGACGGGACGGCCAGCATCCGCGCCTCCGACACCAGGACCGGGCCGCTGACGATGCCCGGTTCGTCGACGGGAAAGGTGTCGAGGGCGATGTCGACGTCTCCGTCGCGGAGCCACGGGATCGCGTCCCCGATCTGCGCCTCGCGGAGCCGGACGTCGCAGTCGCGGTGCCTCGTCCGGAACAGCTCCGTCACCCCGGCGAGCAGTTGCCCGGCCGCAGCGCCGACGAAGGCGGCCCGCAGCGTGCCGGTGAGGCCGCGGCCGGTGCTGACGGCCTGGTCGACCGCGGCGTTGATCTGGTCCCAGGCGGGACGGACGTCCTCGTACAGGCGTCGTCCGACGGCGGTCAGCTCCACGCGGCGGCTGGTGCGGTCGAACAGCGGGACGCCGACGCGCCGCTCCAGCTTGGCGATGGTCTGGCTGATCCGGGCCGTGGACACGTGCAGGCGTTCGGCGGTACGGCCGAAGTGCAGCTCCTCGGCCAGCGTGAGGAACGCCTCCACCTCATGCCGTTCCAGCACGACGCCCCCGATCGTTAATTCCAGCTTCACGATACTTGCCCGGCCGCGCCTTGATCGGCCGCTCTCCCCCGCGCAGGGTGGAACCGCTGGAAACACCTACTGACCTGCATGGGAGCACGCGATGTACGGCATCGATGAGCACGCTGTGTCCGCTCGGGCGGACGACGGCGACGCGGTCGTCCGGGAGCTGCGGGACCGCGTGGAGATCCTGGACGCGCTCCACCGCTTCGCCCTCGGCCAGGACCTGAAGGACGCGGCCCTGTTCGCCTCGGCCTTCGCCGCCGACGCCGAACTGGACTTCCGTCCCGCCGCGTCCAGGTGGGGCGGGCGTCCCCCGGTCATGGCCGGACGGGACACGATCGTCACCACCATCCTGGCCTCGTTCACCGGGCGGATCGACACCACCCACCAGGTCACCAACGCGCGCATCGCCATCGACGGCGACACGGCGCGGCTGACCGCGCTGGTCGAGGCGCAGCATCTGCTCACCGCCGACCACGGCACGTTCGCCCTGCTGAAGAACCCCTATGACGTCGAACTCGTCCGCGATGGCGAGCGGTGGCTGATCCGCCGGATGCGCATAGCCAACACCTGGTACACCGGCGACCCCGCGACGATCTTCGGCGCCTGAGGGGGCGGACGCGGCGGTCCGGAGGCGGCGGCGCTGTGCCACCGGCCGGGACGGGGCGGTCCCGGCCGGTATGGCCGGATCTCTATGGATCACGAGCCCCCGCCGGTCAACTGCGCCCCCGCGTCAGTTGGCCCCACGGCGAGTTATCGGTATCGCGCACGGCGCCACGTTGCCGTGCTGTCCTCGACGCTACCGAGACGGGCCTTACCGATCGCTAACCGGACGGTCACCGGGGAGGCCGGCGAACCGTTCAACCGATCATGTCCTCGGACGCGAGGCGCTCTTCGACGGAGGAATGCCCGGCGTCGTCGTCGATCCGGTCGAACAGCTCGCGCGCCTCCGTCCAGCTGGCCCGGGCGGCGTCGTGGTCGCAGGCGGCGGCCTGCGCGTCGCCGAGAGTGCGCAGGGCACGCGCCAGGAACGGGATCCAGCCGCGGGTGCGCCAGACCTGCACCGAGCGTTCGAGGCAGGCGACGGCCTCCGGCACGTCGCCCTCGGCGAGGTTCAGCTCACCGAGGACGCCCAGCGCGTCGGCGAGATGGTGGCGGAAGTTACCCGTCCGGCTGTAGGTGAGCGCCAGGTCGAGCGTCGACCGCGCCCGGCCGTCCCCGGTCGCGACGAACAGCTTGGCGAGGTAGAGCAGCGAGAACGTCTCCAGGTAGCGGTCTCCGAGGTTGCGCGCCATCATGATCGACTCGTCCAGCAGCTGCCGGCCGCCCGCGATGTCGCCGGAGAGGGCGCGGCCGGCGCCGAGGAACTGCACGATCGTCGCGGTGACCCGGGGATTGCCCAGCCCTTCCGCGACCACACGCGCCTCCTCCAGGCATTCGACCGCGGCGTGCGGGTCGCCCTCGCCGTGCGCGATGGCCATGACGTGCAGCGCCCGCGCCCGTCCGCCGTCGTATCCGGCCTCGCGCGAGATGCGCAGCGCGCGGTCCGCCAGGGCGAGCGCCTCGGAGCCGTCGCCCCGCGCGACCGCGGCCCAGACCATCGCGACCAGCGCGTCCGCGATCCCGGCCGGGTCGTCCAGCTCGGTGAACAGGTCCAGGAGCCGGACGGCGAGGTTGTGCATGCGGGTCATGGCCGTCCCGGACCCGGAGGGCGACGTCCAGGTGGTGACTTCGAGGAGCCCGCGCAGGATCACGGCCTCGCCGCGCTTGTCGCCCGTCTCCCGGCACAGCGCCAGCGCGCGGTCGTGCATCCGGCGCCAGTCGTCGGACAGGCTCCGGACGTCGCAGTACTTCTCCATGCACGCCGCGAGGTCCCAGGCGAAGTCGGTCCAGCGCAGCTCGCAGGCGTGCCCGACCTCCGCCACGAGCGCCGCCCGCTCGGAGTTGAACCACTGCATCGGGTCGGCCAGCAGCCGCGTCGTGACGGACGCCGGCGGCGACCACCGCGGAGCGGGCCCGTGCATCGCGGCGTAGCACGGCCCCGGGACGTGCTCCGCGGCCTCTTCGGCCAGCGACAGCCAGCCCCCGAGGGCGCGCCGCAGCGCCGCCTCGCGCTCCGGCTCCGGGTCGTCGCGTTCGGCGAGCTCGCGCGCGTACAGCCGGAGCAGGTCGTGCAGCCGGTACCTGAGCTGGCCCGTCTCGTCCACGCCGGTGATGCCGACCAGGTGCGCGTCGATCAGCGTCTCCAGGTGCCGCTGCACCTCGGGGATGGGACGGTCCAGCAGCGCGGCGACCGTCCAGCAGGCGAAGTCGGGGGCGTGCAGCAGCCCGATCAGCCGGAACACGCGCCGGGTGGCCGCGGGCAGCAGCCGGTAGCTCAGCTCGAACCCGGCCCGCACCTCCAGGTCGCCGGCCACGAGCTCGTCGAGGCGGCGGCGCTCCTCCCGCAGGAGGCCCGCGAGATGCGACAGCTCCCAGTGGCCGCGGCCGAGCAGCCGGGCCGCCGCGATGCGCACCGCCAGCGGGACGTGGCCGCACAGCCCGGCGATCTCCACCGCGGCGTCCGGCTCGGCCGCGACGCGCTGCTCCCCGATGATGGTCGCGATCAGCTGGACGGCCTGCGCGGACGTCAGCACGTCCAGGTTGAGGAGCTTCGCCCCCTCCAGGCCGAGGAGGGCGTTGCGGCTGGTGATGA
This sequence comes from Actinomadura soli, assembly GCF_005889715.1. Lineage (GTDB taxonomy): Bacteria > Actinomycetota > Actinomycetes > Streptosporangiales > Streptosporangiaceae > Spirillospora > Spirillospora soli. The sequence continues at coordinate 16,825 of NZ_VCKW01000028.1, forward strand.
GCACGGCCGCCGTCGCCGTGCCGGGCAGCAGCGGCCGCACCTGGGGCTCCCCGGCGGCGTTGTCGAGCACGACGAGGATCTTGCTCCCGGCGAGACGGCTCCGGTACAGCGCCACGCGCTCGTCCAGGGACGGCGGGATCCCCGCGCCGGACATGCCGAGCGTGCGCAGGAACCGGCCGAGCACCTCCGCGGGGTCGGCGGGGTCCGTCGAATCGCCGCGCAGGTTCGCGTACAGCTGGCCGCCGGGGAAGAAGTTCGCGATCTGGTGCGCGACGTGGACGGCCACCGTGGTCTTGCCCACGCCCCCCATTCCGGCGACGGTGGCGACGGCCACGGTCCGGTTGCGTGGCGTCCCGCCGCCGCCGATGAGGGTCTCGGCGAGGTCCACCACCTCGGCGCTGCGGCCCGTGAAGTCGGGGATGTCGGGCGGAAGCTGGGCGGGCGGCGGCTGCGGCGGCTCCGGCGCCGCGTCCTGGTCGCCGAGCGTGCGGTTGGCGGACAGGACGCGCATGTGCGCGCGCTGTACCTCCTCGCTCGGCTCGACGCCGAGCTCCTCGGCGAGGTGCTCGCTGAGCCGCCGGTACGTCTGCAGGGCCTCCGCCGACCGCCCGCTCGCCATCAGCAGGTCGATGAGGACGGCGTGCAGCGGCTCGTCGAACGGGAGTTCCGCGGTCAGCGCGCTGACGGCCGCGACCGCGCCCTCGGAGCCGCCCACGTCCAGGGCGGTGGCGGCGAAGCCCAGGGCGGCGCCCCGGATCTCCTCCTCCAGGCCGTGGACGAGCGGGTCCGTCCGGTGGATGCGCGACAGGCCGGCCAGCAGCGGCCCCTTGCGCTCCGCGAAGGCGGACGAGAACGCCCGGTACACGCGCTCCGGCTCCGTCGCCGAGCGGGCCTCGGCGGCGAGCGCCAGGAACCGGCCGAGGTCCGTCCGGTCCGCGGCGCAGTCCAGCAGGTAGCCGTCCTGGTAATCGATCTTGATGCGGCCGGGATCGCCGGGGCTGCCGGTGTCGAGGCCGGTCAGCCACTTGCGCAGGCGCGACACGCCCACGTGGACCGACTCGCGGCTCGTCTCGCCGGCGCGGTCGGTCCACACCAGTTCGGCGAGCCGGCCGGTCGGCAGCGGCTCGCCCCGCGCCAGGAGCAGGACGCCCAGCAGCCCCTGGAGGACCGGAGAGCGGGGCGGCGCGACCGCGACCCCGTCCACGCTGACCGCCAACGGACCGAGGACCCTGAAACACACGCCTTCTGCTGCCATGCCTTCGACACCCCCGTCGAACACAACTCAGAAGTAAATCATGACGGCCTTTTTCAGGGAACAGACTTGATCGGCTGGATAAGGAGGCCGGCCGACACCGCCATGGCGGCCGCGAGCAGGAACAGCAGCGTGTAGCCGCCGAGGTCGACACCGCCGGCGGCGACGAGCGGGGCGACCGCCACCGCGCCGCTGCCCGCCATGTTCATCACTCCGAGATCCTTTCCGCGGTCGCGGTCGCTCCGCAGGATTTGGGTGACGAGTGCCAGATCGACGGCGAGGTAGGCGCCATATCCGCCGCCGAGCGCCACGGCGGCGACAAGGGCGACGGGCCACGTCGGGACCAGCGCCATTCCCGTCAGGCCCCCGGCCATCAGCAATGCGGCGATGATCACGAAGATCTTGCGCCGTCCGACCCGATCGGACGCGCGCCCGACCAGAAGGCCGACCACGATGATTCCCGCGGTGAACATCAGGCTGAGGACGGCCACGCCCTGGGCCGGGTCGTCCAGCCTGATCTCGTCGCGGAGAAAGTACAACAGGTAAACGGTGGCCAACGATGTCGCGAACTGGGCCATGAACCGCCCGCCCCAGGCCCAGGCGAAATCGGGCCCGCGGGCGGACGCGGCGTCGACCAGCCGCCGCCCCACCGGTCTCCGCGCCTTCTCCGCCCGACCGGCCAGGTCCGCCCGGCCGGCCTGTTCGGGCCGGTCAGGGCGGTGCGGCGGGACGGGAACGTCCCGTCCGATGAACGCGTACGGCAGGGCGAGCAGCGCGACCAGAACGGCGACGAGCGGATAGCCGGCGCGGAAGGAGACGCCGGACACCAACAGCGTCCCGAACACCAGCCCGAGCGGCTGCGCGAATCCGACGATGGCGAACACCGTCCCGCGCTTATCGACGGCCACACGGTCCGGAACCACCGCGCACAACGCCGCGGAAATGCCGCCGACGCCGCCGTGGACGATCACCCAGCAGACGCCGACCGCGATGACCGACGATTGCCAGGGCAGCGCGAGAAGGGCCAGCGCGCAGAACACGGTGCCGCCGATCACCCAGGAACGGCGTTTCCCGTACCGCCATCCGGTCCGATCGGAAAGGGCGCCCACGAGGGGCGCGGCCAGCACCGCCGCCACCGCCCCGGCGGCCGTCACCGCGCCCATCGCCCAGACCTTTCGGTCCGGGTCGATCGCCTCGATCTGGCTGGGCAGCAGAACCTGCGCGGACGCGAGAAGCCCGATCCACATTCCCAAGGTGACCGTGAACAGCGCCAGCACCCACGAAAAGGACAACGGCTTGAATGTCGAAGACCGCTCGGCGGGGGACGCCCTTACAACAAGGGGTTTCTCCATTGCGAGTCCACGGATCCCGTACCCTCGGCAAATTTGCTGATCTAGGTGGCCCACAAGGTAGCACAGGCATGGGCGGCGCCCCGGCGCGCCAATGCCCGATGATCGCGGGGACGCGCGCGGAGCAGGCGATTAATTCTAAAAGTGGAATGAATCGGCTACGAGTTGGGCTCGTGGTCGGCGTTGGGGATGCCGTCCTGGAGCTGGGCGACGTCGACCACGGCCACTTCGTGGACGATCTGCCACCCGCCGGACGCGCTCTCCCGCTCGAAGATGTAGCGGGAACCGGCGTGCCTGCACCGGTCGGCCGAGAGCTCGCGCCGAGCACCGTCGACGAGGTAGATGCGATAACCGGCCAATGCCCCCTCCTCGGCGTCGCCGGGCCTGATCCGTAAGGTCACGATCACTGTCCGTGACGATCAGACTCTACAACACCGTGAAACCGATGCCGGACCATGTCGGATCGGACCGCCACCCGATCGTCTAGGGGGTGACAACGCGCATTCCCGGACACGACCGCGTCCGGTGGCACGGAGAGGAGCGGGTGATGAACCCGAAGTTGAACGTCATCGACATCGTGGTGTCCGACATCCAGGCCGCGATCGCCTTCTACGCCCGGCTCGGGGTGGAGTTCAAGGTCGACGAGACCTACCCCGACCACGCCGGCTGCGACCTGCCGAACGGGCTGCACCTGATGCTCGACACCGAGAAGTTCCGCGGCGGCACGCTGCGCGACGGGTGGCGCCGCCCGACCGGTGACCCCCGTACCTACCTGGCGTTCGAGTGCGCCGACCCGGCCGCCGTCGACGCCAAGTACGCCGAGCTGACCGGCGCCGGCCACACCGGCGCCCAGGAGCCGTGGGACGCGTTCTGGGGGATGCGGTACGCCGTCGTGCTCGACCCGGACGGCAACGGCGTCGATCTGTACTGCCCGCTGGCCGCCGGGTAGCGTCCACCAGGCCCTGGACGGGAAGGAGGGGGAGATGAAGTACGTCCTGCTGTTCGTCGAGACCGAGGAGTTCGCGCGCGAGCTGGAGGCGATGGACGAGGCCGCGCGGGAGGCGGCGTTCGAGGCGGTCGGGCGCTGGTTCGCCGAGCACGCGGCCGTGATCACGCACCACGCGCATCTGCGTCCCGCCGAGACGGCGACGACGATGCGGCTGACCGGCGGCGACGCGCTGGTCACCGACGGCCCGTTCGTGGAGGGCAAGGAGGTCGTGTCCGGCTACGCCGAGATCGAGGTCGCCGACCTCGACGAGGCCCTGGCGGTGGCGCGGACCTGGCCCGCCTGCCCGATCATCGAGATCCGCCCGCTCACGTGACGGACCCGCCGGCGGAGCAGGTCCACGCCGAGCTGGCCCGCGTGGTGCGCGAGCACGCGGGCCGGCTGACGGCGTGCCTGGTGCGGGTGCTGGGCGACTTCGCCGCCGCCGAGGACGTCGTGCAGGACGCCGTCGAGACCGCGCTGCGGCGCTGGCCGGACGACGGCGTCCCCGACCATCCCGACGCCTGGCTGCTGACCGTCGCCCGCCGCCGCGGCCTGGACGTGCTGCGCCGCCAGGAGCTCTACCGCGACAAGCTCGCCCGGATGCGCGGGCCGGTGCCGTCCGAGCCCGACGACCGGCTCAAGCTGATCTTCACCTGCTGCCATCCCGCGCTGCCGCGGGCCGCGCAGATCGCGCTCACGCTGCGGGCGGTGTGCGGGCTGACGACCGCGCAGATCGCGGCGGCGTTCCTCGTCCCGGAGCCGACCGTGGGCCAGCGCATCACCCGCGCCAAACGGAAGATCGGCGAGGCGGGCATCCCGTACCGGGTGCCGGCCGACGCCGATCTGCCGGACCGCGTGAACCAGGTCCTGGCCGTCATCTACCTGCTGTTCAACGAGGGCTACCTGCCGACGGCGGGCGACCGTCCGCACGCCCGCGACCTCGCCGACGACGCGGAGTGGCTCACCGCGCAGCTCGCGTGGCTCCTGCCGAAGCAGCCCGAGGTCCTCGGCCTGCTGGCGCTCATCCGCCTGCACCAGGCCCGCACCAGCGCCCGCTTCACCCCGGCCGGACGGCTCGTCCCGCTCCGCGACCAGGACCGCCGCCGCTGGGACCACGACGCCATCACCGAGGCGACCCGCCTGATCGAACGCGCCGCCGCACTGCGCCGTCCGGGCCCCTACCAGGTGCAGGCCGCCATCGTCGCCTGCCATGCCGAGGCCCCCACCTGGGCGGACACCGACTGGCCGCAGATCGTCGTCCTCTACGACATGCTGCTTGCGCTGTCGCCGTCACCCGTCCACCGGCTCCAGCGCGCCATCGCCCTGCACCACCATCCCGGCACGCGCGGCGGCCCCCGCAACGCGCTCGCCGACCTGGACGCCCTCACCCCCGCCGACCGCAAAACCCTTGAGAATTATCCGCTTTACCACGCCACCCGAGCCGAACTCCTCCGCGCCTTGAATCAGCCCGAGGCCGCCCAAGCCGCCGACCGGCAGGCCCTGGCACTCACCACTAATCCCGCCCAACAGGCCCTTCTGGAAGAACGCCTTACCAACTCCTGATCCGCGCGCTCGCACTATTGATTGGAGCGCACCCGTCCAGGCCGGCGGAAGAGGCGCTCGGCGTCGGAGCGGGGTCGACGCCCTCGCGCGTTCCGCGGCCCGGACGAGTCCGCCCGGTCAGGTCATTTGCCGATGGCGCCGGCAGGGGGCGCGCAGAGCGCGTAGATCAGCAGGACGCACAGCGCGATGGTGAGCACCGACCAGAGCGGGAATGCCTGGAGGAAGGCGAGATGGCCGATCGCGGCGAGGACGGCGAGCACGACACCGGCCGCCCTGGCCCACATCTTGCCTGCCATGATCCCCGCGCCGATGCCGATCTGGATGATGCCCATCACCAGCCAGATCCAGCCCCAGGTGGTGTAGTCGAACACGAGGATCTGGCTCTGGCCGACCAGGTAATAATCGTCCTTGAACAGGGCGACCACGCCGTCGATGACGTTGAACGCGCCCACCACGAGGGCGAGGGTGCCGGCGAACGTCAGCCACCCGGACGTCCGGTGGCGCTCACCCGCCCGAACCGACGCGGAACCGTGAGTCATTCTGGTCGTCATCGAACCCTCCCTGAATCGAGCCCAGCTTCATTGACTAATTCCCTTCCGGAGAAGAACCGCAAACCGAGATCAACACTCGTTTAACCATTCCTTTTGGGGTATTTGACGTAAATCCCCGGATATGGATGCGAAACCACTCGCGCGGAGCGGGGGGTTCGACCTGGTCGGCTCAGCGTGGAGCGGTGCTGGGTTCGGCTCAGCGTGGAGCGGCGGCGGTGGGTTCGGCTCAGCGCGGAGCGGCGGTGGGTTCGGGTCAGCGTGGAGCGGTGTGTTCGGCCAGGCGGCGGAGCAGGCCGACGAGCTGGTCGCGTTCGTCGGGGCGAAGCCAGCCGAAGAGGCGCTCGCCCACGTCGACGGCGACGCGGCGGGCGCTCGCGAGGGTCCGCTCGCCCTCGGGGGTCAGGGTGATCGAGTAGGCGCGCCGGTCCTGCGGGGCCCGTTCGCGGCGGACCAGGCCGCCGTCCTCCAGCTCGTCGATGATGCGCACCATCGTGGACTTGTCGATGCCCGACAGGTCGATGAGGCGCCGCTGGCTGGACGGCCCGTACAGGTCCAGGGCGAGCAGCATGGAGAGCCCGCGCACGTCGACGTCCAGCGGGCGCAGCTCGTCGTTCATGCCCTCCCGGCTCTGGTTGTGCGCGGTGGCCAGCAGCATGCCGAGCCCGACGTGCCGGAGGGCGGCGTCGCCGTCCTCGGCCAGGATCCGTACCACCAGGTCATCGAGCATGGGACCCATCGTAGGCCCATCTGGTATAGTCTCATCTGAGACTTTCTCATGAGGTCTGAAGTGGGCGGCAGCCGCAACGACCGACAGGAGAAGCGCATGCCCGAGATGACCCGCCGACGTGCACTCCAGGTGTCCGGCCTGACCGCGGCCCTGGCCGCCGTACCGGCGGGCGTGCCGATCGCCGGGGCCGCCGCGGGCGACCGGCGGCCCGCGCGCGGCAGGATCGACGTCCACCATCACGCCGTCCCGCCGAAGATGCGGAAATGGCTGGTCGACATCGGCATGATCCCGCCGACGGGCGGCCCTCGATGGGCCCGGTGGACCCTGGAGGAGACGCTCCAGACCATGGACGCCAACGGCATCGCCGTAGGCGTCGCGTCCGCGCCCGCCCCCGCCGAGGTGTTCCAGGACCGCGAGGTCGCCGTCTCGGGCGTGCGGGTGTGCAACGAGTCGCTGGCCGAGCTGGTGCGCGACAATCCGACCCGGTTCGGCTTCTTCGCCAACGTGGCGATGCTGCACCCGGACCTCGCCATCCGGCAGGCCGCCCACGCGCTGGACGAACTCGGCGCGGACGGCGTCCTCCTCACCACGTCGGCCGACGGGCACTACCTCGGCGACCGGATGTTCGAGCCGCTGTTCGCCGAGCTGAACCGGCGCCGGGCGGTCGTGTTCACCCATCCGGTCGCGCCGAAGGGCATCGTCGAGGTGCCCGGTGTCGGTGACTGGCTCGGCGACTTCCTGCTCGACACCACCCGCACGGCGCTCAGCCTCATCGCCGCCGGGACGCTGGAGCGCCACCCGCACGTGTCGATCATCCTGTCCCACGGCGGCGGGTTCCTGCCGTACATGGCCGGACGCGCGGAGCGCTGGGGCCGGGAAGACGGAGGACCCGACCCCGCCAAGATCCGTCCCGCGCTGCGCCGCTTCCACTACGACACGGCGCTGCCGACGTCGCCGTACGCCACCCCGTCCCTGCTCGGCGCGGCCGGCGCGGACCGCGTCCTGTTCGGTACCGACTGGCCCGCCAACTCGGCCCGGGAGGTCGCCATCAACACCGCGGAGTTCGACCGCGACCCCGGCCTGAACGGACGCGCGCACCGGGCCATCATCCGGGGCAACGCCCTCCGGCTGTTCCCGCGCCTCGCCGCACGGATCGGCTGAGCCGGGTGCCCGGCCCGGCGGCCGCCCGGCGGCCCGGGGTGGCGGCCGGGTGGCCGCCGGATTGCGGCCGGGCGGCATTCCCAGGTCGTGGCCATTTCAGGACGCACTGAAATTTCAGTTACGGCTTGAAATCTGGTCGTTGACACCTCATAGAAGTACGTTGCTGCCACGGCGCCGCCTTTGTCACAAGGGTCATACCAGCCTGTTCGCGTGATCGAGGCGGCCGCCCCCCGCCAACCCCCGAGATGCCGCCACCGCCTACAGGCGAATGGCGGTGAAAGGTGGACCAGAGTGAACCGTGGATCGCATCTCAAACGCGTGGTACCCCCACTTTTGAGTGCCGCGGCGCTGATCACGCTCCCCGCGCTCGGAGCCGTCCCCGCGACGGCCCAGGCCGCCCCCGCGGGCTTCGTCAAGCTCGCGCACATCCCGCAGACGGCGCTGGCCAACAAGGTGACCGGCCGGCTCGGCTCCCAGCACGCGGGCTCCTACGTCGACGGCGCGGGCAACCTCGTCATCAACGTCACCAACGCGGCCGCCGCCGAGCAGGTCAAGGCGGCGGGCGCCAAGCCGCGCATCGTCAAGCACGGCATCCAGCCGCTGACGGCCGCCAAGACCAACCTCGACCGCTACGCCGGCACCCCCGCCGTCACCGGACTGACCTGGGGCGTCGACGTCATGACGAACTCCGTCGTCGTCACCGTCCCGAAGGCCGACAACGACGCCGCCACCAAGGCGTTCGTGAAGCGCGCCAAGGCGATGAGCGAGACCGTCCGGATCCAGCGCGTGGACGGGTCGCCGCAGCTGGCGCTCGGCCCCGGCGACGCGATCAACACCAGCGGCTCGCGCTGCTCGGTGTCGGCGATCGGCGTCGCGGGCGGTACCGAGTACGTCATGACCGCCGGGCACTGCACCGCCATCGGCGCCACCTGGACCAGCGGCGGCCAGACGGTCGGCACCCGGCAGCTCAGCAGCTTCCCGGGCAACGACTACGGGACGCTCCGCAGCGCCGGACAGGTGCCGCTGACGAACGCCAACCTCACCCAGGTCGGGCGTCCGGCGGTCGGCAGCCCGATCCAGAAGAAGGGCTCCACCACGGGCACGACGTCCGGGTCGATCCGCGGCTACGACCGTACGGTCAACTACCAGCAGGGCGCGGTCACGCAGCTCATCGCGACCAACGCGTGCGCCCAGCCGGGTGACAGCGGCGGCTCGCTGCAGGGCGGCGCCGTCGCCATCGGCATCACCTCCGGCATCAGCAGCTCGAGCTGCAGCGGCTCCGGTTTCGAGTCGTTCTTCCAGCCGCTGGACGAGGCACTGCAGGCCCAGGGCGCGACCCTGAAGACCGGCTGAAGCGGCGTCTCACCCCTGAAGTGAGCTGAACTCTCTCCGCTCATGTGGGGCTCCCGGTCCGCCGGGGGCCCCACATCTGTTTCCGCCCGCCTCACGCGCCGGAGCCGAAGACGGGACGGTTCTGCGACCCCGCCTCCTCGTCGGGCACGCCCGTGTTCTGGCAGGCGGTCAGGCGCCACTGCCCGTCCTCCTTCGCCATGACCCACAGCGGAGTGCCCACGTCCGGCCCGTCGGGGGTCTGGTAGATCTGCCGGACCTTGACGGCGGCGACGTCGGGACGGATGAACAGCACGTGTTCCAGCTCGAACGCCACCGTCAGGCCCTGCATCCCGCCGGGAAGCACCTGGCGCGTGAACGCCGAGATCTCGTCGAGGCCGAACAGGCGCTTTCCGCCGCCCGTCGTCCAGATCGCGTCGGGCCGGAACAGGCCGAGGAACTCGTCGGGGAGCTCGTTGTTCTGCGCGTGTTCGACCACGGCGACGACCTGCTTGATCGCGTCGATCTCGGTCTCGCGTGCTCGTGTGTCGATCTCCGTTGCGCTCATGCGGCCCAGTCTCGGACGTCAAGCTAACTTGAGGTCAAGGGGCCGCGGCGGGGCCCGGCGTCACGCGTAGAGCCAGTCGATGTGGCGGTAGTCGCGGGGGTCGCGCTGCCGGAACAGCTCGTTGCGGAGCAGCCTCGCGACGCCGTCCACGTGCCAGATGTCGCCCCAGAGGCGGGCGTTCGTCTGGACGCGGGCGGTCCGCCCGGTGCGTTCGGCCTCGTACCGTTTGACCGCGCCGTCCCAGTCGGGCGGGGCGGTGTCGCCCAGTTCGGCGGCGAGGCAGGCGGCGTCCTCGATCGCCTGGCAGGCGCCCTGCGCCAGGTACTGCAGCATGGGATGCGCGGCGTCGCCGGTCAGGACGAGCCGTCCGTCCACCCAGGCCGGGATCGGGAGCCGGTCGTACATCGCCCAGCGGCGGTCGCGCCACAGGGAGCCGAGGCCGTCGCGCACCTCCTGGCACGCCCCGGAGAAGGCCGCGTCGAGTTCGTCCGGGCCGCCCCAGTCCTCCTCGCCGCGGTGGAAGGCGGGGGACTCGAACACGGCGACGGTGTTGAAGATCTCGCCTCGGCGCAGCGGATACTGCACCAGGTGGCAGCCGGGCCCGATGTAGCAGACGACGTCCTGGAGGGCGTCGCGGCCGATGCGGGAGCCGAGGTCCGCCACGGGGAACGCGCCCCGGTAGGCGACGTAGCCGGAGCAGATCGGCTCGTCGTCGCTGAACCTGGCGCGGAGGGTGGAGCGCAGGCCGTCAGCGGCGACGGCGAGGTGCCCGTGGTGATCGCCGAGGGCGCTGTGGACGGTCACGCCGCCCGGTTGCGTGGTGACGTCCCGGACGTCGCAGTCCGCCACCAGCGCCACCCCGGCCCGCTCGCACGCGCGGGTCAGGATCGCGAGCAGGTCGCTGCGATGGATGACGACGTAGGGCGCGCCGTAGCGGCGGACGAACCCGTCGTCGAGGTCCAGGTGGGTCAGCTCGCCGCCGTCGAGGACGTCCTTGAACAGCAGCCGGCGCGGGGCCACCCCGGCGTCGAGGACCTCGTCGAGCAGGCCCCAGTCGGCCAGCACGCGGGTGGCGTTCGGCGCCATCTGGAGACCGGCGCCGACCTCGGCGAACTCCGGCTCCCGTTCGAGGACGCGGACCGAGCGGCCGGAGCGGGCCAGCGCGTAGGCCGTCGACAACCCTCCGATGCCGCCTCCCGCCACGACGACGTCGACGGGATCGGATGCTGAGTTCATGCGGGGCTTCCTTTCAGAGCCAGGGACCGGAGCAGAGCCAGGCGCCGGGTCAGAGCGAGGCGCCCGGTCAGAGCCAGGGGCCGAGCGCGGGCGGGCGGTCCGCGCGTCCGGTCAGCCACGCGGCCAGACCGGCGGCATGGCCCTTGCCCGCGTGCCTGGTCACGGCTTCGGCGGCCAGGGCGGCGGCGAAGTCGCCGGGCAGGTCGGCGAAGGCCACGCCGCTGTTCAGGTCGACGGCGTGGACGCACACCTCCCGGGCGCGCATGAACGGGATCTCCCGGGCGGGGACGGTCCGTCCCTGCGCTGTGATCACGAGGGCGTCCCACGCGTCGGGCGGGAGGGCGTCCATGTCGGCGGCGAGGGCCTTCGCGGAGCCGTGGACGAGGTCGCGAAGCTCGCTCGCGGGCAGCGCCGACAGCTCCTCGATCTCCTGGGCGCGCTGGTCGGGGCCGGAGTACATCCGGTTCTCCACGCCGGTGGCGGCCCAGGTCAGCAGCCTGCGCAGCGCCTCGGCGTTGCCGTGCACGTGGGCGATGACGTGGCGGCGCGTCCAGCCGTCCAGCGCGGTCGGCGCGGAGAGCTCGTCGCCGGTGAGGCGGTCGACGGCGCCGAGGAACAGCGCGGTGCCGTCGTCCATCCAGGAACGGGTGCCGCTCATGGCATCCTCGCCGTGTTCTCCAGGCGCCCGATGCCGTCGATCTCCGTGACCACGGTCGTGCCGTCCGACAGGTAGCGGGGCGGCTTGCGGGCGTGGCCGACGCCGCCGGGCGTGCCGGTCGCGATGACGTCGCCCGGCCGCAGCGTGAGGACCGTGGACGCGTACCGCACCAGCGCCACCGGGTCGAACACCAGGTCGGACGTGTCGGCCTTCTGCGTCACGTCGCCGTCCACGCGGCAGGTCATCGTCAGCGCGGGACGGACGCCGCCGGGCAGCTCGTCCGGCGTGACCAGGACGGGCCCGAGCGGCGTCGTCCCCTCGAACGTCTTGCCCTGGAGCCATTCCTTCGTGCGGAACTGCCAGTCGCGCATGGTGACGTCGTTCATGACGGTGAACCCGGCGATCGCGGCCTCGGCCTCCTCCTCGGACGCGCGCCGGACCGTCCGGCCGATGACCAGCGCCAGCTCCGCCTCCCAGTCGACGGCGGACGACTCGGGCGCGAGCTGGATGGCGTCGCGGGGGCCGATGAGCGCCTCGGCGAACTTGGCGAACAGCGTCGGGTGCTCGGGCAGGTCCCGTCCCATCTCCAGGATGTGGTTGCGGTAGTTGAGCCCGACGCAGAGGATCTTGCCCGGCCGGGGCACGACGGGCGCGAGGCCGGCGCCGTCCACGGGACGGGCCTCCCCTGTGCGGACCCCTGTGCGGACCCCTGTGCGGACGCCACATCGGCCCAGCCGTCGCGTCCGAGCAGCCCGCCGACGTCGGGGGCGTCGAGGAGGACGGCACCGTCGGGGGTGAGGCGGGCGGCGCGGGTTCCGTCGTCCGTGCGGATGGTGGCGAGCTTCACTGAGCGTTCTCCTGGTCGTGATCGGTCTGGTTACGGGCGGTCTGGTTACGGGCGGTCTGGTTACGGGCGGTCGGCGTGGGCGCGGTGCTGGTGCAGCCGCTCGAAGATCGGGGTGTCGCTGAACCGGAACAGGTCCAGGCCGTGCTCGGTCGCGAGCGCCATCGGCTGCCACGACGGGACGACGAACAGGTCGCCGCGCTCCACCGTCCAGCCGTGGTCCCCGACAGTGACCTGCCCGGTGCCGTCGAACACCTGGTAGACCGACGAGCCGACGTCGCGGGACGGCGCCGTCGCCGTGCCGGGCGCCAGCCGGTGGAACTCGGTGCGCAGCGTCGGCATGACGTCGCCGCCGGTGGTGGGGTTGGTGTACCGGACGGCGGCGTGCCCGGGCTCCACCGTGGCCCGGTGCCCGTCCGCCTCCAGCGCGAGCTGCTCGGACAGCGCGCGGTCGGTGTGCTCCCACCGGTAGGCCAGCAGCGGGGTCGCCGGGGCCGGCTCCAGGTGGGTGAGCGGGCGGAGGCCCGGGTGGCCCCACAGCCGTTCCGACCGCGACCGCTCGGGGGCGTCGCGGGTCTCGACCTCGTCCGGGCCCAGCTCGAAGAACGTCGACTCGGCGAAGTACTGGAAGGGGATGTCGAGCCCGTCGATCCACGCCATCGGACGGTCGCTGACGTTGTGGTGGCCGTGCCAGTGCCAGCCCGCCTGCGGGAGGAAGTCGCCGCGGCGCATGGCGACGGGATCGCCGTCGACGACCGTCCACACGCCCTCGCCCTCGACGACGAACCGGAAGGCGTTCTGCGTGTGCCGGTGCACGGGGGCGTCCTCGCCCGGGTTGAGGTACTGGATCGCGGCCCACAGCGTCGGCGTGGCGAACGGCCTGCCGCCGAGCCCGGGATTGGCCAGCGCGATCGCCCGGCGCTCGCCGCCGCGCCCGACCGGGACCAGCTCCCCCGCCCGTTCGGCCATCGGCAGCAGCGCGTTCCACCGCCACAGGTGCGGCCGCGCCTTCGACCGCGGCGACGGCGGCATCAGGTCGCCGATCTCGGTCCACAGCGGGACGAGCAGCTCGGCCTCGAAGCCGCGGTACAGCGCCTCCAGCTCCGGCGTCCGGGCGGGCTGGTCGGCGGCGTCGGTCGCGACGATGCTGAGGGTCATGACGAGCCCTTCGTGCGGGGGACGGTGCGTGCGTACCTGCACCCAGGATGCCAACATTTCCAGATAGCAGATAAACTCTTTCTTCTATGAGGAATAAGCCGCCGTACGCACTCAATTCCGTGGATCACGCGCTCCGCCTCGCCGCGCTGCTCCAGCAGGAGGGCCCGATGCGGGTGACCGACGCGGCGGAGCGGCTCGGGGTGGCGGCCTCGACCGCGCACCGGCTGCTGACGATGCTCGTCTACCGGGACTTCGCCGAGCAGGGCCCGGACCGGCGGTACGGCCCGGGCAAGGTGCTGCGCCCGGCGGAGCCGTCCGGCGCGCCGGTCGCCCTGCTGCGGGAGATGTCCGGGGGTCCGATGCGGGCGCTGGTGGAGCGGACCGGGGAGTCCGCCAACCTCGTGGTGCTCGCCGGGACGGAGGCGCGCTTCATCCTCACCGCCGAGTCCGACCAGATCCTGCGGGTCGGCGACCGCACGGGCGTGTCGCTGCCCGCGCACCTGACGTCCGGTGGCAGGGCCGTCCTCGCCGCCCTCGACCCCGAGGACGTGGCGGCCCGCTACGGCGACCCGTCCGAGGTCGACGCCGGACGGCTGCTGGGCGAGCTGGCGCTGGTGCGCGACCGGGGTTTCGCCATCAACGATCAGCTCACCGAGACCGGGCTGACCGCCATCGGCGTGGCGATCAGGGACCGGGCGGGCGTCCCGCTGGCCGGGCTGTCCATCGCGCTGCCGACCGCCCGGTTCGACCGCGACCGCCTGCCCGGTTGGGTCGGCGCGCTGTCCGCCGCCGCCCAGCGCATCGAGACGGCCCTCGCGGTCAGCGCGTCCCGAGAGGGGACGGCCCCCCACGCCCCCTGATCCGGCTCCGTCGGGCCTAGAGCGGAAGGGGCTGGTGGCGGGTGAAGGCCGCCACGTCGGTCTCCAGGGCGCGGGCTGTGGCGCGCAGCTCGGGGAGGAGGCGCTCGCGCATCCGCTCGACGGGTTCGCGGGCGGCGGGCACGGCGATGTTGAGCGCGGCGACCACCCGTCCGGCCGCGTGGATCGGCACCGCGATGGACCGCAGGCCCGTCTCCAGCTCCTGGTCGACGACGGCGTACCCGTCGTCCCGCGCCGTGGCGACCTCGCGGCGCAGCTCCTCGGCGCCGGTCAGCGTCCGGTCGGTGAGGGCCCGGCGGTCGGAGCGGACGATCAGGTCGGACGCCTCCGCTCCGGGCAGCCCGGCCAGCAGGACGCGTCCCATCGCGGTGGCGTAGGCGGGGAAGCGGGTGCCGACGGTGATCTCGACCCGCATGATCCGGGACGCCTGGGCGCGGGCGACGTAGCGGATGTCCGTGCCGTCCAGCACCACGACGGACGCCGAGTCGTGGACCCGCAGCACGAGATCGCGCAGATGCGGCCGCGCCAGTTCCTCGAACGTCAGCCCGCTCACCTGCCGGTATCCGAGGTCGAGGACGCGCGGGAGCAGCGCGAACCGGCCCTCGCTCTCGCGCGCGTAGCCGAGGGCGGTCAGCGACAGCAGCGCGCGGCGGGCGGTGGCGCGGGCCTGGCCCGTCAGGGCGGCGGCCTCGGAGATCGTCCTTCCGTCGGCCCGGGTGCCGATGGCGTGCAGGACGGCGAGGCCGCGATCGAGCGACCGGAGGAACTCCGCTCCCAGCCGGGCCTTCGGGTCGCCGTCCGGCTCAGGCGTTCCCGTCTCGCCCGGCCGCGGCGGTGGCGCCGTGACCTGCTCCATCTCGGCGACGCACGCCAGCATGGTGGCCCGCGCGTGCGCCTGCAGGGACGCGGCCGAGTGGCGGCTGGCATGGCTGACGACGACCAGGGCGAACGGCCCCACGGCGGCCTGGACGGGAACCGCGACGGCGACGAGCCCCGGCTCCAGGAACTCCTCGTCCAGCGACCATCCGGACGGGTCGAACGTGCATCGCAGCAGGTCACCGACCTTGAACGCGATCGCCAGGGAGCCACGGGGCCGCGCCTGGCCGACGATGCGGGCGCCGTCCCGGTCGGGCACGGCGAGCACGGCCGGCTCGTCCAGGTCGGCGGCGAGCCGCGCGACCCGTGCGGCGAGGGCGCCTTCGGGGTCGAGGCCGGACAGGTAGAGGTTCCCGGCGTCCATCGTCCGGGGCGTCGCGACCACGTCGCGGCCCTTCCAGCGCAGGTATCCGGTCTCGGTGAGCGTGCTCAGCACGCGGTCGACGGTGGAGCGGGCCAGCCCGGTCTCCGCGACCAGGTCGGCGGGACGCAGCGGTCCCCCGGCACGCCCGACGACCTCCAGGATCTCCAGGCCGCGCTTCAACGGCCCGACCGGATCGGCTTCGCGCATCACCCCTCCTGTTGACACCGCCCCGCGTCTCTTGGCATCGCCCCGCGCCTGTTGACATCGCCGCGAGGACCGCCGACACTGCATCCACATTTGTGAAGCAAAGTTCACTAGGCGAACAGGATGATACCGTCATGGACAAGGTGGTGACGAACGCCGCGGCGGCCGTCGCGGACGTGCCGGACGGGGCGTCGCTGGCCGTGGGCGGATTCGGGCTGAGCGGCGTGCCGAACGTCCTCATCGAGGCGCTGCACGCGGCCGGGCCCGGCCGGCTGAGCGTGGTGTCGAACAACTGCGGCGTCGACGGCGGCGGTCTCGGCATCCTGCTGGAGGCGGGGCAGATCGTCAGGGTGACCGGTTCCTATATCGGCGACAACAAGACGTTCGCCCGCAAGTACCTGGCCGGTGAGGTCGAAGTCGAGCTGATCCCGCAGGGCACGCTCGCGGAGCGGCTCCGCGCGGGCGGCTGCGGCATCCCCGCCTTCTACACCCCGGCGGGTGTCGGGACGCCCGTCGCCGAGGGCGGCCTGCCGTGGCGGTACGGCGCCGACAAGTCCGTCGAGGTGGCGTCCCCGGCCAAGGAGGTCCGCGAGTTCGACGGCACCCCGTACGTGCTGGAACGCGGCATCCGCACCGACTTCGCGCTGGTGCGGGCCCGGCGCGGCGACCGGCACGGCAACCTCGTGTTCGGCAAGGCGTCCCGGAACTTCAACCCGCTCGCGGCGATGGCGGGCCGCGTCACGGTCGCGGAGGTCGAGGAGCTGGTGGACGCCCTCGAACCCGACGAGGTGCACCTGCCGGGCGTGTTCGTCCAGCGGGTCGTGGAACTGACGCCCGAGCAGGCCGCGGACAAGGGAATCGAGAAGAGGACGGTGCGCGCCTGATGGCCTGGTCCCGCGACGAGATGGCGGCCCGCGCCGCCGCCGAGCTGAGCGACGGCTCGTACGTGAACCTCGGGATCGGGCTGCCGACGCTCGTCCCCGGGCATGTGCCGCCCGGCGTGCACGTCGTCCTGCACTCGGAGAACGGCATCCTCGGCGTCGGCCCCTACCCGGGCGAGGACGAGGTCGACCCGGACCTGATCAACGCGGGCAAGGAGACCGTCACCGTCCTGCCGGGCGCGTCGTACTTCGACTCGTCGCTGTCGTTCGGGATGATCCGCGGCGGCCACATCGACACCGCGATCCTCGGTGCCATGCAGGTGTCGGCCGGCGGCGACCTGGCGAACTGGATGATCCCCGGCGCGCTGGTCCGGGGCATGGGCGGGGCGATGGACCTGGTCCACGGCGCGCGGCGCGTGATCGTCCTGACCACGCACAACGCCAAGGACGGCACCCCGAAGATCGTCGAGAGGTGCGAGCTGCCGCTGACCGGCCGCGCGTGCGTCGACCGGATCATCACGGACCTGGCCGTCCTGGACGTCACCCCGTCCGGCCTGTCGCTGGTCGAGACGGCGCCCGGCGTCACGGTCGCGGAGGTCGTGTCCCGGACCGGCGCCAAGGTGATCCACTGAGCCCGCCGGCCTCCGCCTTCACCGGCGCCTCCGCTTCGGCGCAGGCGGCGGAGGCGCACGCGGTGAGCCACACCTGCCAGTCGGCGTCGTAGCCGTCGCCGATGGTGCCGGTGAGGAACGTCCGGGCGGCGTTCCAGTTCCCCGTGCGGTAATGGCCGAGCACCGTGGCGATATCGCCGGGATGCTTCTCGAACATGTAGCGGACCGCGAGGTCGAGGTTCCAGATCTCGAACGCCGGACGCCGCCACTCCGCCTCGTGGGCGATGATCCGGGCCTGGTTGCCGGGCGCGGCCGGATCGCCTTCCAGATACATCCCGCCCGTGTTGGCGTTGATGCCGAACATCACGCCCGCGTAGGTCCGGTAGTCGGTGCGGGAATCGAAGTCCGTGACCATCTGAGGCTCACGGAATGTGTCGTACGCATCCTTGCCGACCAGCCCGAACAGCGTGTTGATACAGGCCGTCGAGGACGCTTTGATCTGCCGCACCAACTCGCTTCCCGACCGGCTCGCGAAGTCGCCCGGAGCGCACTCCGCGGCCTCCGCCGCCGACATTCCCAACGGCTGGCCCGTGACAGGATTGGGTTTCGGCTGAGCACTCGCGGGCGAGACGGCAAGGACGATCCCGAGCGCGATGACAACCCACACCCCCTCCCGCATTTCCTGCGCCGTGTTTTGCGAAACCCACTGATCACGAACCGGAGCGCAAAGTCCCGATTGGGGGCCGCGTCACCCTGCGGGCGCGGCTTCCACGCCGCCGCTGATGCTGGTGACGCGGTCGTCGAGGTCGAAGAGCACGGCCAGGCGGTACGGGTCATCTCCGTCCGCGCGCCGGCCCTGGATCCGGGCGGGCGTGTTCTCCACGATCCTGGCGCCGTCGCGGCTGAGGACGGCGTTGACCTCGATGTGCTCCTTGGCCCTCTCCAGGGGGCAGCGGACGGTGACGCGGTGCCCGTCGGCGGATTCGACGACGATGACCGCAGGCGATTCGGCGATCTCGAACCCGTGGCGCTCCATGAAGCCGCGGACCACGCGGCGCTGCTCCTGCGGCCAGACCTCGGCGGCCCGCATGAGGAGGCGGGGCACGGCCGGCCGGTCGAACCGCGCGCCGGGAAGGCTCGGATCGTCGGCGGCCAGGACGAGACGCCCCTTCCCGTCATTGACCGTGACGAAGCTGACCCCCTTGGCGCCGATCAGCGGGGCGACGGAAAGGGCCATCGTGAAGGCGCCCTCGGCCGGATGGTTGAACCGGGAGAAGTCGAGGTGGCCCTTGATCAGTTCGGGGATCTGGTGGCGTTCGCCGAATTCCCGGATGGTGCGCAGCTTCGCCAGGGAGGGCAGGTCCTGGCCCCAGCTGGGGTTGTCCCATGTCCATAGCCAGATCTGGGAAAGGTTCGAGAAGCTGCCCAGGACGGTGAGGCCCCGCAGGGTGCGGCCGTCCAGGGTCATGGTCGCTTCCTCCGGGTCCCATTCGATGTGTTCCATCGTGAAAACGTCATTGAAGGCGTCCTGCTGCTGGATCGCGGCGGCGGAGAGTTCACTGGCGAACGCCTGGAACTCCGGGCTGTAGAAGGTCGGCCCGTCCGGGAACTCGCCCCAGAACCGGGCCATCCGGTGCCGCCCCGCATTCGCGTAGATATCACCGAGCTTGCGCGCGGACCTCTTGTTGCCGACCTCCAGAACCGCCCTGCGCAGCCAGGCGACGGCCTCATTCACGTTCTGCCGCTCCAGATGGACGCCCGCGATCGCGTCGGCGGCATCGGGATGCTTGAGCTCCGCGGCGCGCCGCCATGCCTCCATGCGCTTTTCGGGTTCACCCCTGTCCTGCCATACGAACCCCAGGTTGTACGCGGCAATGGCGTTACCGGCGTCGGCCGCCCGGCCGTACCATTCCGCGGCGGCGACGAGATCGCCTTTCCCGTCGTCGTCATAGATAGCCCCGAGGTTGGACGCCGCCTTGTCGTCGGACTCCAGTTCCCAGGCGCGCTCGTAGCACTGTTTGGCCTCGTCCACGGCCCCTCGATCGCGGAGCAGCACGCCGAGGTTGAGGTAGGCCCCCGCGTGGCCCCCCTCCGCGGCCCGCCGGTACCAGCGCTCGGCCTCCTCCAGATCGCCGCGCGTCCGCTCCACGTAGCCGACCTCGAACGCGCTCTCCGGCACACCCTGCTCCGCCGCGCGCCGGTACCACTCCTCCGCCCCCGCCTTGTCGCCCCGGCTCAGCAGCAGCCCGGCCAGGTCGTGGGCGGCGACCGCACGCCCCTGCTCGAACGCCTCCCGGAAGCACCGCTCCGCCTCCGCCGGATCGCCCTCGCGCCGCGCCCGGAGCCCCTCCTCATGCAGGACGATCGCCTCAGCCGACTGTCCGGCATCGCGCATAGGGGCACTCCTCGTGTCGTTTCATCCGGGCCGCTTGATCATAAAGAACGACGCAGAAGAAGGACTCCGGGTTCGCCGAAAGCCTGAGGAGTATGAGATCGGCTGTGCCGAGTGACATCGGCCACTCGCACGGGCGGATTGTCAGGTGGCGGTGGCGGCCTTCCATAGGTGGCCGTCGGGGTCGCTGAAGTAGCCGGAGTATCCGCCCCATTCGGCGCCGGTCGCCTCCTTGACCACGGCGCCGCCGGCCGCCACCGCGGCGCGCATTACCTCGTCCACCGTGTCGCGGGAGTCGGCGATGAAGTGAAATGAGGAGCCGCGGAAGCCCGATCCCTCCGCGGGGACACCGGCGTCCTGCGCCGCCGCCTCCCACTTGTACAGGACGAGTGCCGAGGATCCCTCGCCCAGCTCGCATTTGACGTAGTCGCCGTAGTCCTGGACGATCTCGCAGCCCAGGCCCTCCCCATAGAACTTCTTGGCGCGGGCCACATCCGTGACGCCGATCATGATGGCGCTCACCTTCAACTTCGTTTCCATGACGGTCACGCTAGGCGCGGGCCCGCCGGGGGCGCTTCTCGATTCCTGATCGGTCTGGCGAACGGCCATTCGCCCGGTCCTCAGGGTTCTCTCCGGGTTGATCCCCGATGCTCGGGGGGCCGTTCGTTCGTACCGTCCTTTTTCATGACCAACTATTCATCGTCGATGAGGACGTGGCGGCTCAAGGCGGCGGCAGCGGGCGGTCTGGGCCTGGCCGCGATGGTGATCGCCGGGATCGCGCTGGACGACCGCGTCCCGCCCCTGGACACCTGGATCGTCGCCCACCTGTACTCCCGGCCGGAGACGGCACCCGCCATGATCGCCACGGTGCTCAGCGGCGCCGGAACGATCGCCGGGCTCGCCCTTCTCCTGGCCGCCGCGTCCGGCCTCGTCCGGCGGCGCCGCGCACGGGGCGCCCGGCTGCTTCCGCGTCACGGGGTGCTGCTCGTGGCGTGCCTTGCCACCGTGGCCCTGCAGGCGGCGTTCCGACGTCCGGGGCCGCCCGTCACGTCCCAGGACTGGACCTACCCCAGCGGGCACGTGACCGTGCTCGCCGCGCTGGTCTTCACCGCGTTCGTGATCAGCTTGGAGCTGACCGCCGCGTGGCGCGTCACGGTGCTCGCCGGGGGCGTGACGACGCTGGCGGCGGTATCGGCCAGCCGCGTCACGCTGGGCGAGCACTACCTGGTCGATGTGGTCGCCGCGCTGCTCGCCACGATCGGCGCCGGCCTGCTCGCCGTCGCCGCCCTGAACCTCCGGCCGCGCCATCGGGTGCCGGGGTGACCGGCGACGCCGGGGCTCAGTGGCGGCCGGTGGTCCGGGCGTAGTGGGCGTTGACCTTGGCGCGGTTGCCGCAGCCGGTCATCGAGCACCAGCGGCGGCGGCCGTTGCGCGAGGTGTCGAGGAACCACAGGACGCAGTCGGCGCCGGCGCAGTGGCGGAGCCGGTCCGGGGGCGCCGTGGCGAGAAGGTCGAGGTAGGCCCGCGCCACGAGCCAGGCGGGACGCCATGACTCGTCGTCCAGGTCCAGGTGCTCGGCCGGGACGCCGTCACGCAGGGAGAGGCGCAATGCGCCGTGCTCCAGAACGGCGTTGACCTCGTCGTCGACGCCCTCGTCCAGAGAGCGCCGGATGGCGGTGCGCGCCGTCAGCAAGGGCGCCAGGTAGCGCTCCGAGCCGCCGGACGGGCCGCCGGACGGCAGGTCGTGTTCGCGCAGCCAGGCGTCGAGCGCGGCGGGGTCGTCGAACTCGTCCAGAATCTTCCCGCCCTCGGGCCATCGCGTGTTGACCAGGTCGAGCGGCAGGGGTTCACCGGTCAGCGGTCTGCGCGCCATGACCCCATCCTAACCGCTAACACAGGCTTGACAAGTTAGGTGCCGCGATGACATAACTCTAACCGTCATAAGTTATTTGAACGGTTAGAGGGGTCGATGATGGGGCAGCGACGCGTCGCCGGGGCGGCACTCGCCGCGCAGGCGGTGTCCTTCGGGCTCAACTTCTCGGCGGGGGTCTTCTTCGCCCCCGTCTCCGGCGCGTACGGGCTGTCGGCGACGACGCTCGCCGTCGCCGCGGGGCTCGCGACCGCGGTGACCGGGCCCGCGCAGCCGGTGGTCGGCGCGCTGGTCGACCGGCTCGGGGCACGGCTCGTCCTGCTGGCCGGGCTGACGTTGATCTCCACCGGCTATGTGGTGCTCGCGGCGGTGCGCGAGCCCTGGCAGTTCGTCGCCGCCTACGTGGTCTTCGGCGGGCTCGGCTTCGCAGCCTCGTCCAGCCTGGTCGTCACCGCCCTGATCGGACGGTCCGCCGGCGACCGGGTCGGCGCCGCGCTGGCCCGCGCCGCCGTCGGGATCAACCTCGGCCAGGTGCTCGTCCCGTGGGCGGCGACCGCGCTGTTCGGACCGGTCGGCGTGCGCGGCGCGTACCTGGCCCTCGGGCTCACCGGGTTGCTGGCCATGGCCGTGCTGGCGGCCGTCCTGCCGCGCGAGGGCAGGCCCGTTCCGGAGCCGTCCGGGGCGGTGCGGCTGCGCGGCAAAGGGCGGCTGCTGGCGTCCTTCGGCCTGCACTCGGCGACGCTGTACGTCCTGATCCTCCTGCTGCCCAAGTACGCCACCGAACTGGGCTGGACGGCCGCGGAGGCGGGACGGCTCGTCGCCGCCGGCGCGGTCGCCGCCGCGATCTCCCAGCTCGCCGTCGCCCGGCTCCTGCGCCGGTTCGAACCCGAGACCCTGCTGCGCGCGGTGCACACCGTCCGGGCCGTCGCGCTGGCGCTCGCGGCCACCGCCACCGGCCCCCTCCCCCTGATCGCCGCCGCGGTGGTCTTCGGTACGGCCTCGTTCACCGTCATCCCGCTGACCATGACGCTGCTGACCCGCGATCTCGGCGGGGCCCGGCTCGGCCGCGGGCTCGCCCCGGCCTGGGTCATCCACCAGGTCTCGGCCGGTCTCGCGCTCGGCGTCGCCGCCGCCGTGCACGCCGCGACCGGCAGCTACCGGGGCTACTTCGCCCTCGGCGTCGCGCTGAGCCTCACCGCCGCGATCCTGGCCGGTCCCGTGCCGGCCGTCCGGACCTCCCTGACCGCCCTGACCACCCGTTGGATCTATCGAAAGGAAAACGCACGATGAACGTCCGTCACCACACCGTCCAGATCAAGGGCCTCGACGTCTTCTACCGGGAGGCCGGCGACCCGGCCAACCCCGCCCTGGTCCTGCTGCACGGCTTCCCCACCAGCTCGGCGATGTTCCGCGGCCTGCTGCGCGACCTGTCGGACGACTACCGCCTCATCGCCCCCGACCACATCGGCTTCGGCCAGTCGGCGATGCCCCTCGTCCACGAGTTCGAGTACGGCTTCGAGAGCCTCACCGAGATCACCCTCGGGCTGCTCGACACGCTCGGGCTCGACCGGTTCGCGCTCTACATCCAGGACTACGGCGCCCCCATCGGGCTGCGCATCGCCAGCCGCCATCCCGACCGGGTCACCGCCATCATCAGCCAGAGCGGCAACGCCTACCTGGAGGGCTTCACCCCCTTCTGGGAGGTGCTGTTCGCCCACGCCAAGGACCGGCAGGCGAACGAGACCGCCGTCCGCGCGCTGCTGGAGCCGGACGCCACCCGATGGCAGTACACCCACGGCGTCCCCGCCGACCGGCTGGACCGCCTCTCCCCCGACACCTGGACCTTGGACCAGACCTACCTCGACCGGCCCGGCAACAAGGAGATCCAGCTCCAGCTGTTCTGGGACTACCAGTTCAACCTCGACGGCTACCCGGACTTCCAGGAGTACTTCCGCACCCACCGTCCGCCCACCCTGGTCGCCTGGGGCCGCAACGACGAGATCTTCGGAGCCGAGGGCGCGCGGGCGTACGCCCGCGACCTGCCCGACGCCGAGATCCACCTCCTCGACGCCGGTCACTTCGCGCTGGAGACCCACGGACCCGAGATCGCCGATCTCATCCGCGCCTTCCTCGCCCGCGCGCTCGGCTGACGCCTCGGACGGGGTCGCCGGACGGGTTCACCGGACCCCCGGTGACCCCGTCCGGCGCTAGGCGGCGCAGAATTCGTTGCCCTCGGGGTCCTGCATGAGCCACCAGTGCCCGGCGGGGCCCTGGTCCTGTTCGAGGATGCGGGTCGCTCCGAGGCCCTCAAGCCGGGTCACCAGCTCGTCCAGGCCGCCGGGCTCGCTGTGGATGTCGATGTGCAGGCGGTTCTTGCCGGACTTGCTCTCGGGGACGTCCTGGAACAGCAGCCGCCGCCCCTGGCCGACGCCGCTGGTCTGGTCGAACGGGTCGTCGGGGTGGCGGACGGCGGCGTAGCCGCGGAAGTTCTTGCGGCCACGATGCTCGATGACGGCCTCCTCGCCGATGTGCCCGTCCGCGAGCAGCCGCTCGATGAGCGCGCTCGGGTCCTCCACCTCGTAGCCCAGGGCCTCGGCCCAGAAGCCAGCGAGCGTGGACGCGTTCCTGCTGTCGATGACCAGCTTCCAACCCAGTGCCATGTAACCAGTTATATTGGTTACATGGGTTCCGCCGCAAGCAAGGGGCTGACGCTGCGCTCCCACACCGGTTTCGAGTTCCGCTTCGATCCGGGCGCGCTGTCGTTGGAGCTGCTGACCACCGGCGGCCCCGGCCCCTACCGGAGGTACGAGGTCCTGCACGGGCCCGCCGACCTGGCCGCCTGGGCGGAGCGGTCGCGGCTCACCCCGACGCCCCCGCTGGAGATCACCGAGGCCGAGGTGGCGGACGCGCGGACGCTGCGCGACGCGCTGTTCCGGGTGGTGATCGTCCACCTGCGAGGGGAGCCGTACCCGGCCGACGAGCTGGAAACCGTCAACCTGGCGGCCGCCCGTCCGGCTCTGGCGCCCGCCGTCACGCCGTCCGGGGAGCGGCGGTGGGCCGGGCCCTCCAGCGGCACGAACCTGCTGGCCAGCGTCGCGCGGGACGCCGTCGAACTGCTGTCCGGCCCCTTCGCGCGCCGCATCCGCACCTGCGCCGCCGACAACTGCGAACTGGTCTACGTCGACACCTCACGTCCCGGCCGCCGCAGGTGGTGCTCGATGGAACACTGCGGCAACCGGCACAAGGTCAAGGCGCTCCGCGCCCGCAATTCCGAACGCGGCGAGCCTGACACCTGATCGGGATCAGGATCGGGTGCTGCCCGTGCCGGCCGTGCGGCGGATGCGGCCCCAGGGCTTCGCCACCGCGAGGACGGTCGCCAGCGCCAGCGTCGTCAGCGACACCGCGGGCGGGAAGAACAGGTCGGAGACGCCCGCCGGCTCGGGAGCCCCGTTCACCAGGTCACGGCCGTAGGCGCCGATCTCGTCCATGCCCGGACGCAGCGCCACCAGGATCAGCGTGCACAGGACGAGATTGAGCACCAGCTTGATGCCGACCCACCAGTAGCGGACGAGCCCCCATCGCGTGCCCAGGCCGAGGATGAGCCCGGTGGTCAGGGTGAGCAGCCCGCTGACGAGCATCGGCCACACGACGAACGTCGCCAGCGCCTCGTACGCCAGCCCGCGGACCTCGTCGCTGCTGCCGAACCTCCCGGTCAGCACCAGCACGGCCACCATCACGTCGATCCCGATCCACGCCCCGGCGGACACGATGTGCGTGACGAGCACCGCCTTGCGCCAGCGGCGTCCGAGCCTGAACCAGCCGTCCGCCCGCCCTGCCGTTTCCCGGGTGACCCGCTCGGGCTTCGCCTCACGTACCGCCATGTCGTCACGTCCTTTCGGTAGTGGAACCGCACGAATGACGATCGCGCTTCGCAGTCCGGATGCCGTCCGCTAGGGGACGACATTGCGGGTACGACGACCGGCGCATGCCACGCCCCGCGGCTACGCCGGACGCGGTACCGGGCTCAGGCCCGGCCCCGTTCCAAGATCGTGGGAGCGTCCGGTGGCCCTGGCCCGTTGGACGGCGTGAACGAGGCCGTACAGATGTTCTGAGCCGTATCGACAACACAGCGAGGATGACGAGCCATGGCAGTGACACTGATCAACCCCGATGGCCTGCCGAAGCCCGAGGTCTACCGGCAGCTCTCGATCGCCACCGGATCGCGGACGGTGTACCTCGCCGGCCAGGTCGCGCGGGACGCCGAAGGCGGCAAGGTCGGTGAGGGCGACTTCGCGGCGCAGGTCGAGCAGGCCCTCCTGAACGTGGGCACGGCGCTGGCCGCCGCCGGGGGCTCGTTCGACGACGTCGCCAAGATGACCATCTACGTCGTCGACTGGACCCCGGACAAGATGCCGCTCCTGGGTGAGGGCGTCACGCGGGCGGCGGAGAAGATGGGCATCGACCCGATCAAACCGGTCACGCTGCTGGGCGTCGCGGCCCTCGCCGAGCCCGACCTCATGGTCGAGATCGAGGCCGTCGCCGTGCTCGACTGACGGCCGCCGGGGCCCGGGCGGGCGGTCATGAGACGGGCGCGTGCCGGGTCAGGTAGCGGTCGAACCAGCGGGCGGCCATGTCCGTGACCTGCTCCAGCGTGCCGGGCTCCTCGAACAGGTGCGACGCGTGCGGCACCACCTCCAGCCGGTGGACGGCGCCCCGCATGCGCCCGGCCGCGTCGTCGTTCAGCCGCAGCACCTCCGGGTCGCGGGCGCCGACGATCAGCAGGACCGGCGCGGCGACCCGCCGCAGCGCGTCGCCCGCGAGGTCCGGGCGGCCGCCGCGCGACACCACCGCGCCGACCCGTCCGGGCCGTTCCGCCGCCGCGGCCAGCGCCGCCGCCGCGCCGGTGCTCGCGCCGAACAGCCCGATCGGGTGGCCGGTGGTCGGCGGCGCGGCGGCGATCCAGTCGATCGCGCCGGCCAGCCGCCGGGTCAGCAGGCCGATGTCGAAGCGCAGCTCGGCGGTGACGGCGTCGCGCTCGTCCTCCGCGGCGGTGAGCAGGTCGATCAGCAGCGTGCCGATCCCCGCCTCGTTGAGGCCCGCGGCGACGGCCCGGTTGCGGGGGCTGTGCCGGGAACTCCCGCTGCCGTGCGCGAAGAGGACCACGCCGCCCGGCTCGTCCGGCAGGGCGAGGTCGCCGGTGAGCGCCGCGTCCGCGAGCTCGATCGTCACTTCTGCGGTGTTCATACCGCGTGGCTACCCCGCCGCCGCTCCACCATGCCGGGCGGACGGGCGGCTCAGTGCGGCACGGGCGCGTCCGAACGGCTCTCGCTGCGGTCCGGCCTGCGGGTGGTGA
Organism: Actinomadura soli; assembly: GCF_005889715.1. Classification (GTDB taxonomy): domain Bacteria; phylum Actinomycetota; class Actinomycetes; order Streptosporangiales; family Streptosporangiaceae; genus Spirillospora; species Spirillospora soli. The sequence goes on from NZ_VCKW01000028.1 coordinate 43,638, forward strand.
AGAACCCGGCCAGCGCGGCGAGCGCGGCGACGGCCTCTCCCGCGAGGCTGATCGTCTTGTCGGCGTACCAGGACGGGTCGTACATCCGCGGAATCGGGCCCAGCCGCCCGAAATCGACGAAGTAATAGAGCAGAACGGCCCCGGCCGCGCTCGCCGCGACGACGAACGCGATCGCGTACGTCCACCGGCGCGCCCAGAAAAGGACGAGCAGGGCCGCGACGGCGGCCGCGATCGCCTGGGCGTAGAAAAGATCGTCGCCGTGGATGGTGCCGCTCGGTGTGTTGGGTCCCGGTGCCATGTCGGGCGCGAACCGCCAGTGGACGACGGCGTCCGCCGCCAGCCCGCCGGCCACGAGTACACGAAGAAGAATGCCCATACCCATTGCACGGTGATACCCGCTCCAGGGATCAATTCCCAGGAACGAATTTCGCCCGATCGTCCGGCCGCCTCGCGACGATCATCGCGAGCCAGGTGGACGCCATCGCGGCGTAAAACGTCAGCAACGCCGCGACCGGGACCCATTCGAGGCGCGGGGCCGCGTACGCGAGCGGGGTCAGGACCGCGACGAACGCGCCGAGCGTCCCGGCCAGCATCGCGAAGCCCATGCGGCGCGTGCCGTCGAGCAGTGCCGCCTCCTGGACGGGCATGACCAGCGAGAGGAACGCGATTCCGGGGGGAATGAGCGCGGGCGTCCACAGGGCTGTGGACAACGCGAGCAGCGCCGCGCCCGCCCCGAAGCATCCGGCGGCGACGCGGGCGGCCGTGACCTCGGCATCGTCCAGGAGGCGCCGGACCCCCGGATCGCGGGCCAGCCAGAGCGTGATCCCGGCCTGGATCACCCAGTTCACCCAGAACGCCCAGGTCAGCAGGATCATGAACACGAACCACGGCGGGAACAGCACCGCGGCGATGTTCAGCGCGATCTCGCGGCGCGAGCGGTGCCGGACCCGCGCCAGCACCACGTCCAGGCCGCGCAGCGGGTTGCGGCGTTTGAGGGCCCGCAGCAGGAGCGCTCCGCCGTTCGCCGCCTCGGGCGCCAGGCGCAGCGCCTCGCGGAACGACCCGGCGGCGGCGCGGTGATCGCCGGTCGCCAGCGCGACGGCCCCGTGCGTGCGGTGGGCGCTCGCGCTCTCCGGCGCGAGCCGGACCGCCCGCGCCGCGTGCTCGCGCGCCCCGGCCGGGTCGCCGGTCTCGACGAGCGCGAGGCTCATGATCTTGGCGAGCTCGCCGTCCTCGGGCGCCAGCCGCAGCCCGGCCTCCGCGGCCTGGACGGCGAGCCGGTACTCGCGGACGGCGTAGTGCCCGCGGGCCAGCCTCTCGTAGACGACCGGCTGCTCGGCGTCGCACGCCAGCGCGTCCTTGAAAGCGCTCAGCGCCTTGTGGCCGCGGCCTGCGTTGGACAGCACGACGCCCCGCACCCAGTGCCCCATCCAGGCGCCGGGGCCCAGCCCGACGGCGCGGTCCGCCGCGTCCAGCGCCTCGGCCGCGTTCCCCTGGCCGGACAGCGCGAGCGCGACGATCATGTGCGCGCCCGCGTGCTCCGGCTCCCGGGCCAGCACGGCGCGGGCCTCCCGCTCGGCCTCGGCCGGACGGCGCAGCTGCAGCAGGAGCTGGGCCCGCGCGACCATCTCCCGGGCGCCGGGCGGGGAGGTCATCGCCGCTTGCCGCCGAGCCACGGGAGCAGGTCGTCCCACACGCCGCTCTCGTTGGCGTGCATGACGTAGTTGCGCGCCGTGCCCATCCACTCGGCCACCGCCGTCGGACGGGCCGAACGCACCGCGCCCATCAGGTCGGCGGTGGACAGCGGCAGCGGGCGCCCGGCCCGGATCGCCTCCTGCAGCTTGGCCTCGACCGCCCGGTCGACGACGCCCTTCAGGTCGGCGCCGGCGAAACCGTCCGTGGCCTCGGACACGGCGCGGAAGTCGAGCTCGTCCAGCGGGACCTCGCGGCACAGCAGGGCCAGGATCGCCGCGCGTGCGGCCATGTCCGGCGGCGGGACGAAGACGAGCTGGTCGAACCGGCCCGGGCGGCGGAACGCGCTGTCGACGTACCAGGGCGCGTTGGTGGCGGCGAGGATCAGCACGCCCTCGTTGGCGTCGCTCTCCACGCCGTCCATCTCGGCGAGGAACTGGTTGACGATCTGCCGGTTGTGGGCGCGGTTCATGTCCGCGCGGCGGGCGGCGAGCGCGTCGACCTCGTCGAAGAACAGCACGCAGGGACGGTTCCTGCGGGCGGCCTCGAACGTCGCGTGCAGGTTCCGCTCGCTCGACCCGATGTACATGTCGAGAATGTCGGACAGGCCGACGCTCATGAACGCAGCGCCGAGCTCCCCGGCGGCGGCCCGCGCGAGGTGCGTCTTCCCGCAGCCGGGCGGCCCGTACAGCAGGACGCCGCCGCCCGCGCGCTTCCCGTACGCGGCGAACATCTCCGGCTGCTGGACGGGCAGCAGCAGCTTCATCCGCAGCGACTGCTTGACCTGCTCCATCCCGGCGACGTCCGCGAACGTGACGCCCGCCTTCGGCTCGTCGACGGCCTCGGACGGGCCGTCCACGGGCGGCGCGACGTCCGCCAGCGCGTGCGCCAAGGCGGGCTCGGAGACCGGGGAATGGCCGAGTCTCACCTCGAACTCGGCGTCGGCGAGCGCGGCGTCACGGGCGACCGCCTCCCAGTAGCGCGGCCTGGCGGCGGCCACGTCCCCCTCGGCGACCAGCGCCTTCGCGACGATCAGACCCGCCTTCGCCGGGCCTTCCCCTGGCCCGACTCGTGCCAGCGCGGCGAGCGCCGCGCCGTGCTTGCCCTGCCGGAGGAACACTTCGGCGAGACTCGTCGCCAGTTCGGCCTCACCGGGGGCCAGGGCGAGAGCCTCGCGGAACTCGTTCTCGGCGTCGAGGAGGAGGCCCGCGTCAAGGAGCTGCTCGGCCAGATGGCGCCGCAACGGCAGGTTGTCCGGCGACACGCGCACCGCCTCGCGCAGCGCGTCCAACGCTCCCCGATCCGCCCGATCCGCCACAGACGCCAGCCTTCCATCCCGATGTGACAGAAACGCCCACGGGCGATGATGTCACGGCCCCGGACGGCCGGAAGCGGTCAGCGCTGCGGCTCGGCCCCCGCGGCCCGCGCCGCGCGGACGCGCCGGTAGCTCCAGTACAGCAACCCGTACAGGATGAAGCCGGACAGGATGAGGCCCGACCCCGTGCTCCACCCGGACAGCGGCAGCTCCGGCACCAGCCCCCACGCCACGCCCGCGCCGAACAGGGCCAGCCCGGTCAGGATCGCGCCCGTGAGGCGCCACCACGAGGTCACGCTCTCCTCCGCGGCCTGGACCGCCCGGTCCCGGACGGGGTCGACGTAGCGTTCCACTGCCGGGAACTCGCGCGCGAGGATGAGGAGACCGGCCAGCACGAGCAGCAGCCCGGGCCCCGGCAGAACCAGCAGCGCCGCACCCGTCACCAGGACGACACCCCCGACGACGAGCACCATGACACGCTTGGCATGCCTGCTATACCCCATGCTTCCCCTCCACCGTCCGCCAGCCCCCACCCAACCACCAGTCAAACGACGAGCTCCGCTCGGCCGTCCCGTGCTCCGTGGCCCTAAGAGTAGATCTTCACCGACTCCTCCGCCGCGACCGGCCTCGTCGCGGAGCTGCGCCTGACCGCCGTGACCGGCGGATTTGCGGAGTCTGCACTATTTGGTCGGATATGCTCCACGAGCCCCTCCCAGGAGCAGAGCCACCAGATGACACAGACACCCGAGGCCGCCGTCGCGGGCGATGCGACGGAGCGGCGCGCGCCAGGACGCCCGCCCGAAGGAGCCCCCGACCAGGCGTCCAAAGCTCAGGCGCCGTCCGGCGGTGCGGCTCCCCCGGCCGCCCCCGCTCCCCGGGTTCGCGATCCGCATCTCGACAACGCCAAGTTCATCGCGATCCTGCTCGTCGCGACCGGGCACGGCATGGCCGGGGTGGACGCCGTCCCGCTGGCCTCGGCGGCGTACTACTTCCTCTACCTGTTCCACATGCCGGTGTTCGTCGTCATCTGCGGCTACGTGTCGAAGCGGTTCACGCTCACCGACGACAACGCGGTCAAGCACGTCCGCTCCACCCTCGCGCCCTATCTGATCTTCCAGACGGCGTACAGCCTGTTCGCCTGGGCGTTCGGGGAGCGGCCGTTCGAGATCGGCCTGCTGAACCCGTACTACATCACCTGGTTCCTGCTGGCGCTGTTCGTCTGGCGCATATCCACACCGCTGTGGCGGCGGACGCGGTTCCCAGTGGCGGTGGCCGTGGTCGTCTGCCTGCTGGCGTACATGAGCGACCTCGGCGGGACGCTGGACATCTACCGGATCCTCGGCCTGATGCCGTTCTTCGTGCTGGGGCTCGCGCTGCGGCCGGAGACGCTGGAGATCCTCCGGCGGCCCCCCGCCCGCGTGCTGGGCGCGGTGACGCTGGCCGCCGCGTTCGTCGCCATGTTCTTCGCGTACCCGCACATGGACGCGCGCTGGGTGCGCTGGACGCATTCCAACGCCGACATGGGCGTCGGCGAGCTGACCGGGACGGCGATGCGGATGGGGCTGCTCCTCACGGGCCTGGTGCTCGCCGCGGCGTTCCTGGCCGTCGTCCCGTCCCGCCGGACCTGGTACACCGGCCTGGCGACCCTGTACGCGTACCTCCTGCACGGGTTCTTCACCCGGCTGTTCACGTTCACCGGGTGGAACGAGGCCGGCTGGCTCAACACCGTCCCGGGGGTCCTGCTGGTCGCGGTGGTGTGCTGCGTCGTCGCCACGCTGCTGAGCACGGGCCCGGTCCGGCGGGTGACGCGCTGGGCCGTCGAGCCCGATATCCGGCCTTTGTTCAGCAAACAGTGATCGGCCGGTAGCCGGCCGTTCTGAGCGGTCACGTCCGGATCACGGCAAACTGCAAGATCGCTGAATTCATCATATTCCGCCACAGACCAGGTAGAGTTAACCGTCAGTTCTCCCCGCGTGCATCCATACGCCCTGCACAGCGCCGCAGCCCCGTCGCTCCTATGGATTCCACCGGTGACTGAACGGCTTCATCCCGGCGGCCGTCACGGGTCGCCTAACTGAAAACAAGGACGGTCGCATTGGTCATGGCGCCGCAGGGCGAACATCGAACCGTTGCCGTCATCCTGGCGGGTGGCAGTGGGCAGCGGATGGGCCTCAGCACCCCGAAGCAGCTCCTCAGGATCGCCGGAAAGACGATCCTGGAGCACACGTTGAGCGTCTTCGAGGAGGCGCCCGACATCGACGAGATCTTCGTGCTGATGAATCCCGGCTTCCTCCAGGACGCCGCGGAATGCGTGAAAAAGGCCGGCTGCGCGAAGGTCACCGCCGTCCTGCCCGGCGGGACGTCCCGGAACGCGACCACCCAGCTCGCACTGGACGCCCTCGCCGGCTACCCGGCCGACACCACGAATGTGCTGTTCCACGACGCAGTCCGCCCGCTGCTGTCGCAGCGCATCATCCGCGACTGCGTAGCCGCGCTCCGCGAGCACCTGGCCGTCGACGTCGCCATCCCGTCCGCCGACACGATCATCCAGGTGGACGAGGACGTCATCGTCGACGTCCCCCGCCGCGCGAGCCTGCGGCGCGGGCAGACCCCGCAGGGCTTCCGCCTCGCCACCATCCGCGCCGCCTACGAGAAGGCGTGGCAGGACGACGGTTTCGAGGCGACCGACGACTGCTCGGTCGTGCTGCGCTACCAGCCCGGCACGCCGATCTACGTCGTCCCGGGCGACGACCACAACATGAAGGTCACCGAGCCGGTCGACATGTTCGTCGCGGACAAGCTGTTCCAGCTCGCCTCGTCCGACGCCCCCGACCTGTCCGAGGAGCAGTACGCCGAGGCGCTCCGCGGCAAGACCATGGTCGTGTTCGGCGCGAGCCAGGGCATCGGCGCCGCCATCGCGGAGCTGGCCCAGGGGTTGGGCGCCCGCGTCTTCGGCTACAGCCGCGGCGCCACCCGCACCCACGCGGAACGTCCGGACGACGTCGCCGCCGCACTGGCGCAGGCGTACTCGGCGACCGGACGCGTCGACTTCGTCGTCAACACGGCGGGCGTGCTCCGGATCGGGCGGCTCGACACGATCGAACCCGAGGCGATCGAGGAGGCGCTGCGCGTCAACTACCTCGCTCCGATCCACATCGCCCGCGCCGCGTTCCCCTACCTCGCGAAGACCGCCGGGCAGCTGCTGCTCTACACGTCCAGCTCCTACACGCGCGGACGCGCCGAGTACAGCCTCTACTCGTCGGCGAAGGCGGCCACGGTCAACCTCACGCAGGCCCTCGCGGACGAGTGGTCGGCCGACGGCGTGCGCATCAACTGCATCAACCCGGAGCGGACGAGCACCCCGATGCGGACGCGGGCCTTCGGCGAAGAGCCCCCGCACACCCTGCTCAGCGCCGACCAGGTGGCAAGGACGTCCCTGAACGTGCTGCTGTCCGGCCTCACCGGCCAGGTCATCGACGTGCGCCGCGAGGACCCGCTCACCAGCGGCCGAACCGGCTGACCGACCTCCCCCGCACCGCCCGCGACCCGTTC